>RPRK01000032.1 GCA_003818495.1 Burkholderiales bacterium
AGCCCGGGGTGCGGGCCTCGGAGGAAGCAACGGCCTGAAGGGCAGCGACGCCGCGCGCCAACCTTCGAGCGAAGACCGCGAAACGAAGACCGAAGACCAACCCGCGATAAGCGCCCTAAAGCCCCCGCGCGATGATGTTCTTCAGCACTTCCGACGTCCCCCCCGCGATCCGCGTCACCCGCGCATCGACCCACGCCCGCCCGATGCCGTACTCGTTCGAGTAGCCGTAGCCGCCGTGCAGCTGCAGGAACTCGTCCAGGTAGCGGCCCATCGTTTCCGTCGCGACCAGCTTCGCCATCGAGGCCCGCTCGCTGCTGATGCCCCCGGCCACGTGCTCGGCGATGCACGCGTCGACGAAGGCACGCAGCGCGGTGATGTAGGCCTTCGCCTCCGCGAGCTTGAACTGCGTGTTCTGGAAGTCGACCAGCGGCGTGCCGAAGGCCTTGCGGTCGCGCACGTAGCGGACCGTGTGCTCGAGCTGCGTCTCGAGGACCGCGCAGCTGCGCACTGCGATCACCAGCCGCTCCTGAGGCAGCTGCTCCATCAGGTAGCGAAAGCCCCGACCCTCCTCGCCGACGAGGTTGGTCACCGGCACGCGCACGTCGTCGAAGAACAGCTCGGCGGTGTCCTGGGCCTTCAGTCCGATCTTGTCCATCGGCCGCGCCCCCTTGGTGAAGCCGGGCGTGCCTTCCTCGACCGCGATCAGCGACACCCCCTTGGCCCCCGCGGCGGGATCGGTCTTGCAGGCGACCACGACGACGCCGCAGTTGAAGCCGTTCGTGATCCAGACCTTCTGGCCGTTGATCACCCAGTGGTCGCCGTCGCGGACCGCGGTGGTCCGGATGTTCTTGAGGTCGCTGCCCGTGCCGGGCTCGGTCATGCCGATCGAGGCGACCACCTCGCCGGCGCACAGGCGCGGCAGCAGTCGGCGCTTGAGGTCCTCGCTGCCGTAGTGCATCAGGTACGGCGAGACCATGTCGGAGTGCACGGGCAGGCCGAGGCTCGCGCCCACCCGAGCCATCTCCTCGGTCACCACGCAGGCGTGCAGGAAGGTGCCGCCGGGGCCGCCGTATTCGACGGGGATCGTCGTGCACAGGACGCCCGCCTCGCCGGCCTTGCGCCAGAACTCGCGGGGCGTCAGGCCCTCGTTCTCCCAGTCTCGGTAGTGCGGGGCGATCTCTCGCTCGCAGAACCGTCTGACCTGTTCGCGGAACTGCTCGTGCTCGTCGTCGAAGAGGGCTCTGCGGTGCGTCATGGTGGTCTCGTGTGCGGCCGCGCGGGGCGGGCCGGTGTCTCCTCGGGCGGTAGAATCGTGGCACCCGGCCACGCGCCCCGTCAAACCGGCGGCCCGCGGGTCGACACCCACGCGAACGACAGGAGGAGACACCCATGGGACAACTCGACGGCAAGGTGGCGATCGTCACCGGCTCGGGCCGCGGCATCGGCCAGCAGATCGCGCTGCGCCTGGCGCGCGACGGTGCACGGGTCGTGGTCAACGACATCGACGAGGCGCCCGCGCTCGAGACCATCGCGCTGATCCGCGCCCTCGGGAGCGACGCGGTCGCGTGCAACGGCGACGTCGCGGCGGCCGATTTCGGCGAGCGCATCGTGAAGACCGCGCTCGATGCGTTCGGGGACGCGCACATCGTCGTCAACAACGCCGGCTACACCTGGGACAGCGTGATCCAGAAGATGAGCGACGAGCAGTGGGACGCGATCCTGGACGTCCACCTCAAGGCGCCGTTCCGCATCCTGCGCGCCTTCTTCGCGCATCTGAAGACGGCGGTCGAGGCGGAGGCGAAGGACGGTCGGCGCGTGGTGCGCAAGGTGGTCAACATCTCTTCGACGTCGGGCGTCAACGGCAACGCAGGGCAGTCGAACTACGCCGCCGCGAAGTCCGGCATCAACGGACTGACGAAGACCCTCGCCAAGGAATGGGGCCGCTACAACGTGACGGTGAACTCGGTCGCGTTCGGCTACATCCAGACCCGCCTGACGCAGCCGCTGCAGGAGGGCGACACGGGCAAGATCGAGGTGCAGGGCCGGGAGGTGAAGATCGGCGTGCAGGCGGGTCGCATCGCGGCGCTGTCGCAGATGATCCCGCTCGGGCGCGGCGGCACCGCCGAGGAGGCGGCGGGCTCGGTCTATCTCTTCTGCAGCCCGGACAGCGACTACGTGAGCGGCCAGACGCTGGTGGTCAGCGGCGGGCTGTGAACGCCGGCGCGACGCGCAGGGCAGGGGGGTCGGGATGAGCGGCTCGGCGCCGCCGGCGTCCGGGGTACCCGGCGGCGACGCGGCGAAGCTCGTCCCGCTGCCGAACCTGATCGCGGCACTCGACGCCTGCGCTCGCATCGAGCGCACCCGCTGCGGCGGCGGCTCGCTCGTGTGGCGCCGCTGGGGCACGGGGCGCCCCCTGGTGCTGCTGCACGGCGGCGCCGGAAGCTGGAACCACTGGGTGCGGAACATCGGCACGCTGATGCGCACCCGCGAGGTCTGGGCCTGCGACCTGCCGGCGCTCGGCGACTCGGCCGATCCGCCCGAGCCCGGCGGGCTCGAGGGCATCGTCGCGGCCACCGCGGACGGCCTGGCGACCCTGCTGCCGGGTCCTCGGGCCTTCGACCTCGCCGGCTTCTCGTTCGGGTCGCTGGTCGGCACCTGCATCGCCGCACGCGGCCCGGGTCGCGTGCGACGCATGGTGATCACGGGCGCCGCCTCGCTAGGACTGCCCGATCCTCGGATGGACCTGCGTGGATGGCGACGGGCCCGCGATCCGGCCGAACGGCTCGCCCTCCACGGTCACAATTTCCGCACGCTGATGGTCGCCTCCGCGGCCGACGATCCGGACGGCGTGGCGCTGCATGCCGGGAACGTGGAGCGCGCGCGCTTCTTCGGCGGCGAGGTCGCGGCGATGCCGATCACGCGCGACACCCTCGGCGGGGTCGACGTGGAGCGCGTCGACGCGATCTACGGCGCGCTCGATCCGGTCGTGCGCCGCGATCCCGACAGCGCGCGCACGGTGCTGCAGGCCGCCCGACCGGGCCTGCGCTTCACGACGATCGCGGGCGCCGGACACTGGGTCAACTACGAGGCGCCGTCCGCCTTCGAAGCCGCGCTGCGGGCGCACCTCGAGGACTGACGCCGTCGGGGGGCGCCCTGTCCGTTCGCCGACCCCGACGCGGGCGTCCTCAGCCCCAGTCCGCCGCGAGCAGCGTCTTCAGTTCGTCCAGCCGCTCCCGGCCGATGCGTGCCGAGATCCGTTCCTCCACCCGCTCGATGATCTGGGCGCCCGCCCGGTTCACCTGGCGGCCGCGCTCGGTGTAGACCACGAGCTTGGCGTTGCGACGTTCGGGGTCCTCGCGGATCTCCAGGATGCCGCGGCGCACCAGCTCGGCCACGGTCTTGTGCACCGCCTGCCGCGAGATCGCCAGCCGGCGGGCGAGCTCGGACATGCTCGTCGGCTTGCCGCCCATGTGCGCGAGGAGCCGGCTCTGCGCCGGCGTGATGTAGGCGTATTCGCTGCGCCGCACGCCGCTCATGATCTCGCGCGCGAACCAGTCCGAGCGCGCGAGCAGCAGCTGCTTGAGGTTGGCGGCCATGCGTGGGCGGGGGCGGTGGGGCGGACAGGTGGCGCCGGGCGGTGGAGCCGGACGGTGGGGTGGGTCCGGGGGAGGTGCGATCTCGTCAACCCGTGTTGACAAGATCATTGTCGGGGGCCTATCCTCGCCTTGTCAACCAGGTTGACGTGATCGCGCGCGACCGGCGCCCCCGGTGCCTATAATCGCCCGCATCCGCACCAGCCCCGAATCAACCCCCCGAGACCCCCATGAAGATTCTCGTACCGGTCAAGCGCGTGGTCGACTACAACGTCAAGGTCCGCGTCAAGAGCGACGGCACCGGCGTGGACATCGCCAACGTCAAGATGTCGATGAACCCCTTCGACGAGATCGCCGTCGAGGAGGCGGTCCGTCTCAAGGAGAAGGGCGTCGCCACCGAGGTGATCGCCGTGAGCTGCGGCATCACCGCCTGCCAGGAGACGCTGCGCACCGCGATGGCGATCGGCGCGGACCGCGCGATCCTCGTCGAGGTGGACGCCTCGGTCGAGCTGCAGCCGCTGGCGGTCGCCAAGCTGCTGGCCGCACTGGTCGCGAAGGAGCAGCCCGGCCTCGTGATCCTGGGCAAGCAGGCGATCGACGACGACGCGAACCAGACCGGCCAGATGCTGGCCGCGCTGACGGGCCGTCCGCAGGCCACCTTCGCCTCCAAGGTCGAGGTCGCCGACGGTCGCGCCCGCGTCACCCGCGAGGTCGACGGCGGCCTCGAGACGCTGTCGATCGCGCTGCCCGCCATCGTGACGACCGACCTGCGCCTGAACGAGCCGCGCTACGTGACGCTGCCGAACATCATGAAGGCGAAGAAGAAGACGCTGGAGACCGTCAAGCCCGCCGACCTCGGCGTGGATCCGGCCCCGCGTCTGAAGACCCTCAAGGTCCAGGAGCCGGCCTCGCGCAAGGCCGGCATCAAGGTGCCGGACGTCGCGGCGCTGGTCGACAAGCTCAAGAACGAAGCGAAGGTGATCTGACATGGCCGCACTCGTCATTGCCGAACACGACAACCACGCCATCCGCGGCGGCACGCTGAACGCGGTCACGGCGGCCCTGAAATGCGGCGGCGACGTGACCGTGCTGGTCGCGGGCTCGGGCTGCGCCGATGCGGGCAAGGCCGCCGCCGCCATCGCCGGCGTCGCCAAGGTGCTGGTCGCCGATGCGCCGCACCTCGCCGAGCAGCTTGCCGAGGCGGTCGCCGAGCAGGTGATCGCGGTCGCCGCCGGCTACACCCACGTGCTGGCGCCTGCCACCGCGTTCGGCAAGAACGTGCTGCCGCGCGTCGCCGCGCGTCTCGACGTGGCCCAGGTCTCGGACATCACCTCGGTCGAGTCGCCCGACACCTTCCAGCGCCCGATCTACGCCGGCAACGCGATCGCGACCGTGCAGTCGACCGATGCGGTCAAGGTGCTGACGGTCCGCACCACCGCGTTCGATCCGGCCGCCGCCTCCGGCGGCTCGGCCGCCATCGAGTCGGTCGCGGCCGCCGCGGATCCGGGCACGGCGAGCTTCGTTGGCCGCGAAGTCGCGAAGAGCGAGCGTCCCGAACTGGCGGGCGCGAAGATCGTCGTCTCGGGCGGCCGCGGCATGGGCAGCGCCGAGAACTTCAAGCTCCTCGAGCCGCTGGCCGACAAGCTCGGTGCGGCGATGGGCGCCTCGCGCGCGGCGGTCGACGCGGGCTACGCGCCGAACGACTGGCAGGTCGGTCAGACCGGCAAGATCGTCGCTCCGCAGCTGTACGTGGCGATCGGCATCTCCGGGGCGATCCAGCACCTGGCCGGCATGAAGGACTCGAAGGTCATCGTCGCGATCAACAAGGACGCCGAGGCCCCGATCTTCGGCGTGGCCGACTACGGTCTCGTGGGCGACCTCTTCCAGGCCGTCCCCGAGCTGGCCGGCAAGCTCTGACCCCCCGATACGGCGAAGGACGACGACGATGAGCTACCAGGCCCCGGTCAAGGACATGCTGTTCACGATCCGCGAGGTCGCGGGCCTGGACTGCGTGCGCGAGCTGCCCGGCTTCGAGGACGCCACCGACGACACCGTCGAGGCGGTGCTGACCGAAGCCGCGAAGTTCAACGCCGAGGTGCTCGCGCCCCTGAACTGGGCCGGCGACCTCAAGCCCTCGTCCGTGTCGGACGGCGTGGTCACCACCACGCCGGGCTTCCGCGCCGCGTTCCGCGCCTTCGCCGAAGGCGGCTGGCAGGGCGTGCAGCATCCGGCGGCCTTCGGCGGCCAGCAGCTGCCCAAGCTGGTGGCCACCGCCTGCACCGAGATGACGAACAGCGCGAACCTGTCGTTCGCGCTGTGCCCGCTGCTGTCCGACGGCGCCATCGAGGCACTGCTCACCGCCGGCAGCGACGCGCAGCAGAAGCTGTACATCCCGAGGCTGGTCAGCGGCGAGTGGACCGGCACGATGAACCTCACCGAGCCGCAGGCAGGCTCGGACCTGTCGCAGGTGCGCTCGCGCGCCGAGCCGCAGCCGGACGGCAGCTACCGGATCTTCGGCCAGAAGATCTACATCACCTACGGCGAGCACGACATGGCGGACAACATCGTCCACCTGGTGCTCGCGCGCACGCCGGGCGCGCCCGAAGGCGTCAAGGGCATCTCGCTGTTCGTCGTGCCGAAGGTGATGGTCGACGCCGAGGGACGGCTGGGCGCGCGCAACGACGTGTTCTGCGCGTCGGTCGAGCACAAGCTCGGCATCAAGGCGAGCCCGACCGCGGTGCTGCTCTACGGCGACGGCAAGTTCCCGGTCGCCGCGCCGGGCGGTGGTGCCGCCGCGGCCGGCGCGATCGGCTGGCTGATCGGCGAGGAGAACCGCGGCCTCGAGTACATGTTCGTGATGATGAACGCCGCCCGCTTCTCGGTCGGCATGCAGGGTGTCGCGGTCGCCGAGCGGGCCTACCAGAAGGCGGTGCAGTACGCGCGCGACCGCGTGCAGGGCCGTGCGGTCGAGGGTTCGGCCGGACCGGTCGCGATCATCCGCCACCCGGACGTGCGCCGGATGCTGATGACCATGCGCGCGCTCACCGAAGGCGCCCGTTCGCTCGGCTACGTGGCTGCGGCCTCCTTCGACGCCGCCCATGCGTCGCCGCATGCCGAGGTGCGCAAGGCCAACCAGACCGTCTACGAATACCTGGTGCCGATCGTCAAGGGCTTCTCCACCGAGATGAGCCTGGAGGTCACCTCGCTCGGCGTGCAGGTGCACGGCGGCATGGGCTTCATCGAGGAAACGGGCGCGGCGCAGCACTACCGTGACGCGCGGATCCTGACGATCTACGAAGGCACGACCGCGATCCAGGCCAACGACCTGATCGGCCGCAAGACCGTGCGCGACGGCGGCCGCACCGGCATGGCGATGGTCGGCCAGGTCCGCGAGACCGTCGCGTCGCTGCCGAGCGAGGGCGACCTGGGCGCGATCCGCGCGAAGCTCGCCGAGGGCGCCGACGCGATGGAAGCCGCGATCGCCTGGTTCGTCGCGCAGGGCAAGGGCGATCCGCGCGCCACCTACGCCGGCAGCGTGCCCTTCCTGATGCTCTGCGGCACGGTGCTCGCCGGCTGGCAGCTCGCCCGCGCCGCGCTGCGCGCCACCGAGCTGCTCGCCACCGGCGGCGAGGACCCGGCCTTCCTCAAGGCCAAGATCGGCACCGCGCGCTTCTACGCGGACCACGTGCTGTCGCGCGCGGGCGGGCATCGCGCCGCCATCGTCGACGGCGCGGCGGGCACGCTGGCGCTCGAGGACGCGATGTTCTGAAAGACGGGGCGCCGGGTCGGCCGCGTGTCGACCCGGCGTGCATACTCGGGCCGGATCAGGCGAACAACAGCCCGAGGAGACCGCCGTGCCCGCATCGTCCGCCCGCCCGTACAAGGGCGTGTTCCCCGTCGTTCCCACCACCTTCACCGCCTCGGGCGAGCTCGACCTCGCGAGCCAGAAGCGCTGCGTCGACTTCATGATCGACGCAGGCTCCGACGGCCTGTGCATCCTCGCGAACTACTCCGAGCAGTTCGCGCTCGGCGACGACGAGCGCGAGCTGCTGACTCGCGAGATCCTCGGGCACGTGGCCGGCCGCGTGCCGGTGATCGTCACCACCACCCACTACTCGACCCGCATCTGCGCGGCCCGCAGTCGCCGCGCGCAGGAGCTCGGCGCGGCGATGGTGATGGTCATGCCGCCGTACCACGGCGCGTCGATCCGGGTGGGGGAGGCCGGCATCGCCGCCTTCCTGCGCGAGCTCTCCGACGCCATCGACATCCCGATCATGATCCAGGACGCACCGGTCAGCGGGACGCCGCTGTCGGCGCCGTTTCTCGCGCAGCTCGCGCGCGAGATCGAGCATGTCGCGTACTTCAAGATCGAGACGCCCGGCGCGGCCGCGAAGCTGCGCGAGCTGCTGCGCCTGGGGGGCGACGCGATCGAGGGGCCGTGGGATGGCGAGGAGGGCATCACGCTGTTCGCCGACCTCGACGGCGGCGCGACCGGCACGATGACCGGCGGCGGCTACCCGGACGCGTTCCGCGAGATCCTCGCGCACTGGTTCGCCGGGCGCCGCGCCGAGGCGCTCGCCGCCTACGGGCGCTGGCTGCCCCTGATCAACCACGAGAACCGGCAGTGCGGGCTGCTCGCGGCCAAGGCGCTGATGCTCGAGGGCGGCGTCATCGCCTGCGACGCGCCGCGTTCGCCGTTCCCGCCGATGCCGCCGGCGGCGCGCGCCGGCCTGCTCGAGATCGCCCGGGGGCTCGATCCGATGGTGCTGCGCTGGGGGCGTTGAGCCGAGGCTCGCCCGCCCGGGCCGCCGGCTCGCTGCGCAGCATCGCCCGCAGATCCTCGAACCACCAGCCGCGCAGACCCATCAGCAGCGTGAACGCCGCGCGTTCGTCGTCCGGCAGCTGCTGGTCGGCGAGGTGCTGCTGCGCGAAGTCCTGCGCGAGCCGCTGCAGCCGCTCGGAGAACCATCGGGCCTGGGCGGGCGAGATCTGCCCGTGGACCAGGGTCAGCAGCTCGCCCTCGCCGTCGAAGCCGCCCGAGAAATAGTCGGCCATCGCCCGCTCGCGGAAGTAGCGCATCAGCGGGCCGTCGGGCTGCCAGCGCAGCGTCTTGTCGATCTTCAGCCGGTAGCGGTTGTTCGGCCGAAGCTCGAGCACCTCGAGCCGGTCGAGCGCGACCAGCGCGGCCACGACCTGCGCGGGCGCCATCCGGTAGTGGTGGACGATCTGCTCGAAGGTCCATTGGCTGAGCGTGCACAGCGCGACGGTGAGCAGCCGCGGGTCGGCCACCAGTGCACGCTCCTGCTCCGGCTCGAGCATCAGGCGCGGCGGGCGCCGGTCGACGACCTGGCGGGCGAGCTCGGCGAAGTCCAGCTTCAGCACGGCGAGGATCTCGTCGATGCGGCCGAGCGGCATGTCCCCCTTCGCGAGGATGCGCTTGACGCTCGATTCGGCCAGACCGAGCTCGCGCGCAAGCTGCGCGTAGGTCAGACCCGCCCGGCGCAGCTCGGCCTTCAGCGCGGTGACGAGATCGCGGGTGCTGCTCATGGTCGGATGAAAAAGAGTATCGATATACGATACCAGACGGCCGGTCTGTCGCGCCGTTTTCGATATGAGTTGATACTCCGGAGGTCCACGGCCACGATCCTTCCAGTGCCCTCCTGCAGGCGTTCGCCCTGTCCTCCTCCGCGCCCATGCAACGCCCGCGCTGCCTCCACCCCCAGGACATCATCGTGAGCCCCTCACCGCCCGATCAGTTCGCACTGCTCCGACAGCGCCGCTTCGCGCCGTTCTTCTGGGTCCAGTTCCTGGGCGCCGGCAACGACAACCTGTTCAAGTTCGCCTTCACCGTGATGGTGACCTACCAGGTGCAGGTCGAGTGGCTGCCGGCGTCGCTCGCCGGCCTGGTGATCGGCGCGCTGTTCATCGCGCCGTTCCTGCTGTTCTCGGCCACCAGCGGCCAGCTCGCGGACAAGCTCGACAAGGCGTCGCTGATGCGCTTCGTCAAGACCTTCGAGATCGCGGTGATGGCGCTCGCGGCATGGGGCTTCTGGACGCAGCACGTGCCGGTGCTGCTCGGCTGCGTGTTCCTGATGGGGCTGCACTCGACCCTGTTCGGGCCGGTGAAGTACGCCTACCTGCCCCAGCACCTCGACGAGCGCGAGCTCACCGGCGGCAACGGCGTCGTCGAGATGGGCACCTTCGTCGCGATCCTGCTGGGCAACGTGGTCGGCGGACTGCTGATCGCGATCCCGGACACCGGCGCGCGCTGGACCGCCGCCGCCTGCGTCGCGGTCGCGATCGCGGGGCGGCTGGTCGCCCGCTCGATCCCGCACTCGCCCGCGAGCGACCCGGCGCTCCGGATCAACTGGAATCCGTTCACCGAAACCTGGCGCAACCTGCGGCTCGCCCACGGCAACATCGTCGTCTTCCGATCGCTGCTCGGCATCTCGTGGATGTGGTTCTTCGGCGCGGTGTTCCTCTCGACCTTCCCCGCCTTCGCGCGCGACGTGCTGCACGGCGACGCGCGGGTCGCGTCGCTGCTGCTCGTGGTGTTCTCGATCGGCATCGCCACGGGCTCGCTGCTCTGCGAGCGGCTCTCGCACCGACACGTGGAGATCGGCCTCGTGCCGCTGGGCGCCATCGGCATGACGGTGTTCGCGGTGGATCTGTTCTTCGCCACCCGCGGGCTCGCGCCGGCCCCGGCGCCGATGGGCCTGGCTGCCTTCGCCGGCGTGCCCGCGCACTGGCGCGTGCTCGCCGACCTCGCGCTGCTGGCGCTGTTCGCGGGGCTGTACAGCGTGCCGATGTACGCGCTGATCCAGCTGCGCTGCGAGCCCACGCACCGCGCGCGAGTGATCGCGGCCAACAACATCCTCAACGCGCTGTTCATGATCGCGAGCGCGCTGGCGACCGGCGCGATGCTCGCCGCGGGGCTGACGCTGCCGCAGGTGTTCCTCGCGGTCGGCCTCCTCAACGCCGCGGTCGCGGCCTACATCTTCCTGCTGGTGCCGGAGTACCTGCTGCGGTTCCTGGCCTGGATCCTGTCGAACGTGGTCTACCGCTTCCGCGTGCGCGGCGGCGAGCACATCCCGGTGCAGGGCGCGGCGCTGCTGGTCTGCAACCACGTGAGCTTCGTCGATGCGATCCTGCTGATGGCGGCGAGCCCGCGGCCGATCCGCTTCGTGATGGACCATCGGATCTTCGCGATCCCGCTGCTGGGCGGGGTGTTCCGTCTGGCCAAGGCGATCCCCATCGCCTCGCAGAAGGAAGATCCGGCGACCTACGCGGCGGCCTTCGACGCGGCGCGCGCGGTGCTCGACGAGGGCGACCTGCTGGCGATCTTCCCCGAGGGCGCGATCACCCGGGACGGCTCGCTCGGCGAGTTCCGCGGCGGTGTCGCCAAGATCCTGGCGACGCATCCGGTGCCGGTGGTGCCGATGGCGCTGACCCACCTCTGGGGCAGCTTCTTCTCGCGCATCGAGCGTGGCCGCGCGATGGTGCGGCCGTTCCGGCGCGGGCCGTTCAGTCGGGTGGGCCTGGAGGTCGGTGCGCCGATGACGGCGGCCGACGCGACACCCGCGCGGCTGCGCGAGCGGGTCGCGGCGCTGCTCGGCGACGACCTGCGCGCGGCCGCAGCCTTGACACCGGTCGGTCGGTAGACTGTATATTCATACAGTCCCGAGGCGTCCCGCACCCCTGCGGTCGGCCTGCGGCGACACCGTCGCCGGAGGGGCAGGATGCAGCCGATCGCCATCGTCAGGAAGGGCCGGGGCGCAGTGTCGAACCCGGCCGGTCGCTTCGAGCGCGACGCGCGCGAACGCATCGACGACGGCTGGCCCGTCGACGATACCGACGCGCCGCCGCCGCCCGCGACCGTGATCGAGCCGGACGCCGCCCGCTCGATCATCGCCCGCAACACCTCGCCCGACATCGGCTTCGACGCCTCCATCAATCCCTACCGGGGCTGCGAGCACGGCTGCGTCTACTGCTACGCGCGGCCGGGTCATGCGTTCCTCGGGCTGTCGCCGGGGCTGGATTTCGAGACCCGGCTCTTCGCCAAGCACCAGGCCGCGGCACTGCTCGAAGCCGAACTCGCCGCGCCGGGCTACCGGTGCACGCCGATCGCGATCGGCACGGTCACCGACGCCTGGCAGCCCGTCGAGCGTGACCTGCGACTGACCCGAGGCTGCCTCGAGGTCTTCGCCCGCACGCGTCATCCGATATCGCTGATCACCAAGTCGAGCGGGGTCGAACGCGATCTGGACCTGCTCGCCCCGATGGCCCGCGACGGTCTGGCGCAGGCCATGGTCACCGTCACCACCCTCGACCCGGCCCTCTCGCGCATCCTCGAGCCGCGTGCGCCCGCGCCCTGGCGTCGTCTCCAGACGATCCGCCGGCTGGCCGATGCGGGCGTGCCCGTCGGCGTGTCGCTCGCTCCGCTGATCCCCTTCGTCAACGAGCCCGAGATCGAATCCATCCTGGATGCCGCCCACGAGGCGGGGGCCCGCCACGCCAACTACGTGGTGCTGCGTCTGCCCAACGAGCTGGTCGCGGTCTTCCACGACTGGCTCGGCCAGCATTTCCCCGATCGTCGCGCCCGGGTCGTCGCCCGCCTGCGCGACATGCGCGGCGGCCGGGACAACGACCCCCGCTTCGGCTGGCGGATGCGAGGCGTCGGCCCCTGGGCGGACATGATCCGGATGCGCATCGACGCCCGGCTGCGGCGGCTGGGCATCGGACGCGCTCGGCCGACGCTGCGGACCGACCTGTTCGTGCCGCCGACGGTCGGCATGCAGGCGAGCCGACGGGATCCGGTCCGGTTCGCCCCGGATCCTCCGGTCCAGGGCAGCCTGTTCTGAGTGTCGGGAGGGCCTCGCGGGGAGGGCGGTGCTTGCGTTCGGGTCGCGAGCGTCTAGAATCCGGAAAGATCCTGAAAAATCAGTCTGTTAAGTTTTCCGACACCGGTGGCTCGCACCGCGCGTCGGGCCGGAGGCAGTGATGGCGAAGCGCGGTCGGACGACGGGTGCGGTGCTGGCGGCGGCGGTGACCGCCACCTGGGCGATGACGGCGGCGGGCAGCGTGGCCGCGGCCTCGCCGTCCCCCGGCGGACAGATCGGCGCCGCCGTGGTCGGCGGGGGCCGCGCGATGAGTGCCGAGGAGCTCGCCCGGGCCGGCCGCGCGATCGAGGCCGCGCCCGCGACCACCATCTGGCAGTCGCGACTTCCCGACGGCACCCTCGAGCTCAGCGACCGGCCGCCGCCGGCGGGCGCGGCCCAGGTCGGCCAGCGCAGCTACACGCTGCCGAAGGAGGGTGCGGCCCGCCAGCGCGCGGATGCCGAGCGCGAGTACTGGCGCAAGCAGGCCGAGGGCTTCAACCGCCGCCAGCAGGACCGCGACCGGATGGAGCAGGCCGAGTCCGAGCGCCGTGCCCGAGCCCAGCCCCAGGTCGTCTTCGCGGATGCCGGCCGGCCGGTCTGGTACGGGGCGCCGACCCTGCGACCCTGGCCGCCGCATGGCGGCCTGCCCCCCGGCGTGGGTCCCTCGGGTCCATATCCGCAGCCGGACCCGCGGCCGCTCCCGGGGCCCATCCAGGGCAGCGGCGCCTCGTCGTACAGCAGTTCGCCCGGGGCCGTCCAGGGACGGGCCACGGGGGGCTTCATCGGAAGCGGTTTCGCAACCGGGCGCTGAAGGTCGCTAGGGCTTCACCGCGAGGCCCTAAATGGGCTATCATCGTGGGTTTCCCGGAAAGTCTGCAAGGAACCTCGATGGTCGTTCTGCGTCTCTCGCGCGGCGGTGCCAAGGCCCGCCCGTTCTTCAACGTCGTTGCCACCGACAGCCGCAACCGCCGCGACGGTCGCTTCATCGAACGGCTCGGCTTCTACAATCCGATCGCCTCGGGCAACGAGCAGGGCCTTCGCCTGTCGCTCGAGCGCATCGAGTACTGGAAGAGCCATGGTGCGCAGGTCTCGCCGACCGTGCAGCGCCTGATCAAGCAGTTCGCCAAGCAAGCCGCGGCACCGGCTGCAGCACCGGCCGCGGCCTGAGCATCGCCTCCGGCGCGTCGCCGAGCGAGGCTGCGATCACCGTCCGGCCGTCCGATCCGGCTGCAGCATCTGCCGGATCGGTGTCCCCGCAGCCCGCGCCGAGGCTCGCGCGCGACCCTCAGCGCACCGTGCCGCTCGGCAGGGTGGTCGATGCATGGGGCGTGCGCGGCTGGGTCAAGGTGGAGCCGTTCGCCGGCGCCGGCGATACCGCGCTGTTGCGAGCGGGGGTCTGGCACGTCCAGCGCCCGGCAGCCCCGGCGCACCCGGCCATCGACCGATGGCTCACGCTCGAGCGCTCACGGCGCCACGCGTCCACCGTCGTCGCGAAGCCCGAGGGCATCGAGGACCGTGACGGCGCGCTCGCGCTGAAGGGGGCCGAGGTCGGCGTGCGGCGGGTGGATTTCCCGCCGCTGCCGGAGGGCGAGGTCTACTGGGTCGACCTGGAAGGCTGCGCGGTCGTGAACCAGGCCGGGGAGTCCTTCGGCACGGTGGTGTCGGTCGACGACCACGGCGCGCACCCGATCCTCGAGACCGACACCGGCCATCTGATCCCGTTCGTCGACGCCTACGTGGTCGATGCCCTGCCGGCCGAGGGCCGTGTCGTCGTGGACTGGCAGGCGGACTGGTCGCGCTGAAGCCGGGGCGCAAACCGAGGCGCACACCGCCACGATGGACATCGAGGTCGTCACCCTGTTCCCCGAGATGGTCGAGCCCGCGGCGGGGTTCGGCGTGACCGGGCGCGCCATCGAGCGCGGCATCTGGCGGCTGCGCTGCTGGAACCCGCGCGATCATGCGAGCGACGCCTATCGCCGCGTCGACGACCGACCCTTCGGGGGCGGCCCCGGCATGGTCATGCTGCCCGAGCCGCTGGCCGCCTGCCTGGGGGCGATGCATGCGCGTCGCGAGACGGACCTCCGCCCGCGGGCGCACGTCGTGCACCTGTCGCCGCGGGGGGCGCCGATCACGCAGCGCCGCGTCGCCGAACTGGCCGCGCTGCCCGCCCTGGCGCTGCTGTGCAGCCGCTACGAAGGGGTCGACCAGAGGCTGCTCGATGCCGAGATCGACGAGGAACTGTCGGTCGGCGACTTCGTCGTGTCGGGGGGCGAGCTCCCCGCGCTGGCGCTGATCGACGCGGTGGTGCGGCTGCTGCCCGGCGTGATGACCGACGGCGCCTCGCCGCAGCAGGACTCGTTCTCCGACGGCCTGCTCGAGGGCCCCCATTTCACCCGTCCCGAGGCCTGGCGCGGGCTGCCCGTTCCGGCGGTCCTGCTGTCCGGCCACCATGCGCGGATCGCCCGCTGGCGCCGCGAGCAGGCCTTGAAGGCGACCGCCGAGCGCCGCCCCGAACTGATCGAGCTGGCCCGGCGCGAACACCGGCTGTCGGCGGACGATGAGGCGTTCCTGCGCGGATTGAGCTAGAATCGAAGGCTTTGCATCGTCGACCGCGGTTCCAAGCGGTCCGTAGACGCAAAAAGCGACGCAAGAACGACGTCATCGACGTCGAATCGACGCCATCCTCTGCCCCGGGCATTCCGGTCTCGAACCGGCCCTACCAACAATCCGGCGCACGATGGCATGGAGCTTCCATGGATGTGATCAAGCAGCTCGAGCAGGAAGAGATCGCTCGCCTGAACAAGACGATTCCGGTCTTCGCCCCCGGCGACACCGTGATCGTCAACGTCAACGTCGTCGAGGGCACGCGCAAGCGCGTCCAGGCGTATGAAGGCGTCGTCATCGCCAAGCGCAACCGCAGCCTCAATTCGTCGTTCATCGTCCGCAAGATCTCGTCGGGCGAGGGTGTCGAGCGGACGTTCCAGCTGTACTCGCCCCTGATCGCCTCGATCGAGGTCAAGCGCCGCGGCGACGTGCGCCGCGCGAAGCTGTACTACCTCCGCGAGCGCTCGGGCAAGTCGGCGCGCATCAAGGAAAAGCTGCCGGGACGCGCACCCGCCTCGTCGGCCGCGCAGCCGAAGTGATGCGGGCGCCGGTCGCGCGATGAGCGCGGCCGACCGCCCCCCGGAGCGGGCCGCGGTCATCCGCGCCGCGGCCGAACCGGGCACCACGCGCCGATCCATCCCGGATCCGCGCACCGCACCGATCGACGACACCGCACCGGCCATGCCGGGGGTGTCGGCCGACCGGCTGCGGCCCGAGGCCCTGCGCGAGCGCTTTCGCCGCCCGCCGGTCTGGACTCCCGAATTCATCGACGATCGCTGGCGACTCGGCCCCGAGACGCCGCGTCCGGCCGCCGTGCTGGTGCCGCTGGTGCCGCGGGAGCACGGGCTCTCGGTGATGCTGACCGTACGCACCGCGCACCTGTCGGCGCATGCGGGCCAGATCGCGTTTCCGGGCGGGCGCACCGAGCCGCACGACGGCTCGCCGGTGGGCACCGCGCTGCGCGAGACCGAAGAGGAGATCGGGCTGGCGCGTGCTCTCGTCGAGGTGCTGGGCCAGATGCCGACCTACACGACCGGCACCGGCTTCGTGGTCACGCCGGTGGTCGGCCTGGTCGATCCGGACCACGCGCTCGCGCCCGACGCGAACGAGGTGGCCGAGGTCTTCGAGGTGCCGCTGGCCTTCCTGATGGACCCCGGCAATCACCAGCGCCGCCTCTACCGCTGGGACGACGGGCTGGAGCGCAGCTTCCTGGCGATGCCGTGGACGCGGCCCGGCGACGGTCGGGAGTTCTTCGTCTGGGGCGTCACGGCCGCGATGCTGCGCAACCTCTACCGGTACGTGGCCGCCTGAAGTCCGGCGCCCTGCTGCGCGCCAAGTGACCCTGCCGCGGGTGCCGACTCGGGCCCGGGGCCCCAGCCTCGGTATCATCCGCCCATGGGATTCGTCGCACTGATCCTCGCGCTGACGCTCGAGCAGCTCCGCCCGCTGCCTCGCGACAATGGCGTGCATCGCGCGGCCGGCACGGTGGTGGACGCGATCGCGGGCGCCACCGATGCCGGCCAGTGGCGTCACGGAGCCTTCGGCTGGGCGCTGACGGTGGGGCTCGCCGTGGTCGGCATCTGGGCCGCGCAGTGGGTGCTGGCGCTGTTCGGCGTGCTGCCGGTCCTGGCGCTGCACGTGCTGGTGCTCTACCACACCGTGGGCTTTCGCCAGTTCAGCCACGCGTTCACCGAGATCCAGCTCGCCCTCGCCGCGAGCGACACCGAGGGTGCGCGCCAGGCGCTGCAGCGCTGGATCCGTCAGCGGGACCCGGACTTCGCCGTCGGCGAGCTTCCGGTCGACGAGCTCTGCCGGATGGCGATCGCGCACGCCCTCGTCGCGGCCCACCGCCATGTGTTCGGCCCGCTGTTCTGGTACATCCTGCTGCCCGGCGCGATCGGCCCGGTGTTGTACCGGGCCGCGCAGTTCCTCTCCGAGCACTGGGCGCGCGGCGGGCATCCGGCCCGCGCGGCCGCGCCCGACACGCTGATGGCGGCGGTCGCAGGCGCCACGGCGGCGCCGGCCGCCGTCGTCCCGGCCGCCGAGCCCTACGGCCGCTTCGCCGCGCGCGCGTACCGGGTGCTCGACTGGCTGCCGGTGCGCCTGTCGGCGGCCGGGTTCGCGGTGGTCGGCAACTTCGAGGACGCGGTCTACTGCTGGCGCGCGGCGTCGGCGGTGCGTGGTGGCGACGAGCAGCGCCGGTTGCTGCTGATGACCGGTGGCGGCGCGCTCGGGCTGCACATCGCGGACGCGCGCGTCGAGGCCGAGATCCGGGGCGACGCGGCGGCGCTCGACGCCGATCCGTCGCTGTCGGGCGGCGCCCCGAGCGGCTTCGACTGGACGGGAGGGCCGCCGGACGCCACCGGTCTGCGCAGCGCGGTCGGACTCGTCTGGCGCTCCGTGGTGCTGTGGATCGGGCTCTTCGCCATGCTCACCATCGCGAACTGGCTCGGCCAGTAGGCCCGGCCCTTCGAGCGCCCCGCAGCCTCAGCGCTCCCGCGCGCCGTCGCGCAGCTGCTCGTAGAGCGTGTGCCGGCGGGTGTCGATCCGGCCCTCGGCGACCGCGGTCCGGATCGCGCAGCCCGGCTCGTGACGGTGCGTGCAGTTGTAGTACCTGCAGTGGCCGAGCAGGGGCTGAAACTCCCTCATGCCGTGCTCGAGCTCCGTCGCCGACAGATGTGCGAGGCCGAACACCTGGAACCCCGGCGAGTCGATCAGCCGGCCTCCGCCCGCGAGGTCGAAGGCGCGGGTGAAGGTGGTCGTGTGCTTGCCGGTCTGCAGGGCCTCCGAGATCGCCTGCGTGGCGAGGTCGGCATCGGGCACCAGCAGGTTCACCAGCGTCGACTTGCCCATGCCGCTCTGGCCGAGGAGCAGCGTCGTGCGTCCGCCGAGCTCGGGCCGCAGCCGCGCGACCGTCTCCTCGGGCTCGGCCTTCGCCGCGATGCGGAACACCGGATAGCCGAGCGACTCGTAGACGTGGAGCCGCGGCTCGATCGATTCCAGCGCGCCGGGCACGTCGGCCTTGGTCGCGATCAGCAGGCACTCGATGCCTTCGCGCTCGGCCGCGATCAGCACGCGGACCAGCAGCTCCTCGGAGAAGGGCGGCTCGCCGCTGATGACGATGGCCGCGCGGTCGAGGTTCGCGGCCAGGGCCTTCTCGCGCCGGTCGTCGCTGCGGCGCAGCAGGTTGCGCCGCGGCAGCACCTCCTCGATCACTGCCTGGCCCGAGCCGAGGTCGCGCCAGGCGACGCGGTCGCCCGCGACGACGTCGCCGCGGCGGCCCCGCGTCACCGCGCTGCGCTCCCCCGCCTCGGCGCCGGTGCCGTCGCCGTCGAGCCTGAGCCAGAACTGCCGGCCGTAGGCGGCGAGCACGGTGGCCTGCGCGAGCGGCGCGTTCAAGGGGCGCGCCGAACGGGACGGAACCGGTTCGCGGGCGTCACGCGCCCGGCCTCGCGTCGTGGATCGCGTCGGTGCGCGCCGCGCAGACGAAGTCGTTGACCGTCACGCCGCCCGCCGAATGCGTGCTCCAGCGCACGGTGCAGCGGTCGTAGGACACGGCGAGGTCGGGATGGTGGTCCTGCCGGTGGACCATCCAGGCGAGGGCGTTCACGAAGGCGATGGTCTCCCACCAGTCGGCGAACGCATAGCTCGCCTGGAGCGCCCCGTCGACCATCGACCAGCGGGGCAGCACGGCAAGCTGCGCATCGATCGCGTCGGCGCGCATCGCGTCGCGACCGGACAGCGGCGCGCAGTCGCGCTCGCGCAGGTGCTCAGGACTCTGTGGCACGTGCATCGTGGACCTCCGGGGTCGTCGGATTCAGATCGCCGGTGCGACGGGCGCGACGGGTGCGCCGTCGCGCAGCGCCGCGAGCCGTGCGAGGCGCAGGGCGGCCGGCGGATGGGAGTCGTAGAACGCCGAGTGCACCGGATCCGGGGTCAGCGTCGCGGCATTGTCCTCGTAGAGCTTGACCAGCGCGCGCGACAGATCCTCGGCGCTCGACTGCCGCGCGGCGAAGGCATCGGCCTCGAACTCGTGACGCCGCGACAGCCAGCTCGTCAGCGGCTGCAGCACGAAGGTGAAGACCGGCATCGCCATGAAGAACAGCAGCAGCGCGTAGCCACCGAGCGCGTCGCCCGCCTGCGGGGTGGCGCCCAGCCCCTGGTAGAACCACGGTCGCGCCGACAGCCAGCCGAGCAGCCACAGCCCCGCCAGGCTGATCGCGAAGGTGGCGGCGATGCGCTTGAGGATGTGCCGGTGCTTGAAGTGGCCGAGTTCGTGCGCGAGCACCGCCTCGATCTCGTCGGCATCCAGCCGCGACAGCAGCGTGTCGAAGAACACGATGCGCTTGCCCCGACCGAAGCCGGTGAAGTACGCGTTGCCGTGCGCCGAGCGCCGGCTGCCGTCCATCACGAACAGCCCCTTGGAGGCGAAGCCGCAGCGCGCCAGCAGCCGCTCGACGCGCTCGCGCACCGGGCCCGGCTCGAGCGGCACGAAGCGGTTGAACATCGGCGCGATCACGGTCGGATAGAGCACCAGCACCGTCAGGTTGAAGGCGACCCACAGCGCCCACGCCCACAGCCACCAGGTCTGGCCGGCGCGCTCCATCAGCCACAGCACCGCGACCAGCAGCGGCGTGCCCAGCACGATCGCGACGGCGGTGCCCTTGGCGAGGTCGGCGAGGAAGAGGCCCGGGGTCATGCGGTTGAAGCCGAAGCGCTTCTCGAGCACGAACTGTCTGTACCAGGACAGCGGCAGGTCGATGGCGCCGCCGATGGCGGCGACCGCGCCGATCAGCAGCACCTGGTTCCAGAAGGGGGCGCCCGGCAGCGCCTCGCGCAGCACGTCGGCGATCGCGGCGATGCCGCCCAGCAGCGTGAAGCCGACCAGGACCGCCGCGCCGAGCAGGGTCTCGACGAGCCCGAGGCGTACCCGCGCCACGGTGTAGTCGGCGGCACGCTGGTGGGCCGACAGCGGGATGCGCTCGGCGAACTGGGCGGGCACCGCATCGCGATGGCGGGCGACATGGCGCGCCTGGCGTGTCGCCAGATACAGCCGGGTGGCCACCGAGGCCAGCAGGGCGACCACGAAGGCCAGCGTGAAGCTCAGGGCCGGGGACGCCGTGAAGGGCAAGGGGGCGCTCGTGAGAGAATGCAGGCGGAGCCGAAAATTATGTCACAGCCCCTTCCTGCCTCGCCGAACGAGACCCATCTCATCTGGGTCGACATGGAAATGACCGGGCTGCGTCCCGACGTCGACCGCATCATCGAGGTCGCGGTGGTCGTGACCGACGGCAACCTCGAGATCCTGGCGCAGGGGCCGGTGCTCGCGATCCACCAGCCCGACGCGGTGCTGGCGGCGATGGACGCCTGGAACACGGCCACGCACGGCCGCTCCGGCCTCACCGAGCGGGTGCGGGCCTCCACCGTCACCGAGGCCGACGCGCAGGCGCAGCTCATCGCCTTCCTGCGGCCGTGGGTGCCGGCGGGCAAGTCGCCGATGTGCGGCAACTCGATCTGCCAGGACCGGCGCTTCATGGCGCGGACCATGCCCGAGCTCGAGGCCTATTTCCACTACCGCAACCTCGACGTCTCCACCGTCAAGGAGCTGTGCAAGCGCTGGCGGCCCGAGGTCGCGAAGTCCTTCGCCAAGCGCAGCGCGCACACGGCCCTCGCCGACATCGAGGAATCGATCGACGAGCTGCGCCACTACCGCGAGCACTTCTTCAAGCTGACGGCCGCGCAGTGAGCCCGGCCGCCGCGCGGGTCGGTCGCCCCGCGTGCGCGGGGACGGACCGATGACCCTCGCCCTGCTCGAACGGATCGCCGGCATCATGGTGCCGGTGCTGGCGATGATCGGAGTGGGCTGGCTGTACGCGCGCCGCCATGCCCCCGACATGTCGGCGATCAACCGCGTCAACATGGAGCTGTTCGCGCCGGCGCTGATCTTCTCGGCGCTCGCGAGCCGTGATTTCAGCATCGCCGACAACCGCTGGCTGCTGCTCGCCTCGGCGCTCATCGTGCTCGGCTCGGGCGTGCTGGCCTACGGCGTGGCGCGCGCCGCGCGCGTGCAGGCGCGGACCTTCGTCCCGCCGATGATGTTCAACAACTGCGGCAACATGGGGCTGCCGATCTCGGTGCTCGCCTACGGGCAGGCCGGACTCGCGCCGGCGGTCGCGATGTTCGTCGTCTCCAATGCGATCCACTTCACGCTGGGTGCGCGCATCGTCGATCCGCGCGCCTCGATCCGTCAGCTGCTGGTCACGCCGATGAACGTCGCGACCGTGGCCGGCTTCGCGATCGCCGCGACCGATCTGCCGCGACCCGAGATCGTGATGACCACGCTCAAGCTCGCGGGCGACGCGATGATCCCGCTGATGCTGTTCGCCCTCGGTGTGCGGATGGTGTCGGTCAACCGCGGCAGCTGGCGGATCGGGCTGCTCGGCGCGGTGGTCTGCCCGCTGACGGGCCTGGCGGTCGCGCTGGTGGTCGACTGGCTGCTGCCCCTGTCGCCCGAGCAGCGCGGGCTGATGTACATCTTCGCGAGCCTGCCGCCGGCGGTGCTGAACTTCATGGTCGCCGAGCGCTGGAACCGTGAACCCGGCAAGGTCGCGGCGATCGTGCTGGTCGGCAACATCGCGTCGGTGGTGTTCGTGCCGATCGGACTCGCGCTAGGCCTGCGCTGACCCCGCCGCGGCGCCCGGCTCGACCCGGCGACCGGTCGCGTCTCGCGTCGTGCGCACGAACAGCAGCGCGAGGCCCGCCGAGGCGAGCGCGAGCGCCGCGATGGCCGCCAGCCAGAAGCCCGGAGCGCCCAGCGACAGGCGGACCGCGAGCCACCAGCCGCCACCGAGGCCCACCCCCCACAGCGACACCGCGAACACCACCATCGGCAGCACGGCCACCTTCCAGGCGCGCAGCGCGAAGGCCAGCGCGCACTGCAGCGCGTCGACCACGTGGTACGCGGCGACCCACGCGAGCAGCGTCGCCGCGACCGTGGCCACCCCTGGCGCGTCGGTGTAGGCACGCGACAGCGGTCCGCGTGCGAGCGCCAGCGCGATCGCCGCGAGCACCGCGAGGCCGAGCACCAGCCGGATCCCGCGCAGCGCGACCGCGCGCGCGACCGCCGGTTCACCTCGGCCCAGGGCCTGGCCGGCGAGCACGCCGGCCGCGCCGGACAGTGCCAGCGGCAGCATGTACAGCGTCGCGGCCACGTTCGCCGCGATCGCGTGACCACCGACCACGCTGGTGCCGAAGCCCGCCACCAGGAGCGTCACCACGTTGAATGCGCTGACGTCGATCAGGTAGATGCCGCCGATGGGCAGTCCCAGTCGCGCCAGTTCGACGAGCGGCGCGCGGCGTGGCCGGCCCAGGCCGTGCAGCGCGAAGCGCACGTAGAACCGGTCGCGCCGCAGCAGCACGAAGCCGATCGACGCCGAGATCCAGAACACCAGCGCGGTGGCCAGTCCGCAGCCGGCTCCGCCCATCGCCGGCACCGGCGGCAGCCCGATCGCGACCGGGGCGTCGCTGCCGTACATGAAGAGTGCGTTGAGCGGCACCTTCAGCGCGGGCCCGAGCAGGTTGATAGCCATCACCGTGCGCGGCCGCGACACCGCGACGTTGAGCGTCGTGAAGGCGCGGAACCACAGGGCCGCGGGCAGCCCGAGGGCCACCGCCTGCAGATACGAGACCGCGCCGGCGCGCACCTCGGGCTCGGCGTCGGCCAGCCCGAGCAGCGGCTGGGGGAAGGCGAGCAGCAGCGCGCCGGGCACCAGGAGGGCGGCCGCCAGCCACTGCCCCTGTCGCCAGGTCTCGCCGACCTCGCGCATCCGGCCGGCGCCGAAGTGCTGGGCGGCGACCGGCGAGATCGCCTGCAGCGTGCCCATCAGGCCGACGAAGACGACGAAGTAGATGCTCGAGCCGATCGCCACCGCGGCGAGATCGCGCGGCGACAGGTGGCCGGCCATCACGTTGTCCACGATGCCGTTGGCCATCACCGCGAGCTGGCCGATGAACATCGGCCACCCGAGGGTGACGATGGCGCGCGTGTCGGGGTGCACCGGCGCCGTCCGCGTCAGCGCCGGCCCGGCAGGCGCTCAGCCGGGCACACGGCGGAACAGCCGGAACTGCTCCTGGCGGTCGACCGGCCGCTGGCCCCGCCAGGCGGGGCGCCAGGAGCCGGGCACCTGCGCCGGGTCGAGCGGCGCGTTGGCGCGGTCCGCGACCAGCAGCCATTCGCAGTCGCGCCGGGTGTCGTCGAGCCGAAGCGCGCCGAAGTACGCGAAGGTCGCACGCTGCGCGACGTCCAGGCCCAGCGTCGCGACGCAGCCGTGACGCGGCGACACCACCAGACCGGCCTGCTGGGCGGCATCGCGGTAGGTCTTGCGGTGGTTGCCGGCCGGCAGCCACAGTGTCATCAGCAGGCACCATGCGAGCACCATGCCCCCGCCGGACAGGATCACCGAGCGCCACATCGCGCGCGGCTGGCGCGAGATGCGCCAGGCCACCAGCCCGAGCCATGCGAGCGTCACCACCGCGCCGGCCACCACCTCGAAGACGTCGATCGACGGCAGGAATCCGAGCACCGACTGCTGGGCGCGGAAGGCCATCCTGGGCGGCCAACCCGTCTGGAACGCGATCCAGTACGCCCAGAGCGCCGCACCCACCAGGGTGAAGGTCATCACGGCGAACCAGTCGATCAGGCTGATCAGGCCGCGCCGGATGGTCGGCAGGCCGAGGGCGCCGAGCATCGCTGCGGCCGGTACCAGCGGCAGCAGCATCGCCTCGGTGCCGCGGGGCGACAGCATCGCGACGAGTGCGAGGAGGGCTGCGCAGACGATCGGCACCGCGAGCGCGGGCTCGAGCCAGCGCCCGCGCCAGCGCCACATCGCCCAGCCCGCGATCGGCCAGGCCGGCCAGAAGAACCACGGGATGGTCTGGGCGGCGTAGGCCACGGTATCGAGGGAGGGGCCGGAGACGAGCGCGAGGTTCCAGTCGAGCCAGCGTGCGAGGTGCCATCGCCCCGCCTCGCCGGAGCCGGCGAGCGCGAGCGGCCAGGCCGCGGTGCCGAGCACCGCCACCGGCAGCAGGCCCACGAGCATGGGGCGGGCGACGAGCCGGAAGGCGCCGGCGCGGGTGGCCAGCAGGACCGCGGCCAGCAGCAGGGCCGCCGCCAGCGGCAGACCGCGCGAGGCGGCGGTCAGTCCGATCGCCAGGCCCGCGACCGCGCCGCCGAGCCGCGGGCGCTCCAGCGACAGCGCACACCCCAGCAGGAACACCGCGATCCAAGCCACCTGGGCCGACTCGGCCGTCGTCTCGTGCGCCCGGGCGAGCAGCCCGAAGGTGGCGAGCGTCAGCAGCAGCGCCGAATCGGCGATCGCCCGGCCGTAGTCGACGTGGTTCGCGGAGGCGCCGAACGGGTCCATCGGCTGGGCCTCGGGCCGCCGGGCGAGCAGCCACGTGGCGTACCAGATGCACAGCAGCGCCAGCGCGAGCCAGGCCATCGCGACGCCGCGGACCGCCGTGTCGGGGGCGAGGAACGGCAGCACCCTGATCCCGATCGCACCCAGCCAGAAGGGAAGGGGGCCTTCCTCGACCATCGGCACGCCGACCACGTTGGGCATCAGCCAGTCGTCGAGGCCGCGCGTGGCGACCGCCATCGTCCAGGCCACCCCGAACCCGGCCGCGTCCTCGTACCGCCACGGATCACGCCCGACCAGCCCCGGCACGACATAGAGCGCGCACATCAGCAGGAGCAGCCACCGCGGCATCTTGGCGGCCTGCAGGGCGGTGACGAAGAAGGGCTTCACGGTCCGGACGTCCGGCAGCGGGCCCGCGTCTCGGGCAGGGGCGCCGCGCCTGGCGACGGAGCCGGCGACGGTCCCGGGCAGGCGCGGCGGAAACGACGCAGGGCAGCCGCGAGGCTGCCCTGGGGAGCGGAGCGCGACGAGGGCGCTCCGGGATCGGCGTCGGCGACGATCCCGGACCGACGGGTCCGGGACAGCCGACCCACGATCAGGACGCCGAGGTCGGCTTGGTCGCGCCGGTGCGCGCGAAGCGCTGGCGGAACTTCTCGACCCGGCCGGTCTCGCTGATGCGCTGCTGCGCGCCGGTGTAGAACGGGTGCGACTCCGAGGTCACGTCCAGCTTGTACAGCGGATATTCCTTGCCGTCGTCCATCGTGATCTTCTCGCGGGTGTGCGCGGTCGAGCGGGTGATGAACTTGAAGCCGTTCGACATGTCGAGGAACACGACGTCGCGGTACTCGGGGTGGATGCCGTCTTTCATGCTGGAGCCTCGGTCTTTTGGGTCGCCACGCGCGGGCTGGACAGATGGGGCGCGCACGTTCCCGGATTTGGGAAAGCCTACGAGTATATCAGGCCGGGGGGAAATTGGCCGCCTCTCGGCGGATTCCCGTTCGGGGCGCACCAGGCCGCCGCAAGTATGCGGCGTCCGCCGACGAGGCTCGCTGCCTGTCGGCAGCTCGAAACCCCTCGTCAGCCACCACGCTTCATCAGATCGAAGAACTCCTGGTTTGACTTGGTCTGCTTGACCTTGTCGAGCAGGAACTCCATCGCGGCGAGCTCGTCCATGTCGTGCAGCAGCTTGCGCAGGATCCAGATCTTCGTGAGCTGCTCCTTCGGGATCAGCAGCTCCTCGCGGCGCGTGCCCGAGCGGTTGATGTCGATCGCGGGGTAGACGCGCTTCTCCATCATCCGGCGGTTCAGGTGCAGCTCGGAATTGCCGGTGCCCTTGAACTCCTCGAAGATCACCTCGTCCATCCGGCTGCCGGTGTCGACCAGGGCCGTGGCGATGATGGTCAGCGAGCCGCCTTCCTCGATGTTGCGGGCCGCACCGAAGAAGCGCTTCGGGCGCTGCAGCGCGTTGGCGTCGACGCCGCCGGTGAGCACCTTGCCCGAGGCCGGCACCACCGTGTTGTAGGCGCGGGCCAGGCGGGTGATCGAGTCCAGCAGGATCACGACGTCCTTCTTGTGCTCGACCAGGCGCTTGGCCTTCTCGATCACCATCTCGGCGACGGTCACGTGGCGCGTGGCGGGCTCGTCGAAGGTCGAGGCGACCACCTCGCCGCGCACCGAGCGCTGCATCTCGGTGACCTCCTCGGGCCGCTCGTCGATCAGCAGCACGATGAGCACCACGTCCGGGTGGTTGGCGGTGATCGCGTGCGCGATGTGCTGCATGAGCACCGTCTTGCCGGCCTTCGGCGGCGCCACGATCAGGCCCCGCTGGCCCTTGCCGATCGGGGCGATCATGTCGATGATCCGCGCCGTGAAGTTCTCTTCCGACTTGGTGTCCCGCTCGAGCACCATCGGCACCTCGGGGTGCAGCGGCGTCAGGTTCTCGAACAGGATCTTGTTCTTGCTCGCCTCGGGCGGCTCGTAGTTGATCTTGTCGACCTTGACCAGCGCGAAGTAGCGCTCGCCGTCCTTCGGCGTCCGTACCTCGCCCTCGATGCTGTCGCCGGTGTGCAGGTTGAAGCGTCGGATCTGCGACGGCGAGATGTAGATGTCGTCCGGGCTCGCCAGGTACGAGGTCTCGGGGGTGCGCAGGAAGCCGAAGCCGTCCGGCAGCACCTCGAGCACGCCATCGCCGAAGATCTGCTCGCCGGTCTTGGCGCGGCGCTTCAGGATCGCGAACATCAGTTCCTGCTTGCGCAGGCGGTTGGCGTTCTCGATCTCGAGGCCGGCGGCCATCTCGATCAGCGCCGATACGTGGAGGGCTTTGAGTTCGGACAGGTGCATCGTGGGGGGGGGTGCGGACAGCGTGACGGCTGATCGGAGCCCTGCGGGACGTCCATGGGCGCCTGGGCGTTATCGCCCGAGTGCGCGTCCCGTCCGGGGGGCTGGGGGGGTGAACCGGCGGGGGGCCGGTCGGAAAAACACGGAGTGAAGCAGGCGGGGTGCGACGGGCGGATGGGCCCGGCCCTGTCGCCGCGGGACCGATCGCCGGGGTGCCGGGAATCGCCCGCAGCGGGCGGGAGCGCTCGCGCGCTCCCTAGAGAATACGACGGATCAGAGGTTGGTGTCCAGGAACTGCGTGAGCTGCGACTTCGACAGGGCGCCGACCTTGGTGGCGACCTCTTCTCCATTCTTGAACAGCTTCAGCGTCGGGATCCCGCGGATGCCGTACTTGGCGGTGATCTCCTGGTTGTCGTCGACGTTGACCTTCACGATGCGCACCTTGCCGTCGTAGTCCTTGGCGACTTCGTCGAGCAGGGGGGCGATCATCTTGCACGGGCCGCACCATTCGGCCCAGTAGTCGACGAGCACCGGCGCGTCGGACTTGAGCACGTCGGCCTCGAAGTTCGCGTCGGAAGTGTGGGTGATCTGAGTGCTGGACATGAGCGTGGGTCTCCTGCCGTCTAAATTACCATAGCCCAATGGCGAGTGCTGATCATCCCCGGTGCGGTCGTTGAGCGGCGTCCCCGTGCGCGAGGGGTCGGGCGGGACCGTCGCGGTCCGTCGGTTCGCGCCGACCGCGCCCGGCGGGGCCGCGTTCTGGGCGGCGGCCGCCGATGTGCTCGTGCCGTGGCTGCAGGCCGCCGCCGCCGACGGCGTGGCGCCCGCGCTGGTGGTTCCGCGCGGCGCGCTGGTCGCCCCGCTGCAGCGGGCCCTGCGCCAGCGGCTCGCGGCCCCGGGCCGGCCCTGGGCCCCGCCTCCGATCCGGCCGTGCGCGGCCTGGGCCGACGAGCTGGTGCCCGCGGTGCCGGTCGACGCGCTCGCCCGCACGCTCTCGCTTCTCGAAGCGCTCGACGCCGCGCTGCCGGACGCCATGCCCCAGCGCGCGCCGGCCGATCGGCTGGCCTTCGCGGGCGGTCTGCTCGAAGTGCTCGATGCCTTCGCGCAGGCGGGGGCCGCCGGCCGTCTCGGCGATCCGGCCTGGATCGCCACCGTCGTCGACGCCTTCGGATCGCCGGCCGCCGAGGAGCGCCTGCGCGAGGACCTGTCGCTGCTCGCCCGGATCGCGAGGGCGACCGACGGCGGCGGCTCCGATCCGACCGCGCAGGGCATCGAGCGGATGCGCCGGCTCGCGGCGGCCTGGGCGGCCCGCGGCGCTGCGATCGCATGGATCGCGTGGCAGCCGCCCGAGCCGCTCGAGGCGGTGCTGATCGCCGAACTCGAGGCCCGGCTGCCGGCCGGACGCCTCCTCAGGCTCGAGCCCGACTGGGCGGCGATCGGCCGAGTCGCGCCGCTGATCGCGGCCGCCTGGCCGGAGTGCGTCGGCACCGCGCCGCCGGCACCGCTGCGCGATCGCCGCCGCGGCTGGGCCGCGCGGCCCGTCGACACGCTCGGGCCGGTGCCGGTGATCCTGCATGCCGCCGACCGTGAGCGCGAGGCGCAGCTCGCCGCGCAGTGGGTGCACGCCCGGCTCGCCGACGCGGCCCGCGACCCTGCGGCGCCCGTGCCCTCGCTCGCGATCGTCGCGCTCGACCGGTGGCTCGCGCGCCGCGTGCGCGCCCTGCTCGAGCGGGCGGGCGTGCTGATCGACGATCGGGAGGGCTGGCTGCTGTCGACCACCGTGGCGGCGACCGCGGCCATGGGATGGCTCGATGCGGTGGCCGCGGACGGCTACTACGACGACCTGCTCGGCTGGCTCGACTCGCGCTTCCTGCGGCCCCCGGGCGGCCTCGCCCTTCGCGACTGGATCGAGCGTCGGGCGACGGGTCACGGCTACCTGCGTGGCTGGGACGGCCTGCAGGGAGACGCCGACACGCCGTCGCCCGAGGCGCTCGCCCGGCTGCGCGAGCTCGCGGCGCGCCAGGCGCGGCCGCAGTCCCTGCGCGCGCACCTCGATGCGCTCGAGGACGCGATGCGCTGGGCCGGTGCGCCGCGCAGGCTCGCCGGCGACGCGGCCGGCCGCCAGCTGCTGTCGCGGCTCGAGTCCCTGCGCCGGACCGCGGACTCCGACGGACACGCCCGGGCGCTGCCCTTCGCGGAATTCCGGGCGCTGCTCGCGATGACGCTCGAGCGCCACCGCTTCTACGGCCCGATCGAGAGCCCCGTCGAACTGCTGACGCCGGTCGACGCCGCCGGCCGCGGCTTCGATGCGGTGCTGGTGCTCGGCGCGTCCGACGCGGCGCTGCCGGCGGCGCCGGGGCCCCTGCCCCTGGTGAACGAACCGCTGCGGGCGCTGATCGGCCTGCCGACTGCGGCCTCCGCGGCGGCGTCCCAGCAGCGCGATCTCGCGCTGCTGCTCGCGCTGGCACCGGCGAGCGCGATGACCTGCCGCACGGACCCCGGCGACGGCACGCGGCCGAGCCCCTGGGTCGAGCGGTTCGAGGCGATCACGACGGACGCGACGCTCGCCGGACGCGAGGACCGGCCCGGCCTCCCTCGCGAACTGCTGCCGCGGCGCGCGTCGCGCCCCGGCCTCGCGCTGCACGGTGTTCCCCCCGGGCTGTCGGTGGGCGCGATCGAGCGGCTGGTCGCCTGTCCGTTCAGGTTCCTCGTGCAGGACGGCTGGCGCCTGCGCGAGGCCGACGTGCCGGTCGACGTGCCCGGCGTGCGCGAGCGTGGGGAACTGGTGCACGAGCTGCTCGAGCGGTTTCACCGCGAGGCGCCGGCCCGCGGCGTCGTGCTCGACGCGGGCGGCGTCGCCCGCGCCCGAGCGTTGCTGGTCGAGATCACCGACGCGGTCGCCGCGCGCGAGCTCGCCACCGGCGGCGGCGCGCTCGGCGAGCTGGCCGAATGGCGCGCGACGATCGACGCGTATCTCGAGTGGGCGGTCGCCGACGCGGCGCTCGGCTGGACCTGGCGGGACGGGGAGCGCGCCGCTGCGATCGACGTGGGGTTCGATGCGCTCGACGGTCCGCGCACCGTTCGTGTCGAAGGCCGGCTCGATCGTCTCGACGAGGGGCCGGGCGGGCTTCGCGTCGTCGACTACAAGCTCGGCGACCCCGCGCGCCTGCGGCGCATCGCCGCCAAGCCGGACCAGGCGGCGCAGCTCGCGCTCTATGCGCTGATGGCGGCCGAGACGGGCGAAGTCGCGCAGAGCGGATACCTGTCGCTGCGCCGGGACGGGGTGAAGTGGGTGCCGCTGTCGCAGCCGACGGCCACGGTGCTCGCCGGCTGGCGTGACCGCCTGCCCGCGGTGCTCGCCCGCATCCATGACGGCGAGGCGCTGCATGCGACGGGCGTCGAGTGCGGCCACTGCGCCAGCCGCGGGCTGTGCCGCAAGGGACACTGGTCGTGACGCGCTCGGGCGAGCGCTTCGAGGTCGACGGCCGTGCGGTCGATGCCGGCGCGTTCCGGCTCGCCTCGATCGACCCGATCGCGAGCGTGATCGTCGATGCGTGCGCCGGCAGCGGCAAGACGACGCTGCTGGTCACCCGGATCGTGCGAGCGCTGCTCGACGGATGCGAGCCCGACCAGGTGCTGGCCGTGACCTTCACCCGGCTGGCCGCCCACGAGATGCGGGAGCGACTCGACCGGGCGTTGCGCGAGCTGGCGCTGGCGGACGACGCCACGCTGCACGAGACGCTCGCCGGCTGGTACGGGCTCGGCGAGGCCGGTGCCGATGCGGCGGCGCCGCGGGCGCGCGCGCTGTACGAGGCGGTGCTGCGCCACCCTCGCGGCCCCGAGATCACCACCTTCCACCGCTGGTTCCGCACGCTGGCCACGATCGGGCCGCTGTCGGCCGAATCCGCCGAGGGCACGCAGCTGAGCGAGGAGGGGGCCGCGCTGCTGCAGCAGGCCTGGTTCGCTTGGCTCGACGCGCTGCGGGCGCCGTCGCGGGTGCCGGAGCGCGCGGACTTCGAGGCGCTGGTCGACGCGATCGGGCTGTCCGGCGCGCGAAGCTGCCTGATGTCGCTCGTCGCGCAGCGCACCGACTGGGCCGTGGCGCTCGACGCCGACCTCGACGGGCCGCGCGAGGCGCTCGATGCCGCGGCGCTGCGCGCCGCGCACGCGTATCGCGAAGCGTGGCGGGACGCCGCGCAGGCCTTCGCGCGCGGCGGGCACTGGCGCGACGACCCTTCGACGGGTCGCCGCGGGGCGGCTTCGGCGGACGCCGCCGATGCCGGGCTGCCGGGCCCGATCGACGACGACGCCGACCTGCTGCGCGCGGTCGCGGTCGACACCCGCGTGCGTGACGAACTGCGCGCGCTCGCGCGGGTGCTGGCCCTCGGGACCGACCCGGCGCGCGCCCTGGCGCTCGTGCTCGACGCGGCCGCCGACCGCGAGTGTGCCGACGTCGAGTCGGCTCGCGACTGGCTGCGCGGACTCGGGGCCGCCGTGCTCACCGCGGAGGGCGGGGCCCGTGCGTGGAAGAAGAGCAAGGCGCTCACGGCCGCCATTCAGGCCGCCGGCGGCGACGAGTCGGTGGAGCAGGCGCGCTGGTTCTCGCTGTGCGAATGGGTCGCCACCGCGGTGACGCTCCTCGACGAATGGCGCGCGGTCGGCCTGAACGCCGCTGCGATGCGCTGCGGCGTCGGTCTGCTCGAGACGTTCCGTCGAACGAAGCGGGCGCAGGGCGTGATCGACTTCGCCGACCTCGAGTCGATCGCGTGGCGGATGCTTCGCGACCCGGGCACCGCCGCGTACGTGCAGTGCCGGATGGACCGCCGCTATCGGCACCTGCTGTTCGACGAGTTCCAGGACACCAGCAGCCTGCAGTGGCGGGTGATCGCCGACTGGCTGCAGTCGTACGCCGGAGCCGGCGAGCGGCCATCGGTGTTCGTCGTCGGCGATCCCAAGCAGTCGATCTATCGGTTCCGGCGGGCCGAGGCGCGGGTCTTCGATGCGGCCAAGGCGCTGCTGCGCGAGGGTTTCGGCGCACGCGAGGCCGGCACCGACACGACGCGTCGCAATGCCCGCGCGATCGTCGACGTGCTCAACCGCTGCCTGCCCGCCTGCATGCCGCACTACCGCGAGCAGGCGACCGCCGCGGTCGGGCCCGTCGGCTTCGTGTGGCGCCTGCCGCTCGTCGAAGCCGATCCGGCAGTCGATGCGGACGACGCGCCCTTCGACTGGCTCACCTCGCCGCGCGACGACGAGGCGTCGCTGCGGCATCGCGAAGGGCTGGCGATCGCCGACGCGATCCTGATGGCGCGCGACGAACTGGCCGCGCAAGGCCGCACGCTGCGCTGGCGCGAGGTCTACGTGCTCGCCCGCAGCCGGGGCGGCTTCGAGGCCTACGAGCGCGCGTTGCGCGAGCGTGGCCTGCCCGTGCAGTCCGACCGTGCGGGCGGCCTGCTGCGCACGCTCGAGGGCGACGACCTGCGCGCGCTGATCGGCTTCGTGCGCCGTCCGGCCGACGATCTCGCCCTCGCGCAGGTGCTGGCCTCGCCGCTCGTGGGGCTCGCGGCGGCATCGATCGCGTGGATCGCAGCGCGGGGCCCGGCCCGGGCGTCGGGTGATGCCGCGCCTGGGCCGGCCGCGCCACCGGTCGCCGGGGTGGGCGAGGCGCCGCGCCCCATGCCGCGTGGCTGGTGGGCGCGGCTGCGCCGGATCGCCGCCGAACCGGATCCGGCGGACCCGGCCCCGTTCGATGCCGCCGCGCTCGTCGCGCTGCTCGCCGACTGGATCGATGCCGCAGCGCGCCTGCCCGTCCACGACTTCCTGGACGCGGCGCTCGCGCGGGTCGATGCGTTCGCCGCGTATCCGATGGCGGTCGAGCCCGCGCAGCGCGACGTCGCCCACGCCAACCTGTGCGCGATGCTCGGGCTGGCGCTCGACGTCGACGCCGGCCGCTATCCGAGCC
>RPRK01000033.1 GCA_003818495.1 Burkholderiales bacterium
CGCCCGCGGGCTGGTCACCGATCCGCAGCTGCTGCTGATGGACGAGCCCTTCGGCGCGCTCGACGAGATCACCCGCAATCGGCTCGACGCCGCCCTGCTCGCGCTGTGGCACCGGCAGCGGCTGACCTGCCTGTTCGTCACGCACTCGATCTACGAGGCGGTCTACCTGTCCACCCGCGTGGTGGTGATGGCGGCGCGGCCGGGCAGGGTGGTCGAAGAGGTGGCGATCGACGAGCCGTTCCCGCGTGGCGCCGCCTTCCGCGTTTCCACCGAGTTCAGCCGGCATGCCAAGCACCTGCAGGACAGCCTGCTGCGCGCGAGCGCCGACGACCCGGAGTCGGCCCTCGCATGAGCACCGTCCCCCGCCCCCGCATCGATCCCCGCCGCATCGTCTACCCGATGCTGGTGGCGGTGCTGCTGCTCGCCGGCTGGCAGGGCGCGGTCACCGCGTTCGCGGTGCCGGTCTACCTCGTGCCCTCGCCGGTGGCCGTCGGCCGCACGCTGGTCGCCGACTGGGCGCTGCTGGCGGGCGCGCTCGGCACGACGCTCAAGATCACCCTGCTCGCGTTCGCCGCCGCGGTGGTGCTCGGCTCGACGATCGCCTTCGTGTTCGTGCAGAGCCGCACGATCGAGGCCGCGCTCTTCCCGTACGCGGTGCTGCTGCAGGTCACCCCGGTCGTCGCGATCGCGCCGCTGATCATCATCTGGGTCAAGGACCCGACCGCGTCGCTGGTGATCTGCGCGACGCTGGTCGCGCTGTTCCCGATCATCGCCAACACCACGCTCGGGCTGCGCAGCGTGTCGCCGGCGCTGCTCGCGTACTTCCGGCTGAACCGGGCGACGCGGCTGCAGACGCTGTGGCGCCTGCGCATTCCCAGCGCGCTGCCGTACTTCTTCGGCGGGCTGCGGATCTCCAGCGGGCTGGCGCTGATCGGCGCGGTGGTGGCCGAGTTCGTCGCGGGCACCGGCGGCACCGGCACGGGCCTGGCCTACCAGATCCTGCAGTCGGGCTACCAGCTCAACATCCCGCGGCTCTTCGCCGCGCTCGGGCTCATCACGCTCACGGGGGTCGCGCTCTTCGCGGCGATGGCCGGCCTCTCGCGCTGGGCGCTGGGCGGCTGGCACGACAGCGAGGTCTCCGCCGAATGAACGACACGTCCGTCCTGATCCGCGGTGCCGAGGCGATCCTCACCGGCCTGCCCGGCGCGGCGATGCGCCACGACGTCGCGCTCGACGGCGGCGACCTGCGCGTCGTCGACGGCCGCATCGAATCGATCGGCCGGCTCGAACCGCGACCGGACGAGCGCACGATCGACGCCGCCGGCTGCCTGGTGCAGCCGGGCTGGGTCAACACCCACCACCACCTGTTCCAGAGCCTGCTCAAGGGCGTGCCCGAGGGCATCGACCTGCCGCTGGTGCCGTGGCTGTCGGCGGTGCCGGTCGCCTACCGACGGTACTTCGACCACGAGGCGGCGCTGCGCGTGGCCGCGCGCGTCGGACTGGTCGAGCTGCTGCTGTCGGGCTGCACGACGGTCGCCGACCACCAGTACCACTACTGGCCCGGCATGCCCTTCGACGCGTCGGCCGCGGTGTTCGACGAGGCCGCGGCGCTCGGGCAGCGCCTGGTGCTGTGCCGGGGCGGACAGACGAAGGCCCGCGCGATCGACGTCGACCCGCCGCCGCAGACCGCGCCCGAGACGCTCGACGCCTTCCTCGCCGCCATCGAGCGCGACGTGCACCGCTTCCACGACCCCGCGCCGGACGCGATGCGCCGCGTGGTGTGCGCGCCGACCACGCCGACCTGGTCGGTCGAGCCCGGCGAGCTGCGTCCGATCGCCCGCGCCGCGCGCGCGATGGGCATCCGCCTGCACAGCCACCTGTCGGAGACCGCCGACTACGTGCGCTTCTGCCGCGAGGTGCACGGCTGCACGCCGATGGACTTCGTCGCCCGCCACGAGTGGGTGGGCCCCGACGTCTGGTTCGCGCACATGGTCCACCTGAGCCCGGACGAGGTGCTGCAGGTGGCCGAGACCGGCACCGGCATCGCGCACTGTCCGCAGAGCAACTTCCGGCTCGGCTCGGGCATCGCGCCGGTGCCGGCGCTGCTGCGGGCGGGCGCGACCGTCTCGCTCGCGGTCGACGGCGCGGCCTCGAACGAGGCGGCCGACATGCTGAGCGAGGCGCACGCCTGCTGGCATGCGCACCGCGCCTTCGGCGGGGCGGATGCGATCCGTACCGACGACGTGGTGCGCATCGGCACCGCCGGCGGCGCGAAGGTGCTCGGGCTCGATCGGATCGGCACGCTCGTGCCCGGGCAGGCCGCCGACCTCGCGGTCTGGTCCCCGGACGACGCGCGCTTCATGGGGCTGCACGATCCGGCGGTCGCGACGGTGGCCAGCGGCGGCCGGCCGCGGCTGCGCGCGCTGCTGGTGGCCGGGCGGACCGTCGTCGAGGACGATACGATCCCCGGGCTGGACATGGACCGGCTGCGCGCGCAGGCGCGCGGCCTCGTCGCGACGATGCGCTCGGCGCACGCCGCGCGGCGCTGACACACGAGGACAGGGCACGATCATGCTGACCACGAAGCAGGCGATCTTCCGCAAGTACTGGCACGCGGTGATGCCGCTGTCGATGCTCGCCGACGGCCCGAAGCCGTTCACGCTGCTGGGCGAGGCGATCGTGCTGTTCCTCGACGCCGACGGCGCGCCCGCCGCGCTGCGCGACCGCTGCTGCCACCGCACCGCGAAGCTCTCGAAGGGCTGGTGCGAGGGCGGTCGGCTGGTCTGCGGCTACCACGGCTGGAACTACGACGCGAGCGGCCGCGTCGTGAAGATCCCGCAGTACGCGCCCGATCGCGCGATCCCCGAGGACTACCGCACCACCGCCTACCCCTGCATCGCCCGGTACGGCTACGCCTGGGTCGCGCTCGAGGACCCGATCGCGCCGATCTTCGAGGTGCCCGAGTTCGAGGCGCCGGGCTGGCGCACGATCTTCCAGTTCTACGAGCGCTGGCAGACCAGTCCGCTGCGCGCGCTGGAGAACTCCTTCGACAACGCCCACTTCAGCATCGTGCACCGGGCGACCTTCGGCGTCGCCGCGCAGCCGGCCCCCAGCCGCTACGAGCTGATCGACCGGGACGACGGCTTCCATGCCGAGACCGTGATCGACGCGGCGAACCCGCCGGCGTTCCGCCGCATCAGCGGCGTGGAGGATGCGGTCACCACGCGCCACATGCGCAACGCCTACTACCTGCCGTTCTCGCGTCGGCTCGACATCGAGTATCCGAGCGGCGTCCGGCACGTGATCATCAACTGCTTCACGCCGATCGACGACGGCAGCCTGATGCTCGCGCAGTGGCTGTTCAGGAACGACACCGAGGCCGACTGCCCGGCGCAGCTGCTGATCGACTTCGACCACGTGATCACCCGCGAGGACAAGGAGATCCTCGAGTCGACCGATCCGGACGCGCTGGTCGACACGCGCCGGCGCGGGGTCGAGTACTCGATGGACAGCGACCGGCCGGGGATGATGATCCGCAAGAAGCTGATGGAGCTGCTCGCCGCGCACGGCGAGACCGAGGTGTTCCGGGGCGCTCCGGGCAGCGCCTGAGGCGGGTGGGGCGCGGCCACGCGCCCTCGGAACGGCCGCGGGCGGCCCGTGCGGGCCTGGCCTATACTGCGGCGCCCCCCGACCCGCACGCCCCCGGAGCCGCGCCATGACCCGTCCCGTCCTCCTGCTGTCGTCCCTGCACGCCGGCACCCAGCAGGAACTCGAATCGACCTGGCAGGTGCACCGCTACCACGAGGCGGCCGACAAGCCGGCCCTGCTCGCCGCGCTCGCCGACACCTGCGAGGTGGTGGTGACCTCGGGCGGCCGCGGCTGCGAGGCCGCGCTGATGAAGGCGCTGCCGAAGCTCAAGCTGATCTCGTGCTTCGGCGTCGGCGTCGACGCGATCGACCTCGGCCATGCGAAGGCGAACGGCATCGCGGTGACCAACACCCCGGACGTGCTGACCGACGACGTCGCCGACCTCGCGGTCGCGCTGATGCTCGCGTCGCTGCGCCAGGTGGTGGCCGCCGACCGCTGGGTGCGCGACGGCTCGTGGGTCAAGCGGGGCGCGCTGCCGCTCACCACCGCGGTCGCCAAGCGCCGCGTGGGCATCGTCGGGCTGGGCCGCATCGGCCAGGCGATCGCGCAGCGCTGCGCGTCCTTCGGCACCGAGATCGCGTACCACGGCCCGAACCGCAAGCCGGTCGAGTGGGCCTACTACGCGGACCCGGTCGAGATGGCCCGCTGGGCCGACGTCGTGATCGCCGCCTGTCCCGGCGGCGCCGCGACCAAGGGCATCGTCTCGCGCGCGGTCCTCGAGGCGCTCGGACCGGACGGCCACTTCGTGAACATCGCGCGCGGCTCGGTCGTCGACCAGCCGGCGATGATCGAGCTGCTGGTGTCGGGCGCGCTCGGCGGCGCGGGCCTGGACGTCTTCGACGACGAGCCGAACGTGCCGCAGGCGCTGATCGACGTGCCCCGGGTCGTCCTCCAGCCCCACCATGCGAGCGGCACCCACGACACCCGGACCGCGATGGGCCGGCTCACGCTGGACAACGTCGCCGCGCACTTCGCCGGGCGACCGCTGCTGACTCAGGTCTGAGGGTCGGCGGTCCGCGGCGGGGCGGGCTCGGCGGGCGGCGCGGCCGGCGTCGACGGGCCCTGCTGCAGGGGACCCTGCGGGAGGGGCCTGAGCACCGGGTCCGCATGCAGCACCGGATCGGCCGGGATCACCGCATCGGACGGCCGGGCCGGATCGTGACGGACGAGATCGGGCTGGGGCGCATCGGATGCGGCGTGCGCGCCGTCGCCGCGCGGCGCGCGCGTCCGGGCGTGCTGGCGCAGGTAGCGCGAGGGCTCGTGACGTCCCTCCGGGCGCCCGTCCGGGCGTCCGTCCTGGCGGCCGAACAGCAGCCTCGACAGCTCGGTGAGGGCCTGCTGGTAGACCCCGCGCTTGAACTCGATGACGGTGTCGAGCGGGATCCAGTAGTCGTGCCAGCGCCAGGCGTCGAACTCGGGGTGCTCGGTGGCGCGCAGGCACACGTCCGAGTCCTTGCCGACCAGGCGCAGCAGGAACCAGATCTGCTTCTGGCCGCGGTAGTGGCCGCGCCATTCCCGGCGCACCCAGTTCTGCGGCACCTCGTAGCGCAGCCAGTCGCGGGTGCGGCCGATGATCCGCACGTGCTCGGGGCGCAGGCCGACCTCCTCGTGCAGCTCGCGGTACATCGCCTGCTCGGGCGTCTCGCCCCGATCGATGCCACCCTGCGGGAACTGCCACGAATGCTCGCGGATCCGCTTGCCCCAGAAGACCTCGTTGCGCTGGTTGACCAGGATGATGCCGACGTTGGGGCGATAGCCGTCCTTGTCCAGCATGGGCTACCCCTCGATCCCTTAGAATTGAACCGATTATATCGACGCGCCCGCATGACAGCGGGACGACCCGCTGCCCATGAAAGCCTCCCGATTCCTGATCTCGACGCTCAAGGAAGCGCCTGCCGACGCCGAGGTCGCCAGCCACCGCCTGATGACCCGGGCGGGCATGATCCGCAAGCTCGCCGGCGGGATCTACACGTACATGCCGATGGGCCTGCGCGTGATCCGCAAGGTCGAGGCCATCGTACGCGAGGAGATGAACCGAGCCGGCGCGATCGAGCTGCTGATGCCGGTGATCCAGCCGGCCGAGCTGTGGCAGGAGTCCGGCCGCTGGGAGAAGTACGGGCCCGAGCTCATGCGGATCAAGGACCGGCACGACCGTGACTTCATCGTGCAGCCCACCTCCGAGGAGGTGATCACCGACGTCGCCCGCCAGGAGCTGCGCAGCTACCGGCAGATGCCGAAGAACCTGTACCACATCCAGACGAAGTTCCGAGACGAGCGGCGCCCGCGCTTCGGCGTGATGCGCGGTCGCGAGTTCACGATGAAGGACGCGTACTCGTTCGACCGCTCGCCCGAGGCGGCGCTGGTCAGCTACCAGGCGATGTTCGATGCCTACGTGCGGATCTTCGAGCGGATGGGCCTGCAGTTCCGGGCGGTCGCGGCCGACACCGGCTCGATCGGCGGCTCGGCCTCGCACGAGTTCCAGGTGATCGCCGATACCGGCGAGGACGCGATCGCGTACTGCGCCGATTCCGGCTACGCGGCGAACGTCGAGCTCGCCGAGGCGATGCCGCTCGTCGCCGAGCGGGCCGCGCCCGCGCAGCCCTTCGCGAAGACCCCGACGCCCGGCAAGGCCCGCTGCGAGGACGTCGCCGCGCTGCTCGGGCTGCCGCTCCAGCAGACCGTCAAGTCGCTGGTGCTCGCGGTCGACGAGCTCGAGCCGCTCAAGGACGGCGCCGACCCGGACACCCCGCGCCGCATCGTCTTCACGCAGGTCTGGCTGCTGCTGGTGCGCGGCGACCACGAGCTCAACGAGATCAAGGCCGGCAAGGTGCCGGGGCTGGCGGGGTTCCGCTTCGCGACCGAGGCCGAGATCGTCGCCCACTTCGGCTGCACGCCCGGCTACCTCGGCCCGATCGGCACGGTGCATCCGGTGAAGCTCGTCGTCGACCGCACGGTCGCCAACATGAGCGACTTCGTCTGCGGCGCCAACGTGGTGGACCACCACTTCACCGGCGTGAACTGGGGGCGCGACCTGCCGATGCCCGGCGAGGGCGAGGTGACGGTGGCCGACCTGCGCAACGTCGTCGAGGGCGATCCGTCGCCCGACGGCCGCGGGCGCCTGTCGATCCAGCGCGGCATCGAGGTCGGGCACGTGTTCTACCTCGGGACGAAGTACTCGAGCGCCATGAACGCGAGCTTCGTCGACGAGGACGGCAAGTCCAAGCCGATCGAGATGGGCTGCTACGGGATCGGCATCACCCGGCTGCCGGCGGCGGCCATCGAGCAGAACCACGACGAGAAGGGCATCGTCTGGCCCCGCCCGATGGCGCCGTTCGACGTCGTGATCACGCCGCTCGGCTACTCGCGCTCGCAAAACGTCAAGGCCGCCGCGGACGGGCTGTACGATCGCCTCCTTCAGGCGGGCATCGACGTGATCCTGGACGACCGCGACGAGCGGCCGGGTGCGATGTTCGCCGACTGGGAGCTCATCGGCGTGCCGCTTCGCGTGACCGTCGGCGAGCGCGGGCTCAAGGAAGGCCAGCTCGAGCTGACCGTGCGGCGGGGCATGTCCACCGTGCAGGTGCCGCTCGAGGGGGTCTTCGACGCGGTGACGGATGCGCTCAAGGCGTGCTGACAGACAGTAAACGGACGAAGGCCGAGACTCGGACGCGATGGCGGGCATTGACCGCCCTCGTCATCCTGTCCGCCGGACTGCTGGCGGCACCCGGGGCACGCGCGGGCGCGCAGCTCTACGAACCCCTGTCGGATTCCGTGCGCGTGGCGCTCGCCGCCGCGCTGCGCGACCGCTCGCCGCCGGAACCCCGCTTCGCCTCCACGATGGAGAAGGTCGACTGGCTCGCCGACATGGCCGAGCGGCTGCCGGCGCGCCACAAGCCCACCCACGCCGAGCGCATCGAGTTCCTGCAGATGGTGCGCTACGAGGCGCAGCGCGCCGGCCTCGACCCGCAGCTGGTGCTCGGCCTGATCCAGGTCGAGAGCGGCTTCCGGCGCCATGCGATCTCCTCGGCGGGCGCGCGCGGCTACATGCAGGTGATGCCGTTCTGGACGCGGCTGATTGGCGACGGCGATCCCTCGGGCCTGTTCGATGCGCGGACCAACCTGCGCTACGGCTGCGTGATCCTGCGCCACTACCTCGACATGGAGCGCGGCGATCTCTACCGCGCGCTTGGCCGCTACAACGGCAGCCTGGGGCGGCCCGAGTACCCGAACATGGTCCAGGCGGCATGGAAACGCTGGGCCTACGAGCCGGGTCCCCGGCTGCAGCAGGTGTCGACGCCCCCCCCGCCGTCGCTGCCCGGCGGCCTGACGCCGACCCGCGGGCCGTCCACGCTGCGCTGACGCCGGGCCGCGCCCGGCGGCCCCGATGAACCGCCTTCCCGCGATGACGCGTGCGTCGGTGCGCCGCGCGCTGTGGCCCGGCATCGCCGCGCTGGTCGCGGTGATGGGCATCTCGCGCTTCGTCTACACCCCGATCCTGCCCGACATGCTGGCCGCCGACGTGCTGACCCTGCGCGGCGCCGGCTGGGTCGCGTCGGCCAACTTCGTCGGGTACCTGATCGGCGCGGTCGCCGCGTCCCGGATTCCCGGGCGGCTCGCCCAGTCGCGCGGGCTGCGCGCCGGGCTGGCGGTGTCGGTGGTCGCCCTGCTGGCGATGGCGCTGCTCGACGGGATCGTCGCCTGGATGGCGGTGCGTTTCGTGGCGGGGATGGCGAGCGCCTTCGCGCTGGTGTTCGTCTCCACGCAGGTGCTCGAGCGGCTGGCCGCGATCGGGCAGGCGGACCGGACGATCTGGCTGTACTCGGGCGTCGGGATCGGCATCGTCGTGTCGGCGCTCGGGGTGCAGGCGGCGACGGCGGTCGGCCTGCCGTGGCCGGCGACGTGGGCCGCCGCCGCCGCCATCGCGACGGTGTTCGCGGCGTATGCGTGGGGCGCCGCTGGTGTGTCGGGGGGGCGCGTGGGGGGCTCGGGCGCTCGGGAGGCCGGCGCTCCGGTGCCCGTCGAGCCCGGCACGGCCGCGGTGAAGGCGCAGGATGCCGCGGTCGCGTCGGTCGCGTCGGCCCCCGCCCTGCCCGCCGATCCCCCCGCGCCGCGCGCCTTCAACGCCGCCGTGATCGCCTACGGCCTCTTCGGCCTGGGCTACGTGATCCACGCCACTTACCTGCCCGCGATGGTGCGCGCGGCCGGCTATCCGCCGGCGGCCGCGTCCTGGATCTGGGTGCTGGTCGGCGCGGTGGCGCTGCCGTCGATCGCCTTCTGGCGCGGCGTCTCGCGGCGCTCGGGCGCCCGCGCCGCCATCGTCGGCTGCTACCTCGTGCAGGGCGTCACCGCGCTGGTGCCGCTGTTCGCCGGCGATTCGATCGTCGCCGCCGCGATCGCGGCCCTGGGGCTGGGCGCGACCTTCATCCCCGCGAGCGGCCTCGCGCTGCCCTTCGCGCGCGGCCTCGACCCGGCGGCCAGCGCGCGGGCGATCGGCGTGATGACGGCGGCCTTCGGCGCCGGGCAGATCGTGGGACCGGTGGCGGCGGCCTACCTCGCCGAGCGAAGCGGCTTCGGCGGCCCGTCGGCGCTCGCCTGCGGCGTGCTGCTGACGGCGGCGGCGCTGATGCGGCCGCGGCTGGACGCGAGGCGCTGAGCGCGCCCGGCAGGTCGCCGGCTCACCTCAGCGTCGTCCATCCGCGCTCGAGCGCGTACTTCAGCAGCCCCGCCACCGAGTCGATGCCGAGCTTGCGGCGCAGGCGCAGCCGATGGGTCTCGACCGTACGGGTGCTGATGTCGAGTGCACGCGCGATGCCCTTGTTCGATTGCCCCTGGGCCAGCAGCACGAGGATCTCGCGTTCGCGCGCGGTCAGGTCGGACGGCTTCTCGCGTGCCTGCAGCAGCGCCTGGGCGACGCCGGCGCTGTAGTACGTCCCGCCCGCCGCCACCGCGTCGATCGCCGCGATGAGTTCGTGGACCGATGCATCCTTGAGCACGTAGCCGCGTGCACCGGCCCGTGCGGCGTTCACCACGTACTCCTCGTTGTCGTACATCGAGAGCATCAGGACGGCGATCTCGGGGAAGCGCTCGGCGACGCGACCCGCGAGCTGGATCCCGCTCATCGCCTTCATGCCGACGTCGACCAGCATCAGGTCGGGCCAGAGCGACTCGACCGATGCAAGCGCCGCCGCGCCGTCGGCCGCCTCGCCGACCACCGACAGGTGCGGCACGACCTCGAGCCGCGCGCGCAGGCCTTCGCGGACCAGGGGGTGGTCATCGACGAGCATCAGCCGCACGGTGGGCGGGCTGTCCGGCAGGGTCAATGCGGCCCCCCGTTCACGTCGCCACCGGCAGCGTCGCCCGCAGCTCGGTCCGTCCCGGCGACGACGACAGGAAGAGGGTGCCGCCGGCATGCTCGATGCGTTCGCGGATGTTGCGCAACCCGATGCCGTCCGCGCCGTCGCGCTCCATCCGCGCGATCTCGAAGCCGATGCCGTCGTCGGTGACGTTCAGGCAGGTGCCGTCGCGGTGGCAGGTCAGCAGGATCTCGACCTGCCGGGCCCTCGAATGCCGCTCGACGTTGGCGAGGGCCTCCTGGGCGATGCGGAACAGGGTGACCGCACGGTCCCCGATCTCGCTGGACGCATCGTGCGAGACGTCGATCGGCGGCCGCTCGCCGGCCAGCCGGAAGCTCGCCGCGATGCCGGTGCGGGCGCTGAACTCCTTGGCCGACTGCTCCAGCGCCGAGGCGAGCCCCAGATTGTCGAGCGCGCTGGGGCGCAGCGCGTGCGAGATCCTGCGGACCTCGGCGATCGCCTCGCCGAGGCCGTCGAGCTCCTTCTTCATGCTGCGGACCGGCGGCTGGCCGGGAGTGACGAGCCGGTGTTCGACGAGCTCGAACTGGTACTTCAGCGAGACCAGCAGCTGGCTCAACCCGTCGTGCAGCTCGCGCGAGAAGCGGGCGCGCTCCTCCTCCTGCGAGGTGACGATCCGCTGGGCGAGCTCGCGCAGCTTGCGGTCGGCCACGCGCTGGTCGCGCAGGTTCAGCAGCAGCCCGCCCGCCGACACGACGAGCACCGACAGCAGCGCGACCGCCGCGAAGATGCTCATCGTCGAGGCGATGTTGCGCTTCACCTCGTCGCGGATCGACTGCAGCGCGGCCTCGACGTCGTCCAGGTAGATGCCCGTGCCGACCATCCATCCCCAGCGCTCGAGCTCCACCGCGTAGCCGAGCTTGGCGGTGATGCGGCCGGTCGAAGGCTTCTCCCACAGGTAGCGCTGGAAGCCACCGCCCTCGCGGGCGCGCGCGATCAGTTCCTGGATCACCCGCAGGCCGCTCGGGTCGACCAGGTCCCACTTGTTCTCGCCGACGAAGTCCGGCATCCGCGGATGCACGAGGCTGCGGCCGTCGAAGTCGTAGACGAAGAAGTAGCCGTCGTCGCCGAACCCCATCGCGCCGAGGATGGCGCGCGCCTCGGTCTTCGCCGCGACGTCGTCGCGGCCTTCGTCGTACAGGTGGCGGATCGAGGTCAGCGCGAGCGACACGTAGTGCTTGAGCTCGGCGCGCCGGGCGCTCATCAGGCTGTGCTCGAGCACCCGGACCTGCTCGTCCGCGAGGCGATCGGCCTTCCAGGCGATCACGCCCGCCATGATGGCCAGCGCGGCCAGCAGCGGGATCAGTGCCAGGACGACGAGGCGGTGACGGGGGCGCATCGGGGCACCGGTGGCGGGCGGGGCGGCCCGGAGACGGCGCATTGGAGCGCGCCGCCACCGTGGCGTCAACGCATGCACCGGGCAAAGGGTCGGTCACCGCCGCGTTCCGTGAGACGGCCGCGGCGCCGCTGCGTAGTACTGCGTACGCACGCGACGCGGTGATGCGTACGCGCGGGCGGTAGTGATGCGAATGGCGGCGCCTGCCCGCATCGACGAGCCTTCCGGACGCGGTGTCGCGGTCTTCGCGGGGCACCGGACACGACCGGGAGGAGACCCGAATGACACGCAGGACCTTCATCGCCCGCGGTGCCGCCGCGCTCGGCGCAGCCTCGATCGCCGCACCCGCCTCGGCCCAGGGCGGACCCACCGTGAGCTGGCGACTCGCCTCGAGCTTTCCGAAGAGTCTCGACACGATCTACGGCGCCGCCGAGACCGTGGCGCGTCGCGTTGCCGCGGCCACCGGCGGGCGCTTCCAGATCAAGGTGTTCGCCGCCGGCGAGATCGTGCCGCCGTTCTCGGTGGTCGATGCGGTGCAGAACGGCACCGTCGAGTGCGCGCACACCGCACCCTACTACTTCTACGGCAAGGATCCGACCTTCGCGTTCGCCTGCGCCGTGCCGTTCGGTCTGAATGCCCGCCAGCAGAACGCATGGATGCAGCATGGCGGCGGGCTGGAGCTGATGCGCGAGTTCATGAAGGACTACGGCATCGTCAACTTCCCGGCGGGCAACACCGGCGCGCAGATGGGCGGCTGGTTCCGCAAGGAGATCAAGACCCTCGATGACCTCAGGGGCCTGAAGTTCCGCATCGGCGGGTTCGGAGGCGCGGTGCTCTCGAAGCTCGGCGTGGTGCCGCAGCAGATCGCCGCCGGCGACATCTACCCGGCGCTCGAGAAGGGCACGATCGACGCGGCCGAGTGGATCGGGCCGTACGACGACGAGAAGCTCGGCTTCTTCAAGGTCGCGAAGAACTACTACTACCCCGGCTTCTGGGAAGGCAGCACCGAGATCGATCTCTTCGTCGGCGAGAAGGCGCTGGCGGCACTGCCGCCGGAGTACAAGGCCATCCTCGAGGCGGCGTGTCACGAGGCCAACGTCTCGATGCTCGCGCGCTACGACGCGATGAACCCGGCCGCGCTCAAGCGGCTGATCGCCGGCGGCGCGCGCATCGTGCCGTTCCCCAACGAGGTGCTGGTCGCCTGCTGGCGCGCGGCCAACGAGCTGTTCGACGAGACCGCCGCGGCGAACCCGCGGTTCAAGAAGGTCTACGAGTCCTACCGCCGGTTCCGCGACGAGCAGGTCCAGTGGTCTGCGGTCGCCGAGCACCGGTTCGAGAGCTTCGCCATCAGCGCACAGCGCGCCGGTCGCAACTGACGCGCGGGCGTCCCGGGGCAGGGCCCCGGGACGCCGGTGCCGCGTCCGGTCCCCCCTCTCCCGGAGTCCCCATGAATGCCTTGATCGGCGCGTCGCGCGCCATCGACGCCCTCAACGAGCGTGTCGGTCGAACCGCGCTGTGGCTCGTGCTCGTCGCCGTCCTGATCAGCGCCGGCAACGCCGTCGTGCGCTACACCTTCAGCGTCAGCTCGAACGCCTGGCTCGAGGTTCAGTGGTACCTGTTCTCCGCCGTGTTCCTGCTGTGCGCCGGGTACACGCTGCGGCACAACCAGCACGTGCGCATCGACATCCTCTCCAGCCGGCTGTCGGCGCGCGGGCAGGCCTGGATCGAGGTCGTCGGCACCGTGCTTTTCCTGATGCCGATGTGCCTGCTGATCCTGGTGCTGTCCTGGGCGCCGTTCGTCGAAGCCTGGACGCGCGGCGAGGTCTCGAGCAATGCCGGCGGCCTGATCGTCTGGCCGGCCCGGCTGCTGATGCCGGTCGGCTTCGCGCTGCTGGTGCTCCAGGGACTGTCCGAGCTGATCAAGCGCATCGCGTTCCTGCGCGGCCGTGCGCCCGATCCGGTGGTGCGCCAGACCGGGCCGAGTGCCGAGGCGCTGCTCGCCGAAGAGATCCGTCGCCGCAAGGAGGCCGAAGATGCTTGATCTGATCGCCCACAACCTCGCGCCGCTGATGTTCGTGTCGCTGATCGGCTTCATGCTGTTCGGCTACCCGGTGGCCTTCGCGCTCGGCGCCAACGGCATCGTGTTCGGCCTGATCGGCATCGAGCTCGGCCTGCTGACGCCGGCGATCTTCCAGGCGCTGCCCGAGCGGGTCTGGGGGGTGATGTCGAACGAGACGCTGCTCGCGGTGCCGTTCTTCACCTTCATGGGCCTGATCCTCGAGCGCAGCGGCATGGCCGAGGACCTGCTCGACACCATCGGCCAGCTCTTCGGGCCGCTGCGCGGCGGTCTGGCGTTCGCGGTGATCTTCGTCGGCGCGCTGCTGGCCGCGACCACCGGCGTGGTGGCCGCATCGGTCATCTCGATGGGCCTGATCTCGCTGCCGATCATGCTGCGCTACGGCTACGACCGGCGTTTCGCCAGCGGCGTGATCGCCGCCTCCGGCACGCTCGCGCAGATCATCCCGCCGTCGCTGGTGCTGATCATCCTGGCCGACCAGCTCGGCCGCTCGGTCGGCGACATGTACGCCGGCGCGATGCTGCCCGGGCTGATGCTGGCCGGTTCGTACGCGCTCTACACGGTCGCGATCGCCTTCGTTCGACCGGACTGGGTGCCTGCGCTGCCGATCGAGGCACGCAGCCTGCGCGAGGCGGACGGCGGCTCGGGGAACGGGTCGCTGCTGGTGCTCGTCGGCATCGGCGCCGCGGCGGCCGCGGCCTTCGCGACGCTGTGGCTGCCGCCCGGCGCCGCCGCCGACGAGGTGGGCATCCTGTCGTCGATTGTCGGCGCGGGGGCGAGCCTCGCCGCCGCGCTCGGCTGCCGCGCGCTCGGGCTGCGGCTGTTCAGTCGGATCGCCGAGCGCGCGGTGTTCGTGCTGGTGCCGCCGCTGCTGCTGATCTTCCTGGTGCTCGGCACGATCTTCCTCGGCGTCGCCACGCCCACCGAGGGCGGCGCGATGGGCGCGGCCGGCGCGCTCGCGATGGCGCTCGCCCGGCGCAGGCTCGACCTCGGGCTGCTGCGCCAGGCGATGGATTCGACCGCGAAGCTGACCGTCTTCGTGGTCTTCATCCTGATCGGCGCCCGGGTCTTCAGCCTCACGTTCTACGCGGTCGACGGGCACCTGTGGGTCGAGCACCTGCTGACCGCGCTCCCCGGCGGCCAGACCGGGTTCCTGATCGTGGTGAACGTGATGGTCTTCTTTCTCGCGTTCTTCCTCGACTACTTCGAGCTCGCCTTCATCGTCGTGCCGCTGCTGGCGCCGGTGGCCGACAAGCTCGGCATCGACCTGGTGTGGTTCGGCGTGCTGCTGGCGGTGAACATGCAGACCTCGTTCATGCACCCGCCGTTCGGCTTCGCGCTGTTCTACCTGCGCAGCGTGGCACCGGCCCAGGACTACGTCGACCGCGTGACGAAGCGTCCGATCGCGAAGATCGCGACCAGCCAGATCTACTGGGGGGCGGTGCCGTTCCTGGTGATCCAGCTGCTGATGGTCGCCGCGATCATCGCGTTTCCGGGGCTCGTCGGCTCGGGGTCAGCGGTGAAGGGCGGCCCGAGCATCGAGGGCGTGCGGATCGAGGTGCCGGCGCCGCCGGGCGGCGACGACGACGAACTCGAGCGCGCGCTGTCGGCGCCGGCGGACAGACCGCCGCAGTGAAGTCGCGGGGCCTTACCCGCCCGCGGCGTTCGCCTCCAGCACCGCCATCGTGATCCGCGACGTGCACGTCAGCCGCCCCGCCTCGTCGCGGATCTCGATCGCCCAGACCTGCGTGCTGCGCCCGACATGGATCGGCGTGCAGGTGCCCGTGACCCAGCCGCTCCTGACCGCGCGGATGTGGTTCGCATTGATGTCCAGGCCCACCGCATAGCGGTCGGGCGGCAGGGTCAGCGAGGCCGCGCAGCTGCCGAGCGTCTCGGCGAGCACGACCGACACGCCGCCGTGCAGGATGCCCATCGGCTGCTTCGTGCGCGCATCGACCGGCATCCGCGCGACGAGCCGGTCCGGGCCCACCTGCGTGAATTCGATGCCCATCCGCTCGACGGCGGTGTCCTTGTGGATCTGCGTGAGCCACTCGAGCGTGGCGGGTCGGCGGAAGAGGGGGGCGGTGTCGGACATCGGGCGGGTCGGCGGCGTTCGGAAAGCGCCGATCTTAGCCGCCCGCTCGAAGCATGGATAATCGGCGCCGGAGGAGCACGACATGAACCTGGCCGCCACGCTGCGCCGACGGGCCACCGAGAGACCCGCACATCCGGCGATCCTCTTCGAGGGCGCGACGATCACCTACGGCGAGCTCGACGCGCGCGCCTCGCGTCTCGCGCATGCCCTGCGCGCCCATGGCGTCGGCCCGGCCGACCGGGTCGCGATCTACCTGCCGAACGTGCCCGACTTCGCGGTCGCCTACTACGCCGCCCAGCTGCTCGGCGCGGTCACCGTGTCGATCAACGCGATCTTCAAGGCCGCCGAGGTCGAGTACCTGCTGACGGACTCGGGTGCAGCGGTCGTGTTCACGCTGGCCGAGCTCGCGGCGTTCGTGCCGCGCGAGCGCTGCCCGGCGCTGCGCCACGTGGTGGTCTGCGATGGCCCGGTGGCGGCGAGCCCGCCGGCCCCGTCCGCCGCCGTCGAGTCCCTCGCCGACTGGCTCGCCGCCGTGCCCGCCCGGGCCACCCCCTTCGAGCCGGCCGAGCGCCGCAGCGACGACGCCGCCTCGCTGCTCTATTCGTCGGGCACCACCGGCTTCCCGAAGGGCGTGACCCTCACGCAGCACAACATCGCGACCAACGTCGCCACCGCGGCGGCGGCCTCGGGCTACCGCGCCGACGACCGGCTCGCGCTCTTCCTGCCGCTCTTCCACGTCTACGGCCAGAACTACATCCTGAACGGCGCGGTGCACGCGGGCGCCACCGTCGCGCTGTTCCGCCGCTTCGTCCCCGACCTCGTGCTCGAGGCGATCGAGCGCGAGCGGATCACGATGTTCTTCGGCGTGCCGACGATCTTCATCGGCCTGCTCGGCATGGACCTGTCGAAGCGCGACCTGTCCTCGATCCGCTACGAGATGTCGGCCGCCTCCACGATGCCCGAGGAAGTCTCGCGTCGCTGGACCGAGCGCTTCGGGCGCCGCATCTTCGAGGGCTACGGCCTGACGGAGTGCTCGCCCTTCGCCGCCTACAACGACGCGGTCGAGCACCGCTTCGGCTCGGTGGGGCGCGCGGTCGAGGGCTTCGAGATCGCCATCCACGACGAGCAGGGCGGCGAGCGGCCGCGCGGCGAATGGGGCGAGATCGTCATCCGCGGCCCGGGCGTGATGGCCGGCTACTGGAACCGTCCGGCCGAGACCGCCGAGGCGCTGCGCGATGGCTGGCTGCATTCGGGCGACATCGGCCGCATGGACGAGGACGGCTACGTGTTCATCGTCGACCGCGTGAAGGACATGATCAACGTGTCCGGCTTCAAGGTCTGGCCGGCCGAGGTCGAGCAGTACCTGTACCGGATGCCGGGCGTGCACGAGTGCGCGGTCTACGGCGTCCCCGATCCGGTGAAGGACGAGCAGGTGGCGGTGGCGCTGGTCGCGACGCCGGGCTCGGGACTCACCGGGCAGCAGGTGATCGACTGGTGCCGCGAGCACCTCGCGGCCTACAAGGTGCCGGTGCGCGTCGACGTGGTGGCCGAGCTGCCCAAGAGCGCCACCGGCAAGCTCCTCAAGCGGGTGCTGCGCGAGCAGGCGGCCGCCGCGAACGTTTCCACGAAGGACTGAGCCCATGGCCGACCCGATCTTCCGCGGCTACGACCGCGATGCGCTCGACGCGCAGTACAACAACCGCACGAAGGTGCCGTCGTTCGCGGCGCACATCGAGCGCTGGGCCGTCGAGGGCGAACGCGCCCGCACCACGCTCGCGCCGCGTCTCGACGTGCGCTACGGCGCCGGCGAGCGCGAGGCGGTGAACGTCTACGCCGCGCGCGGTGCCGCCCCGGCGCCGGTGCTGGTCTGGATCCACGGCGGCTACTGGATGTCGCTCACGAAGGCGCAGAACGACTTCGTCGCGCTGGGCTTCGTGCCGCACGGCGTCGCGGTGGTCAACGTCGAGTACGACCTGATGCCGGGCGTCCGGATGGACGTGCTGGTCCGGCAGGTCCGCGCGGCCGTCGCCTGGTCGATCGCGAACGCCGCCTCCTTCGGCGGCGATCCGGCCCGCGTCTGGGTCGGGGGGCACTCGGCGGGCGGCCACCTGACCGCCGCGGTGGCCGCCGATCCCGGCCCGGGCCCGCGCCCGGCCGGCGGATTCGCCTTCAGCGGTCTGTACGACCTCGAGCCGATCCGGCTCAGCTACCTGAACGACACGCTGGCGATGGACGAGCGCGAGGCGCGTCGGACCGAGCCGGTGGGCATGCCCCCGCCCGCGGGCGGCGACTGGACGCTCCTGGTGGGCGGTGCCGAGGGCCCGGAGTACCTGCGCCAGAGTGCCGATCTGGCCGCGGCCTGGGCGAGCGACGACGCGCGTCGGGTGCGGATGGAGGTGGCCGCGGGGGCCGACCATTTCTCGATCGTCGCGCCGCTCGCCGACCCGGGGTCGGCGACGGTGCTGCGGATGGTGGCCGCGATGGGGGCGGGCGCGGCCTGACCGGGGCGGACGATCCCCGGGGGCGCCTCAGGCGCTGCTGGCTTCGGGCGCCGGAGCGGCGGCCGCGGTCCGCAGGCCCGGCCCGAAGGGTTCGATCCGCACGACGCCGTCGGCACCGACCGTGACCGATCGGTCCGAGGGCACGGCCTCCCAGGCGCCGCGCGCATCGTCGTAGGGCTCGGAGGCGACGACGACACCGTCGTCGAGCCGGCGCAGGTAGAGGGACGGGCTGCGGTCGTCGGACGCCCACCGGAACGCATGCAGCGTGCGTCCGTCGGAGTGGCAGGCCGCGAAGCGCACCGGCGCCCGGATGCCCTGTTCGCGCTGCAGCCGCAGGATCGCCTCGAGCACCCGCGCGTAGGCGGCCGCGGGGTCCTCGGTCGGCCCGCCCGAGAGCGCGGCCAGGAAGATCGCCTCGGAGTCGGAGGTGCCGAGCCGGGCGTCGTAGGCCCGATCGTCGATCAGGCCTTCCACCCGACGCCGGATCCGGCCATAGCCGCCGATCTGGCCGTTGTGCATGAACTGGTGGCGGCCCTCGGCGAACGGATGGCAGTTGGCGCGCGAGGCGTCGGTGCCGGTGGCGGCGCGCACGTGGGCGAAGAACAGCCCGGCACGGATCTGGCGGCACAGGCCGCGCAGGTTCTCGTCCGACCAGGCCGGCCGCGCCTCGCGGTACAGGCCGGGCTCGGAGCGCTCGCCGTACCAGCCGATGCCCACGCCGTCACCCTGGGTCACCGTCTTGGCCTCGGCCGCGGTCAGCGACTGGGCGATCAGCGAGCGGGGCGGACGTTCGACGTGCTCCGACAGGAAGGTCGGGGCACCGAGATAGGCGAGGAGGCGGCACATGTCGGAGGAGGCTTCACCGCAGGGTCTCCGAGCAGTCTAGGCCTCGATGACGGTTTCGTGACAGCCACCCGTTGCACGGGTACCGACGGCGGTCGGCCGGCGGGTCGATCCCGCGGCCGGGCGATCAGGCCAGCATCTTCCCGGGGTTCATCAGCCCCTTCGGATCGAGCGCCTGCTTGAGGCTGCGCATCAGCGCGAGCTCGACCGGCGACTTGTAGCGCGGCAGCTCGTCGCGCCTCAGCACGCCGATGCCGTGCTCGGCCGAGATCGAGCCGTCCGCGGCGGCCACCGCGTCGTGGACCAGCGCGTTGATCGCGTCCTGCTGCGCCAGCAGCGAGTCGCCGTCCGCACCCAGGGGCGGGGAGACGTTGTAGTGCAGGTTGCCGTCGCCCAGATGGCCGAACACCACCATCCGGATGCCCGGGAAGTGGCGGGCCAGCAGCGCGTCGGTGCGCTCGACGAAGTCGCCGATGGCGGAGATGGGCACCGAGATGTCGTGCTTGACGTTCTTGCCCTCGGCGGCCTGCGCCTCGGAGATGTTCTCGCGCAGCGCCCAGAAGCGGCGCGACTGCGCGATCGACTGAGCGACCACCGCGTCCGACACGATGCCGTCCTCGATCGCGCGGGCCATCAGCGCATCGAAGCGCTCGGCGGCATGCGCCTCGCTCTCGGGGTCGGAGGTCTCGAGCAGCACGCAGTAGGGCGGGGCGTCGGCGAACGGCTTCGGGCAGTCGGGGAAGTGGCGGGCGACCAGCGACAGGCACAGGTCCGACATCATCTCGAAGGCGGTCAGCGACGGGCCGAGCAGGCCGCGGGCGAGCTGGAGCAGGGCGAGCGCGGCATGCGGCGAGGCCACCGCGGCGATGGCGGTGACCTGCGCGGCCGGTTGCGGGTAGAGCTTCATCGTGGCCGCGGTGATCACGCCGAGCGTGCCCTCGGCGCCGATGAACAGGTCCCGCAGGTCGTAGCCGGTGTTGTCCTTGCGCAGGCCGCGCAGGCCGTTCCAGACCTCGCCCGCCGCGGTGACCACCTCGAGCCCCAGGCACAGCTCGCGCGCGTTGCCGTAGCGCAGCACGCCGGTGCCGCCGGCATTGGTGGCGAGGTTGCCGCCGATCGTGCAGCTGCCCTCGGCCGCGAGCGACAGCGGGAACAGGCGCCCCGCCTCGCGGGCGGCCGCCTGCACCGACGCCAGCACCGCGCCCGCCTCGACGGTGATCGTGTCGTTGACCGGGTCGATGGCGCGCACGCGGTTCATCCGCGCGAGCGACAGCACCACGGCCCGGCCCGAGGTGTCGGGGACCGAGCCGCCGGTCAGGCCGGTGTTGCCGCCCTGCGGCACGATCGGCACGCCGTGCGCGGCGCACCAGCGCACCAGCGTGGCGACCTCGTCGGTCGAGCCGGGCTGCACGACGGCCAGCGCGCGGCCTGTCCAGCGGCGGCGCCAGTCGGTCAGGAAGCCGGCGGTGTCGGCGGGCTCGACGAGCACGCGGCCGATGCCGTCGGGCAGGTCGGCGGAGGTGAGGGAAGGGCGATCAGGGTTCATGACGTGCGTCCGCGACGTATCGAAGCCGTGGGAAAACCGTAGCGAGCAGGCCCGAGCCGGCGCCGAGGAGCGCAGCCGTACGGCTGTACGGCGAGCACCACAGGCGTCGGCTCGGGACGCGCAGTAGGTTTGCCCACGGCTTCAGCGCGGCATCATCCCCTTCATGCCCCGCATCATCTTCGCGAGGCCGCCCTTCTGCATCTTCTTCATCATCGACTGCATCTGGTCGAACTGCGCCAGCATCCGGTTGACGTCCTGCACCTGCACGCCGGCACCGGTGGCGATCCGGCGCTTGCGGCTCGCCTTGATCTGCTCGGGCTTGTGGCGCTCGCCCGGGGTCATCGAATGGATGATCCCCTGCATCCGACGGATGTCGCGCTCGGCGCGGTCCATGTCGGCCTGGCCGGCGGCCGCCTGCATCTGCGCCGGCAGCTTGTCCATCAGCGACGACAGCCCGCCCATCTTCTTCATCTGCGAGATCTGCGCGAGGAAGTCGTTGAGGTCGAAGCGGTTGCCCGACTTGAGCTTGTCGGCGAGGTCCTTCGCGGCCTGCTGGTCGACGTTGGCCTGCGCCTGCTCGACCAGCGCGACGATGTCGCCCATGCCGAGGATGCGGTTGGCCATCCGGTCGGGATGGAAGGCGTCGAGCCCGGCGAGCTTCTCGCCGACGCCGACGAACTTGATCGGGCAGCCCGTGACGGCCTTGACCGACAGCGCGGCGCCGCCGCGCGAGTCGCCGTCGAGCTTGGTCAGCACGACGCCGGTGAGGGGCAGCGCGTCCTTGAAGGCGCGCGCGGTGTTGACCGCGTCCTGGCCCTGCATCGCGTCGACGACGAACAGCGTCTCGATCGGGTCGAGCGCGGCGTGCAGCGCCGCGATCTCCTTCATCATCGCCTCGTCGATGCCGAGGCGGCCGGCGGTGTCGACCAGCAGCACGTCGTGGTAGTGGTTCTTCGCCCACAGCACGGCGGCGCGCGCGATGTCGACCGGGGACTGATCGGGCGTCGACGGGAAGAAGTCCGCGCCCGCCTGCTGGGTGACGGTCTCGAGCTGGTCGATCGCGGCCGGCCGGTAGACGTCGCAGGAGACGGTCAGCACCTTCTTCTTCTGCTCGCGCAGCCGCTTGGCCAGCTTGCCGACGGTGGTGGTCTTGCCGGCGCCCTGCAGGCCCGCCATCAGGATGATGGCGGGGGGCTGGGTCGCGAAGTTCAGCTCGGCCGTCGCCCCGCCCATCAGGGCGGTCAGTTCCTGGTGGACGACGCCGACCAGCGCCTGGCCGGGCGACAGGCTGCCGACCACGTCCTGGCCGAGCGCCTTCTCGCGCACCTTCGCGATGAAGTCGCGCACGACCGGCAGGGCCACGTCGGCCTCGAGCAGGGCGATGCGGATCTCGCGCAGCATCTCCTGCGTGTTCGCCTCGGTGAGGCGGGCTTCGCCGCGCATCGTCTTGACGACGCGGGCGAGCCTTTGGGACAGATTGTCGAACATGGGGCCTGCGCTACACTGCGATCGTGACGATTGTACTGATTCTGTTCGCCCTGCCCGCGGCGCTGTACGGCGCGATCTGGCTCGGTGCGTGGCGGGCCGCCTCGAGCGCGGCGCCGGTGCCGGCCGCCCCGGGCGGTGTCGGGCACAGCCCGGCGGAGCCGGCGGCCCGCTGGCTGCTGCCGGTCGCGGTCGTGCTGCACGGTGCGTCGCTCGCCTGGCCGCTGGACCGCGGCGGCTTCCATTTCGGGTTCGCCAAGGTGCTGTCCGCGACGCTCTGGGTGGGGCTCGTGCTGCTGTGGTTCGAGGGCCGGCGCACGTCGCTCGAGGCGCTGCGCCTCGTGGTGCTGCCGCTCGCCTTCGTGATGCTGCTGATGCCGCTGGTGTGGCCCGGGCGCCTGTTCGAGGCCGCCCAGCAGGCGCCGCTCTTCGTGCCCCACCTGCTCGCGGGCACGCTCGCCTACGGCGTGCTGCTGCTCGCCGCGCTGCACGCCCTGCTGATGCTCTGGGTCCAGCGCGACCTGCAGCGCCCGGTGCTCGAGGCCGAGCGCGGCGCGATGGCGCGCTGGCTCGGGCGGATGCCGCCGCTGATGGTCCTCGAGCGACTGCTGTTCCGCTTCATCGGCCTGGGGTTCGTGCTGCTGCTGGCCACCACCATCAGCGGGATGATGTTCTCCGAGGAGGTGTTCGGCCGGCCGTTCCGGCTCGAGCACAAGACCGTCTTCTCGGTGGTCTCCCTGGCCTTCTTCGGCGTGCTGCTCGCGGGGCGCGCGGTGCGCGGCTGGCGCGGGCGCATCGCCACGCGCTTCACCCTCGGCGGTTTCGCCGTGCTGCTGCTCGCCTATGTCGGCACGCGCTTCGTGTTCGAAGTGATGCTCGGGCGCTACTGAACGGACGGGGGGCGCGACGATGGGCAAGGTGATGACCTGGGTCGTGATCGGCCTGCTCGTCTGGGGCGCCTGGCGGCTCTGGACGATCAGCCGCGTGCGCGCCGAGCGCGCGCGCGACGCCGCCCGGGCTGCGGGCGACCCGCCCGCGGCCGCCGGCGGCAACGACGGCGATGCCGCCGAGGCCGGGCGCGAGCCGCGCCGGCCGAACGCCCCCGAGCTGATGATGCAGTGCGCGGTCTGCGGCGTGCACCTGCCGGGTTCGGAGGCGCGCTTCTCGGGCGGGAAGGTCTACTGCAGCGACGCGCATCGCGACGCCGCGGGCGTCGCCGGGCCGGTGGACGCCACCCGTCGCGACGGCCGCTGACGTGGGCGGCCCGCCGCCGGCCGAGCGCGTGTCCGGCCGGGACGCCGAGGGCTGGCCCGCCTGGCGCCGCTCGTTCCAGTACTTCGCCCTGGCGCGGCTGGTGGTCGCGGCGCTGCTGATCGCCTACGTGCCGGTCATGCGGGGCATGGGCTCGCTCGACGAGCGCTTCGAGCCCGGGCTGTTCCTGCCCTCGGCCGCGGTCTACCTAGTGCTGGCGGGGGTGTTCTTCGTCCTGTCGACGCGACCCGGCCGGGTGCCGCTGCCCACGCTCGCCGTGATCCAGATCGCGTTCGACGTCGCCGCGCTGGCACTGCTGATGCATGCCTCGGGCGGCCAGCGCACCGGGCTGGCGGTCCTGCTGCTGCTGCCCAACGCGGGGGCGGCGATCCTGGTGGGCGCGCGGGTCGGCACCCTGTTCGCGGCGGTCTCGACGCTCCTGCTGCTCGCCGAGACCGGCTGGCGGGGCCTCGACGGCCAGGTGGGCGATTCGGCCTTCGTGCAGGCCGGGCTGACCGGTGCGGTGCTGCTGGTCACGGCCGCCGTCGTCGGCCGGCTCGCCCGGCGCCTCGAGTCGCAGGAGCGGCTCGCCTGGCGCCGCGGCGAGGACCTGCGCAACCAGCTCGCGGTCACGCAGGCCGTCATCGCGGACCTGCCGGACGGCGTGATCGTGCTCGGCGCCCGGGGCGAGCCGCGGGCGATCAACCGGTCGGCGCGCGACATGCTCGCGGGTGCGACCCCGGGTGCGGCCGCGCTGCCCGGCCTCCTGCCGCTGCGGGCGGCGCTCGGCATCGGCCCGCCGAGTCCGGACGCCGAGCCGGTCGCCGACGTCGCCGAGTTCGTCGTCCCCGGCATCGAGGGTGCCGAGCGGCGCCTGCGGGCGCGCCGGCTCGGCGTTCCCGCGGAAGGCGCCGACGAGGTGGTCGTGCTCGAGGACCTGGGTCGGCTCGAGGCGCGGGCGCAGCAGCTCAAGCTCGCCTCGATGGGCCGGCTGTCGGCCTCGATCGCGCACGAGATCCGCAACCCCCTGTCGGCGATCCGGCATGCGAACGGGCTGCTCGCCGAGCAGCTCGGCGAGCCGCGCCTGGAACGGCTGTCGACGATCGTCGAGGACAACTGCCGGCGGATCGACCGGATCATCGAGGACGTGCTGTCGATCTCCCGGCGTGGCAGCGCGACGCCCGAGCCGCTGCCGGCCGAGCCCTTCCTCGTGCAGGCGATCGCCGAGCTGGTCGCGCAGTCGGGCGCCGACGCCCGCCGCATCGAGTGCCGCGTGCAGGGCGACACGCCGATCTGGTTCGATGCCGGCAACCTGCGGCAGGTGCTGCTCAACCTGCTCGGCAACGCGCTGCGGCACGCCAGCCCCGCGCGCGGCGCCGTCCGCGTCGACTGGGCGCCCGACGCCGGCGGGCGCTGGTCGCTGGTCGTCTCCGACGACGGTCCGGGCGTGTCCCCGGCCTCGCGGGTCCATCTGTTCGAGCCCTTCTTCACCACGGAGACCCGAGGCACCGGGCTGGGCCTGCATCTGGCCCGCGAGTTGTGCACCGCCAACGGCGCGACGATCCGCTATCGGCCCGCAGGGGATAATCCGCCCCTCCGCAGCGCCTTCGTCGTCGAGCCCGCTCCCGTGCCCGGCGCCTCCAGATGAGCTCCATGCCGCCTGAACAGAACCGGACCCTCGCCCGCGGCCTGCGCGCGCCCCGCGCGCTCGTGGTCGACGACGAGGCGGACCTGCGCGAGCTGCTCGAGCTGACGCTGGTGGGCATGGGGCTGGACGTCGACTGCGCGGCCGACCTCGCCTCGGCGCGCCGGCTGCTGGCGTCGGGCCGCTACGCGCTGTGCCTGACCGACATGCGCCTGCCCGACGGCGACGGCCTGTCGCTGGTCGCGCAGATCGGCGCCGACCATCCCGACACGCCGGTCGCCGTGATCACCGCATACGGCAGCGCCGAGAGCGCGGTCGCCGCGCTCAAGGCCGGTGCGTTCGACTACCTGTCGAAGCCGGTCGGTCTCGATGCGCTGCGGGCCCTGGTCCGTTCGGCGCTGAGCCTGTCGGCGAGCGCCGCGGTCGAGGTGGCCGTGCCGCCGCCGCCCGCCCGCGCGGCCGAGGCGCCGCGTCCCGCGACGGCCCGCGCCCCCTCGTTCGACGCCACCCCCGCCGCCCGCATCGTGCCGACCCCGGCGACCCCGCCCGCGCCCGCGGCGGGCGGCCTGCTGCTCGGCGTGTCCCCGGCGATCGAGGCGGTGCGCGCGAGCATCGCCCGGCTGGCCCGCAGCATGGCGCCGGTGGCGATCACCGGCGAGTCGGGCTCGGGCAAGGAGCTCGCCGCGCGGGCCATCCACCGGCTCGGCAGCCGGGCGCTCCAGCCGTTCGTCGCGGTCAACTGCGGCGCCATTCCCGAGAACCTGATGGAGTCGGAGTTCTTCGGCCACAAGCGGGGCGCCTTCACCGGGGCCGACCAGGATCGGACCGGCTTCTTCCAGGCGGCCGACGGCGGCACGCTGTTCCTCGACGAGGTCGCCGACCTGCCGCTGTCGATGCAGGTCAAGCTGCTTCGCGCGATCCAGGAGCGCTGCGTGCGCCGCGTGGGTGCCACCGTCGAGGAGCCGGTCGACGTGCGGATCGTCAGCGCGACCCACCAGGACCTCGCCCGGTGCGTCGCGGCGGGCCGCTTCAGGCAGGACCTCTACTACCGGCTCAACGTGATCGAGCTGCGCATGCCGCCGCTGCGCGAGCGCCTCGAGGACGTCGGCGTGCTGGCCGAGTCGGTCCTCGTCCGGCTCGCGACCCGCGCCGGCCTGCCGGTCACGCCGCGCCTGTCGTCGGTGACGCTGCGCTACCTGCAGAGCTACGGGTTCCCGGGCAACGTCCGCGAACTCGAGAACATCCTGGAGCGCGCGCTCGCGTTCTCCAACGGCGAGGTCGTCAACGTCGAGGACCTCGGGCTGCGGCCGGCCGGCCGCGAGGCGTCCGAGAACGAGCCCGCCGACGAGATCGGCGGTGCGGACGAGGACCGCGACGAGGCGGACGCGAAGGGCGTCGCGGCGCAGGCGGGCGGACGGGCCGCGGCCCTGGAGGGCGCGGGAGGCGGCATGGATGCGGCGGGAGGCCGACCGAGGCCCGTCGACGCGTCGGTCGCCCCGAAGCTCTCCGACGACGGCATCCCGGAGTCGCTGCCCGACTACCTCGATGCGGTCGAGCGCGACGCGATCCTGCGCGCCCTGGAGCGCACCCGCCACAACCGGACCGCCGCGGCCCGCCTGCTCGGCATCAGCTTCCGCGCGCTGCGCTACCGCATGCAGCGGCTCGGCATCGGCTGAACCGGCCGATGCACGAAGCGTTCGACGGCGAGGGCTGGTTCAGGCGGGCGCGCCGCGTGCCGTCGCCGAACCACGATGCACGTCCCGCCGGCGCCGTGCCGGAGCTGCTCGTCGTGCACCACATCAGCCTGCCGCCCGGCGTGCTGTCGGGCGACGCCATCGAGCGCCTGTTCACGAACACGCTCGACTGCTCGGCCGACCCGCGCCTGGCCGGCCTCGAGACGGTCAGGGTGTCGGCGCACTTCCTCGTGAGGCGGCGGGGCGAGCTGCTGCAGTTCGTTCCGGTCGGGGCACGCGCCTGGCATGCCGGCACGTCGTCGTTCCTCGGTCGCGAGCGCTGCAACGACTTCTCCATCGGCATCGAGCTCGAGGGCACCGGCGAGCGCCGCTACACCGACCCCCAGTATCGCGTGCTCGCCTCGCTCACGCGCGCGCTCGCCGCCCGCCTGCCGCTGCGTCACCTCGCCGGTCACAGCGACATCGCGCCGGGCCGCAAGACGGACCCGGGGCCGAGTTTCGACTGGGCTCGTTATGAAGCGCTCCTGGATGGATGCGGGCTCTCCAGACCGTTTCCGTCCGAATGCCGCAGCATGTCGAAGAATTTTCCATGACCGTGTGATGACAGGCGGCCCGGCGGGTCGAGACGCCGCGCCAGCCCGCATCCACGCTGGGTTCCGACATGCCGATCCAGACCCCGTGCGGGTCTTCGGGACGGACTCCATGCGGCGCTTCAGGATGCATCGCTAAATCCTTGTTCGGGCGCAGGAATCGACCCTCCGGCCGAGGGGGGTTCGGACTTGCGAGCGGGGCGTCCAGGCACTAGAATTAGTCACTCACAAGCGGTCGACCCCCAGATCTAGTGCCTCGCGGCCTCATGCCGCCTTCAGGCCGGGCACGGGAATCGCCGTCAGAACACCGTCATCCGATCGACGCACGCGCGAAGACCGGCCGGGACCCGTCGGGGTCCGGGCCAGGCCCCCTGCACGCTGGCGACACCGGGTGATTCCTCGAATCGAACCAGTGGAGCTTCCGACATGCAGAGGGTTGCAGAAACCGCGCAGCGTCCTTCCGTTCTTTCCCCGTCGGCATTCGCGACGTCGCAGGACCTGTCCGACCACCGGGCCGACGCGGCCCGCTTCGTCGACTTCAAGGTCATCCGCCGAAACGGCTCGGTCGTGGGCTTCGAGCCGGGCAAGATCGCCGTCGCCATGACCAAGGCGTTCCTCGCGGTCAACGGCGGCCACGGCGCCGCCTCCGCCCGCGTGCGCGAGCTCGTCGAGCAGATGACCCAGGTGGTGATCGGCGCGCTGATGCGCAACAAGCCGGCCGGCGGCACCTTCCACATCGAGGACATCCAGGACCAGGTCGAGCTCGCGCTGATGCGCTCGGGCGAGCACGAGGTCGCCCGTGCATACGTGCTGTACCGGGAGAAGCGCTCGCAGGAGCGCGCCGCGCGCCAGGCGCAGGCCGTCGCGGCCGGCGAGCCCGCCGGCCCCCGGATCGGCGTGCTCGACGCCGGCGTCGTGCGGCCGCTCGACGAGGGGATGCTGCGCACGCTGATCGAGTCGGCCTGTGCCGGCCTGGGCGACACCGTGAGCGCGCAGGACGTGCTGGTCGAGACCGTCAAGAACCTGTACGACGGCATTCCCATCGAGGAAGTCCACAAGTCGGCGATCCTCTCGGCGCGCGCGCTGATCGAGACCGACCCGGCCTACAGCCAGGTCGCCGCCCGCCTGCTGCTGCACACGGTGCGCCGCGAGGTGCTGGGCGAGGAAGTGCTGCAGGAGGCGATGGTCGAGCGCTACGCCGACTACTTCCCGCGCTTCGTCAAGCGCGGCGTCGAGGCCGACCTGCTCGACCCGAAGCTCGAGCAGTTCGACCTGCACCGGCTCGGTCGCGCGCTGGTCGCCCAGCGCGACGCGCAGTTCACCTACCTCGGCCTGCAGACGCTGTACGACCGCTACTTCCTGCACATCGACGAGCAGCGCATCGAGCTGCCGCAGGCGTTCTTCATGCGCGTGGCGATGGGCCTGGCGCTGAACGAGATCGACCGCGAGTCGCGTGCGATCGAGTTCTACAACCTGCTGTCGTCGTTCGACTTCATGAGCTCGACGCCGACGCTGTTCAACTCCGGCACGCAGCGCTCGCAGCTGTCGTCGTGCTACCTGACCACCGTCTCCGACGACCTCGACGGCATCTACGAGGCCATCAAGGAGAACGCGCTGCTGGCCAAGTACGCCGGCGGCCTGGGCAACGACTGGACGCCGGTGCGGGCGCTGGGCAGCCACATCAAGGGCACCAACGGCAAGAGCCAGGGCGTCGTGCCGTTCCTGAAGGTCGTCAACGACACCGCCGTCGCGGTCAACCAGGGCGGCAAGCGCAAGGGCGCGGTCTGCGCGTACCTGGAGTCGTGGCACCTCGACATCGAGGAGTTCCTCGAGCTGCGCAAGAACACCGGCGACGACCGTCGGCGCACGCACGACATGAACACCGCCAACTGGATCCCGGACCTCTTCATGAAGCGGGTCATGGAGAACCAGGACTGGACGCTGTTCTCGCCGGCCGACTGCCCGGACCTGCACGACAAGTACGGCCGTGCCTTCGAGGAGGCCTACGTCGGCTACGAGCAGAAGGCCGCGCGCGGCGAGCTGAAGCTGCACAAGACCATCCAGGCGACCGCCCTGTGGCGCAAGATGCTCTCGATGCTGTTCGAGACCGGGCACCCCTGGATCACCTTCAAGGACCCGTGCAACATCCGCTCGCCGCAGCAGCACGTCGGCGTCGTGCACAGCTCCAACCTGTGCACCGAGATCACGCTGAACACCGGCGACAGCGAGATCGCGGTCTGCAACCTGGGTTCGGTGAACCTGGTCGCCCACATGGTCGAGGGCGCGGGCGGGCAGTGGACGCTCGATCACGACAAGCTCAAGCGCACGATCACCACCGCGATGCGGATGCTCGACAACGTGATCGACATCAACTACTACGCGGTCAACAAGGCGCGCAACTCGAACCTGAAGCACCGCCCGGTGGGCATGGGCATCATGGGCTTCCAGGACTGCCTGCACCTGATGCGCACGCCGTTCGCGAGCCCCGACGCCGTCGAGTTCGCGGACCGGTCGATGGAGGCCGTCTGCTACCACGCGTACTGGGCATCGACCGAGCTCGCCGCCGAGCGCGGCCGCTACGCGAGCTTCAAGGGCTCGCTCTGGGACCGCGGGATCCTGCCGCAGGACTCGCTGCGCCTGCTCGCCGAGGAGCGCGGCGGCTACGTCGAGGTCGACATGTCCGAGTCGATGGACTGGGCCGCGCTGCGCGCCCGCATCGCCAAGCACGGCATGCGCAACTCGAACTGCATCGCGATCGCGCCGACCGCCACCATCTCGAACATCATCGGCGTGGGGGCCTGCATCGAGCCCACCTTCCAGAACCTGTACGTCAAGACGAACCTCTCGGGCGACTTCACGGTGGTCAACGACTACCTGGTGCGCGACCTGAAGAAGCTCGGTCTCTGGGACGAGGTGATGGTCGCCGACCTGAAGTTCTTCGACGGCAGCACCGCCCGCATCGACCGCATCCCGGCCGACCTGCGCGCGATCTATGCCACCGCCTTCGAGGTCGACCCGAGCTGGCTGGTCGAGTGCGCGTCGCGTCGCCAGAAGTGGATCGATCAGGCGCAGTCGCTGAACATCTACATGGCGGGTGCCTCGGGCAAGAAGCTGCACGAGACCTACTCGCTCGCGTGGCTGCGTGGCCTGAAGACCACCTACTACCTGCGCACGCAGGGCGCGACGCACGCCGAGAAGAGCACGACCGACCGTGTCGGCCAGCTCAACGCGGTGTCGTCCGGCGGCGAGGCGGGCGGCAACTTCTCGTACAACACGCAGTCATCCAAACCCGTGGGTCCCGTGATGTCGGACGAGCCGATCGCGCCGAAGTTCTGCGCGCTCGACGATCCCGAATGCGAGGCCTGCCAGTGAACGATTGAACGGGGCGCCCGTCGGGCGCCGTCGCCGAGGTGCAACAGGCACGCGGCGAACGGTCCCGACAGGCGATTTGACAAACCGGACGAACGGTGATCCATGCCTTGACTGTTGCATGGACGCCAACGAAATCTCCGGGAAGTCAAGTTGGTGAGTGCCAACCCGTTGCAAGCGCCCGACGTCCTCCGTAAGATTCCGAACTGTGAATAACGGCGGAATCTCGCGTTGGTACAAGCAGTTATGCGACCCAACTAAAGCGAGACATTAGATGCTGTCCTGGGACGAACCGATTCCTGCCAAGCCGCTCCAGCCTGCCGCCGGCCCGTCGCCGCGGCCGGCCGCGATGCCCGTCCCGCGGTTTCCCGCCGCCCCCTCCGTTCCGACCCCGACCTCCCTCGGCCTCGCCGGCACCCCCGTCCGGACCGCCACCCGCGTGTCCAACGACGAGGTCGCGCTGACCCCCGCCGAAGAGGCGCTGCGCCTGCATTCGGGCACCCAGCTGGCCAAGGACACGCGCCGCGTGCGTGTCGAGGACAAGCGCATCATCAACGGCGCCGCCGACGTCAACCAGCTGGTGCCGTTCAAGTACAAGTGGGCGTGGGAGAAGTACCTCGCCGGCTGCGCGAACCACTGGATGCCGCAGGAGATCAACATGGAGCGCGACATCGCTCTGTGGAAGACCCCCGGCGGCCTGTCGGAAGACGAGCGTCGCCTCGTCAAGCGCAACCTCGGCTTCTTCGTGACCGCGGACTCGCTCGCGGCCAACAACATCGTGCTGGGCACCTACCGGCACATCAGCGCGCCCGAGTGCCGCCAGTACCTGCTGCGCCAGGCCTTCGAGGAAGCGATCCACACGCACGCCTACCAGTACATCGTCGAGTCGCTCGGGCTCGACGAGGGCGAGGTGTTCAACGCGTACCACGAGGTCGCCTCGATCCGGGCCAAGGACGAGTTCCTGATCCCGTTCATCGACACGCTGACGAACCCCGACTTCGTCACCGGCACCCCGAAGAACGACCAGGCGCTGCTGCGTTCGCTGATCGTGTTCTCGTGCCTGATGGAAGGCCTGTTCTTCTACGTCGGCTTCGTGCAGATCCTCGCGCTCGGCCGGCAGAACAAGATGGTCGGCGCGGCCGAGCAGTACCAGTACATCCTGCGCGACGAGTCGATGCACTGCAATTTCGGCATCGACCTGGTCAACACGATCAAGCTCGAGAACCCGCATCTGTGGACGCCGGCGTTCCGCGAGGAGATCGTCGGCCTGTTCCACCAGGCGGTGGATCTCGAGTACCGCTACGCGGAGGACACCATGCCCCGCGGCGTGCTCGGCCTGAACGCATCGATGTTCAAGGAATACCTTCGTTTCATCGCCAATCGGCGTGCGCAGCAGATCGGGCTCGACCCGCTGTTCCCCGGAGCGGAGAACCCGTTCCCGTGGATGAGCGAGATGCTCGACCTGAAGAAGGAGCAGAACTTCTTCGAGCGGCGCGTGACCGAGTACCAGACCGGCGGCGCGCTGAGCTGGGACTGAGGCGACGGACATCTGAAAACCGCGGATTGCCGCACTAGAGACTCGAGTTGACGGGGACTTCACGCACATACCGGCTTTCTTCATGCCACACGACGCCCTGTGGTCGCGGTCTGTCCGCGACGCTGCGCGCCGGGGCGCCGGTTCTGTCCCCGTCCATGAAGCTGCAGGCGCCGTGCCGTGAGGCACGGCGCCTTTTTCGTGTCGCGCGCAGGCCCGCGGCACGAGCCACCGCATTCATTAGCGTAGGAAACCCTCTCTACGTTCTTGCGCCGATGAATAGCCCGCACCGAGGACGGCCGCGTGCCGTGCCGGAACGGGTTTCCATGACCGCAACTTCATCCTGAGGAGTATCTCCATGGCAACCGCCAAGAAACCCGCCGCCAAGAAGCCCGCCGCCAAGAAAGTCGCCGCGAAGAAGCCGGCCGCCAAGAAGGTCGCCGCCAAGAAGCCGGCCGCCAAGAAAGTCGCGGCGAAGAAGCCGGCGGCCAAGAAGGTCGCTGCGAAGAAGCCGGCCGCCAAGAAAGTCGCGGCGAAGAAGCCGGCGGCCAAGAA
>RPRK01000034.1 GCA_003818495.1 Burkholderiales bacterium
GACATAGCCCTGCTCCTCCCAGCGTGCGTGATGGGGCGCCACCTCCTTCTCGAGGAAGCGACGAACCGTGTCGCGGAACTGCAGGTGGTTCTCGGTGTAGAGGGTGCGTTCGATCATTGTGTCCTCACAAAGTATTCAGCCAAGGCACTCTCCGCCGCCTATTCGTCTCAACAGCAGCGGTCACATGGCGCATCAGATCGTCGATATCAAACGGCTTACAAATAATAGTAACGTCAACTCCGCACCGCTCACGCAAGGAGGCTGATACGTGCTCTGCCGTAATGACCAGCGCCGATGGCGAGTAGCCGAGACTAGCGCGAACTGCAGCCAAAGCATCAGGAGCCGTCAACCCGTCAGACAACTGATAGTCACAGACGATCACCTCGACAAACTGCTCGTCTCGAAAATGCTCAACCAATAGCTGCTCAACCGCCCACCCAGACGCAACCGATGCGCCAAATGACTCCAGAAGATCCACAAGAGCGAGTCGTGCCGATTGATCGTTCTCCAGGACAAGAACACGAGCATCTGACAAGTCAAAACATGATTGACTAGGAATGTCAGCAGCGGAACTGCTCGCAGAGATGGGAACAACATCATCAGACGATTCAGAAATCGGAACTGACACCGAGAACGTCGAGCCCCTACCGACGTTAGATCGAACCTCAACCGAGTGGAGCGGCAACCCCGCAATAATTCGCCGGACAAGGAATAGACCCAACCCCAACCCCTTGTCCCGCTCCCGACCACAATCGCTCAACTGGACGAAGGGTCTCCAAATATCATCCAGCCTATCGCCTGAGATACCAACCCCCGTATCAAAGACGCGGATTTTGCAACAACCCGCTCGAATGCGTACAGCAAGCAGGACAGAACGACGCCGAGAGTCAGGACCCTGCGTGAACTTAACAGCGTTTGAAACAATGTTGGTGAGTACCCTGCGCAGCGATCTACGATCGGTCCGGACAACCACTCTTGTCAACGGAAGCTTCACCCGAATATCGACTCCCAGCCTATCCGCTTCGCTCCAGAGCGGGTCCAAGACTTCACGAAGCAGCGCGTTCAAATCCACAGACTCAATCACTAATTGCTCAACTCCACTTTCATACCTTGCAGCAACAAGCAACTGGTCCAAGGTTTCCCCCAAAACATCAACGGCCGCCCTAGCGCGGCTTGCTTGGTCGATCGCCAGCTGGAGCTTTCCTTCAGACAATCGATTGCTCATAACACCTAGATGAGCCGATGCCGCCATCATCGGCTGCCTTAGGTCGTGACTTACTGCAGCAATCAGCTGACTTTTCTCGCGCTCCGCGTCCTCTGCTCTTCTCTGCCCAACACGCGCCGCGTTCCAACCAGCCTCCGAAGCCTTTCGCTGGAAGAAGAGCTCGCGCTCGCGCGACTCGATGAGCAATGATATTGCTACCCCAACAACATTCGTGAATACCAAATAGACAGCTGTACGAACCCCCTCACTACCGCCCGAAACAAGCGGAGCCCACAAGACAGCAACGCAACTGGCAGCAACGCCAATGCTCGACGAGATTGCTATTGGCAACCTCAGGAATGCATACAGCACAAACAAGCCGCATATGATTGCAGGCGTGGTCCTTATGGCAAATTCCCCATCGTTTCCTACAGGCAGCGCGGGCATCGATACCGCACCGATCAATACGCAGGCCACAGCGCAACTAACTAACCTGACGTAGTTTTGACTAGTTATCAACCACCCTTTTGACAGGGTCACATAGAAGACAAGACACATTGAAGCGAGTGCGCCTCGCATTAGCTGTGCCGCGAGTGCGACCGGCTCCAGTGTCCAAGCAATAGCGGCAAATACAGTAAACAGTACGGCACCAGACAGTGAGGCATGGCGCGCCCATCGAAGCGCCGTCTGCCTATACTCAGCTAGAAACTCCACTCTTAGCTGACGCTGATTCTCAAGCTCACGACCTATTGCGACATCGGGTTCTAGGCTCATATAAAGATCCCCGCACGAAATGGTGACTCAATTGCTGCCGGCAGGCAGGCGCGGATTCCATGAGGCCGCAGACCCGTTCTCCTACATCACAACGGTCAGGCACAACTAGACGAACTGTCTATTGACGAATTCTCAGTTTGAGGCTTGCTCTAGCGAGCAAACACGTTCAGCGGGCCCTATGTACCGTCTAGCATTGTTTCCTTGTACGGCATTGAGCTGGTACATAGCTTTCATCGCATGCTCCATTCACATCAGATTCTTCAGATGCATGCAAATTGGCTTGCGTCATTGCTACACCCTGGGCTTGCCGAGGAGACAAGCCGAGGCCTCACGACGGTCATCAGGCGCGTGGAGGCTCTCGTAGAGTCGGAGATTCAGCAACCGAGCGCATTCGATCTTTCCAAAGCTTGGTCTCAACGCGACCTATGCTTGGCGTTGCAAGCCTGCGAGACGGCGCTTGCGCACTTCGAAGTCCTAGCGGCGGCCAGCGAAACGATCTCTTCGCTCAGTCACTCTTCTGCATCCGACGAGCAAGAGATCGGCGAGATCGTCAATGCCGTCAGGGCGCAGCGTGATGAGATTGCAGCGCACATCTATGCGGCGGAACTCTTCCATCGCCTAACTGCACAGGGAAGGACCGCTGAGAGCAAACCCGACTCGCAGCTTGGGTAGCTGACGCCGTCTTGTTGACGCATCTACGCTGGCCGGAACTCACGCGGCTACAGCTAGCGCACATTGACCCCACACATCGCGTCGAACTGTCAAGTGCCATCGAACACCAAAATTTGGGCTAACTGATCGATCGGCCCAGCGATCAAGGTCTCGACACAAATTCGCCCCTCCCATGAGCGCTGTCGCATCTCGATGCTTCGACAGTCCGCTCCGAAAACTGCTTACTTACAGGGGTTTGACCGGGTGTTTGCGATCCGAGGACCGTGCCTTCATGTCCGCGAATAGCAGACAAGCCAGCACAAGGATCGCAGTGGGTATGTGCAGAATTCCCAGCACCATCCCTCGGCAATCCGAGTGTTGCCTTTAACAGACACTCAACCAACTAGACGGTAGCTACCATCAGACAACAGGCAGCAATTTTGCGCCTGCTTCTGACCGGTTGTCCTGTGAACTCGACTGTCTCTCTAGCTGCGCTTCCCCGAGGCGAACCCGTCGATGCGACCCGCCCGGTTCGACATCCATCGCCGCCAAACGTTCTGCGAGTCGGCTATAGCGTGCGTTTGGTACGGACCACCGAACAGCTTGAAGAGGTTTGCGCCCTCCGCGTCGATGGCTATTCGAAGCGGCTGCCGGACTATGCGGCGGCACTAGGGCATCCGGAGCCCGAAGACACGCAGCCAGGCACCTTTATATTTGTTGCAACCCGAATCTCAGACGGTCGTTTAATGGGGACTTCACGTCTGCTTACGAACATCGACGTGCCTATCGAGCTCGAAAGCCATGTCAACTTGCCCGACCAGTTCGATGGCAAGTTGCTGGCTCAAGGTGGTCGCCTCTCGGTAGTCGCGGACGAGGACAATGGAACCGTACTGAAATTGCTACTGAAGGCGATGCATTCGTGCTGCCGAGCGCTTGAGGTCTCTTACGTACTGGTTGCTGCAGAAAGTCCGCGCGACCGCTTTTTCAAGGGATTTGGCTTCCGAGAGGTCTATCCTGGGCAAAGGTTTCTCGTGAAGTCAGCTATGTGCCACCCGGCTTCGGTTCTGTACTTCGATATGGATCGAACGGAGCAGTTTCTGGCCAACAACAGGCAGCACCTAGCCTTCCTCAAGACATATTGCCCTGACGTGCAGACGTTCTCGTCGCTCTTCGCCTCTTGGATTACGCCACGAAGCTCGGAGTCGCAGGCACCGCCACTCAGATCTGTCTAGTCTTCCGCAACGCTGTAGGGGCCTTCTATCGAGGATTGGCCCCGTCTGTCACAGCTTAAGGCGCGTCGATCGGCCGTCGGGAGCCATCCCTCGGCTCACTTGATACGTTCGGTCGGTCAATTGCCGCCGTCGAGCGCCTGTGTTTCGTGTAAAGGCCAGCAAGGCCCCCTCCAAACAGCAGCTTCAATCCAGTCGCCCGACGGAAGTCGTGCAGGCAGCGATCGGAGCACGCGCTTCAGTGCTTGCACCTGTTTGGCTTGGGCTAACCCTTCTGCTCATTGTCCTTGCGGGTCTTACGCTGACGGCTCTTCTTCTTTCTAGCGCGCGCCAACCCCTGGACGCGAGCATCAAGTTTTCCTTCCGATCAGTCAGTTCAACGGCACAAACTGATGTACGAAAGATTGCCGCAGACCTGAGTTCGCGCGTTGAGCTTTCGGGATCATCCAGCTCACTCTCACCCGAGGTGCCCTACTGGCTCTACACAGAGGTAACGCCACGAAAGAGCAGCAGCGTCCTGCTTGAAGTACGACATCTACGAGCCGAAGACGCGACGTTTGTACTACTAGGGCGCTCCGCGACGTCGGAGCCGCTTCCCCTAGCTTGGCGACACGTGAAGGGAGGGATTGCAATTGAACTGCCGCCGTCAAGCGACAGCTCACTAAAGGTGATTGGGCGCGTAACTCCTCGGTACACAATGGTACTGAAGTTCTTCGCCTGGAACGCCGAAGAATTTGAACGTAGTGTTGAAGGCTTTAACCGCATGGGGGGCGCATTAGCCGGCGCATGCGCGGTCCTAGCTCTAACAATGGGCTTACTCGCCCTGCGGAACCGGGATCTGGTTGCCGTTCTTTTCGGCCTTACTGTCCTATTGATGCTTAGAGTAGCCGCGTTCAACTCAGGCTGGGACATGCAGTGGCTTGGGATGGACATCCCCATCAGCATAATAATGCCCCTGCTTCGGGCGACGCTCCCTCTCGCGGCAATCACCCAGACCGCTCTTTTTATAATCCTGTTTCGGCAGGAGCTACATAACCTTCGCCTCTACAGACCGACCGTAATCGCCTGTGCGACGTTCGGGCTCCTCTTACTGTGGAGTCCATTCGCCGATCATGCCGAGTTTCTTCGAACATGGTGGCTCATGACCGCTCCAGGCGCTGCATGGCTGCTTTATGTTCTGGTACGCGTAGTTGGGAGGACAAAGGACAGATCAGCACAACTTTATGCGCTCGCACTTGCAGTAACGATGAGCGGCGTAATCGCTGAGATAGCATATTTCATGGGTTTGTGGGACACGCGAGTCAGCGCATCCCTCCTAGGTGTCTTGGTCGGATCTGCAATCAATGCGGCAGCAGTTGCGGAGCGTCTGTACACAGAGCGGGCACGGGCTATCGAATCTCAAAAACGAGAACTTGCCGCCCTGCGAGAGAAGGAAGACAACTTTCAATCAAGTCCGATCGCTCTCTTTGTCTTTGATGCCGACGGGGGCCTCAGGCACTTCAATCTCGCCTTCAAGAGGTTCCTCAATCTCATTGCACCGCAGCACCCGTCCTCTTCATCCGACATTTGTTGGAACAATATCTTTGGTCATGTGAGGCCCCTTGCGCAGTTGCCAGAGACGGGAATGCTTGAGTCAGCGCGATTGGAGTTTCCTGCCGCGGCGCTTGCTGAAGCCAAACCGTTGTACCTTGATCTGAACTGGACACGTGACGGTACGGAGATCCGGGGAAGCGTCCAAGACGTAACGGATCGCGAGCTTGCCAAGCAGGCAATGCAACGATTGATCAATCACGATCAACTCACCGGCGTCTTGAACGTCCACGGCCTCCTTGAGCTGACCAACGAGACTAGGCAAGAGAACAGCCCGACCAACTACAGCTTGGCGTTGGTAGATCTCGCCCGTTTCGAATCGATCAACGAATTATTTGGACACGAGGCTGGCGACGTAGTCCTAAAGAGTTTCGCAAGGCGACTCGACGGTCATTGCCAAACCGGCGAATTGGTTGCTCGGGTCGGAGCCGATACGTTCGTTGTCTACTTTCCGAATCGATCTATTGAAGATGCCGCCAAGCGTATCCGCGACATTGCTGTGGCCTGCACAAACTTTCCGATCGCGGTAGGAGGAAAGGCGGTTGCCGTTTCGGTATGTGTCGGTGTTGTTTGTCAGTCGGGGACACTGGGCCTTGAACAGGCAATCGGTGTTTCACTCAGGACGACCCAGCGTGCAAAACGGAAACGCAGTGGTTCCGTCACTATTGCCCTTGAGACCCCTGAGAGTCTAAGTCAATACCTAAACGAAAAACGCCTCCTAGGCCGCATCGTCGACCGTCTCCCGACGGAGAACTTCTTCCAGGTGATGCAGCCCATCGTGAACATCCGGCATCCGCGCAGGAAGTTCGCAGCGGAGGCGTTGATCCGGATGCGCGCCGACAACGGCGAGATCATTCCTCCGAGTCAGTTCATTGCGGCTGCGGAGCGCAACGGAATGATGCCGGAGATCGATCGGTGGACGCTGCGGACCGCATGCGAATGGCTGAACGCGCATCGAGGCAAGCTCGACGGTCTGGAATATCTGACGGTCAATGTGAGCGGAGTCTCGCTCAACGACGTCCAGTTCCACGCCGACGTTCGGACCATGCTGGCGGATTTCCCGGTCGAGGCCCGAAAGATCTGTTTCGAGATCACGGAAAGCATCGCGGTCAGCGACATCGAAGCGACGACGCGATTCACCGAACAGCTCCGGTCGATGGGGGCTCGGGTGGCACTGGACGATTTCGGTGCGGGCTACACGTCGTTCGGATATCTGCGCACGATTCCCGCGGAGATCCTCAAGATCGACGGGGAGATCATCAAGTCGGTGGCGACGGATCCGTCCAGCACGGCGATTCTGCGTGCGATCCGGGACATCGCTTCGGACCTGGGCATGCGATGCGTCGCGGAGTACGTGGCGAACTTCGACACGCTGCGCGCACTCCGCGAGTTGGACATCGACTACGGCCAGGGCTTCGCGCTGTGCCGTCCGGTCGACCCGTCGAGTCTGCTCTCGGCGACATGCAGCGCAGATCTGATCGCCGACGCGGAAGTGGTCCGATATCTGGATCTGCAGGCGGGACGGGCATTCACGACTCAGCACCTGCGCATGACGGCGACCTGAAACGCTGTCTCGTAGGGTTCCCTGAGCGACGGTGCTGAGGGGGATGGCGCAGGCGATATGATGGGGCCCCCGATTTGCCCGATCCGCTGCAATGCCGAACTCCTCGCCCGCGCACCAGTCCTCTACTCGCACGCTGTTCTCGACCCCGCTCGTCGCGGCGCTCTTCACGGAGGCGCTGGCCCTGGTCGGTGAAGGTGTACCGGCGGCCGAAGTCGAGGCGGCCTCACTCGAAGCAGGCATGCCGGTCGGTCTGCTGGCCACCATCGACGACATGTCGCTCGACGTGATCGATGAGGCGCTGCACGCGGAACTCCACGCCCTGGAACACGGCGAGCACCACGACCACGACGACTCCCATGCGCACGCGGATCATGGGCACGGGCACGGCCACGACCACGACCACGACCACGACCACGATCACAGCCACGATCATGGGCACGATCATGGGCACGGCCACGACCACGGCCACGATCACGGCCACGATCACGCCCCCAAACCGGCTTCATCGCCCACCCACGCGCCGGCCCCGCATCGCCACGCCCACGGTGTGAAGTCGAAACGGATGCCGGAGCCGGCGGTCTACGTGGTCGAGAAGATGGCCCATGGTTTCCGACGGTCGGGGCGCGCCGCGGGCGGGGGCTTCTACGACTACAGCTCGGAGACGCCTGAACTGTGGTCGGGTCTGAAGACCTTCGAGCGCCGCAGCAAGGCGCTTTCCAGGCCGGAAGTGATCGATCGGCTGCGGTGCATCGCCGCACTCACGGTGCTGGGGCAGCCGGCTGCACCGGCGGCGCCGTCGCTGACGCAGATGTTCGGTCCGTCGCTGCCGACGGACCCCGCCGCGGCACTGGCCTGGGTCGCCTCGATGGGCCCGCAGACTTTCGTGTCGCGGTCACTGGCGCTCGCGGCCCGTTTCGGCGACCGGTTCAACCCGTCGGCCGCCGTCCTCGCTCGCGTCGGCGTGGCCTGAGTCGGCACGACGCCTCCCTGGCATGGTCCACGTCGAGACGGACGGCCCGGTCTGCGTCGTCACGCTCGACCGCCGCGAGGCGCGCAACGCGGTCGACGGCCCGACGGCTCGGGCATTGGCGGATGCGTTCCGAGCGTTCGATGCGGAGCCGTCGCTGTCGGTGGCGGTCTTCGCAGGCGCCCACGGCACGTTCTGCGCCGGAGCGGACCTGAAGGCGATGGCGGACGCGGAGCGCCGCAACCGGCTGGAGCCCACCGGCGACGGTCCGATGGGCCCGTCGCGGATGCTGCTCTCCAAGCCGGTCATCGCAGCCGTCTCGGGCCATGCGGTCGCCGGTGGTGCGGAGCTCGCCCTCTGGTGCGACCTGCGGATCTTCGAGCAGAGCGCGGTGTTCGGCATCTTCTGCCGGCGCTTCGGCGTGCCGCTGATCGACGGCGGAACGGTGCGACTGCCGCGCCTGATCGGCCTGTCGCGGGCGTTGGACCTGATCCTGACGGGTCGGCCGGTCGACGCGCAGGAGGCGCTTTCGATGGGCCTGGCCAATCGGGTGGTGGCGGACGGCACGTCGCGCGCGGCCGCGGTGGCACTGGCGCACGAACTGGCCGGCCTGCCGCAGACCTGTCTGCGCAACGACCGGCGCTCGGCCTATGAGCAGACGGGCCGGCCGCTGGAATCGGCGCTGGCCGCCGAGTTCTCGATCGGACTGGAGACCCTCGACTCGGGCGAGTGGCTGACCGGCGCCGAACGATTCTCCCTGGGTGCCGGACGCCACGGCGACCGGGCCCGCTGACCCAACCTCTTCACGGCCGCGCCGACCGCGCCCCCACGACGATGATCCGACGAGACAAGCTGCTGCACGGCTGGCGAGAGCCGGTCACTCCCCGGCCCGCTGCGACGATCCTGCTGCTGCGCGATGACCCGGAGGAAGGTCTCCAGGTCCTGATGACGCGGCGCTCGCCGACGGCGAGCTTCGCACCGGGGGCCTACGTCTTTCCGGGCGGCGCGCTCGACGCCGCGGACGCGTCGCCGGCAGCGCTGAGCGCGGCCCGGGCGCGCCCCGACCAGGACGAGGCTCATCGGCACTTCGCGGCCGCGGCGCTGCGCGAGGCCTTCGAGGAACTGGGGGTGCTGCTGGCCTGGCGCCGAGGCACGAACGAGCCGGCGGATCCGTCGTTCGCGACCACGCTGGATCGCAGCCACGACGGCGACCTGTACACACAGCTCGAAGGCGCAGGGCTGGAACTGGCGGTGGACCGAACGGGCTGGCTGTCGCACTGGATCACGGACCGCGACCTGCCCAAGCGCTTCGACGTCCGGTTCTTCGTCGCGCCGATGCCGGCGGGTCAGACGCCTGATCCGGACGGCGCCGAACAGTTCGAACCGGTCTGGATCCACCCGGCAAGCGGCCTGAAGCGGCACGCCGAAGGCGGCTTCAGCATGATCTTTCCGACGATCCGCACGCTACGGCAGCTCGAGCGCTTCGACACGGTGGAGGCGGTGCTCGAGACATGCCGCACGCAGGCGCGGGTGTTCACCTCCTGCCCGCGGGGCGGACGCGTGGCGGGCAAGGACACGCGCTACACCGAGGACGAGATGGCGTTCGGCGAGCTGGAGATGGTGGCGCCCGACGGACAGGTCGTGCACGACCTGGACTGGCAGAGCGAGCGTCCGGTGGCCCTGCGCGCGAACGTGCGCCGGCTCACGGCGCCGAATCCGAGCATGATGACCGGCCCGGGGACGAACACCTACATCGTGGGCGAACCCGGCGCCTACCTCGTGATCGATCCCGGACCGGCGCTGCCGGAACACATCGCGCGCATCGCCGCGGCGGTGGGCGACGGACTGCAGACGATCGTCTGCACGCACTCCCATCCGGACCACTCCCCGGGTGCACCGATGCTTCGCGAGGCGGTGGGACGCCCGGTGCCGATCCTCGGCCTCGCCTCCGCACCCACGGCCCGGGCGCACTCCACGTTCGTGCCGGATCGGGCACTCGCCGACGGCGAGCGCCTCCAGGTCGGCGACTCGACGCTGCGGGTGATCCACACGCCCGGCCATGCGGCGAACCATCTGTGTCTGGTGCTGGAGGAAGATCGCCTGCTCTTCTCGGGCGACCACGTGCTCAACGGCTCGACCACGGTGGTGGACCCGCCCGACGGCAACATGGTGGCGTATCTCGATTCGCTGGGCCGGCTGGCCGACGAACCGGTCGACTTCATCCTGCCGGCCCACGGGTATGTGCTCGGACCGGCGGAGCCGGCCATGCGCAAGCTGATCGCCCACCGGCTCGCACGCGAGGCGAAGGTCGCCGCGGCGCTGGCCCGAACGGGTCCGGGCACGCTCGACGAACTGGTGCCGCACGCCTACGACGACGTGAAGCCGGCGCTGTATCCGGTGGCGAAGCGTTCGCTGCTGGCCCATCTGGAAAAGCTGGTCGACGACGGGCGAGCCGGGTTCGACGGCGATCGGTGGACGGCACTCGGCGCCTGAAGCCGGTCGGGTGACGCGTCGAAGCGTTCCCGCGGGAAGGTCGGCCCCGCGACCGGCGGACGCGCCTGGGTGGCAGACGAACGGTGGGGCCCCGGCCCGGGGCCGCGCCTAGACTCGGACCAGGGCTCGCCCGTCACCGTCGCCTCGACGGGCGACCGCGGGGAGCGCCAGCCTCTCCCCCGGAGTCCCCGCCATGGCACGTCGATCCGACTCGTCCCCTCCCCTCCCGATGCCGGCGCTGCGCCGGCTGCTGCTCGCCGGCGCGCTCGCCCTCCCGCTCGCGGGCTGCATGGATGCGGCGGTCACCACCGCCGTGGTCGGTGCGACCGCCGGCAAGGCGGCGCAGAACGGCGCCGCGGCGCTCGACAAGGCCAATGCCGCAGCCGCCACGTTGGGGACCCGACTGCCGGCGGAGCCCACCGAACAGAAGCCCTGATCCGGAGCACGTCCGCCCCGGCTGCCGAGTTCCGGGCGCCACCGCCGCCCTCCCTGAACGAAGAAACCCCCGCCCGGCGCGAGCCCGGCGGGGGTTCCTGTCGACGGGACGGCCCGCAGGCCACCCCGTTCGACGACGCGGCCCGAGGGCCGCGCCGACTGCAGCGACCTCAGGCCGCGGTGGCCGGAGGCGTGCCCTCTTCGGCGGGCACCGCCTTCATCGAGAGGCGCAGACGGCCTTTGTCGTCGGCCTCGAGCACCTTGACGCGCAGGACCTGGCCTTCCTTGACGTAGTCGCCGACCTTCTCGACCCGCTCGTTGGCGATCTGCGAGATGTGCAGCAGCCCGTCGCGGCCCGGCAGGATCTGGACGATCGCACCGAACTCCAGGATCTTCAGCACGGTGCCTTCGTAGACCTTGCCGATCTCGACCTCGGCCGTCAGGTCCTCGATGCGCTTGCGCGCCCGAGCGGCGGCTTCGGCGTCGATCGCGGCGATGGTGATGTCGCCGGTGTCCTTGATGTCGATCGTGGTGCCGGTCTCTTCCGTGATCGCACGGATGGTGGCGCCGCCCTTGCCGATCACGTCGCGGATCCGCTCGGGGTTGATCTTCATCGTGTACATCCGCGGCGCGAAGTCGGAGAGCTCCGCACGCGCGCCGCCGATGGCGGACACCATCTTCTCGAGGATGTGCAGGCGGGCCTCGCGGGCCTGGGCCAGCGCGACCTGCATGATCTCCTTGGTGATGCCCTGGATCTTGATGTCCATCTGCAGGGCGGTGATGCCGGCGTCGGTGCCGGCCACCTTGAAGTCCATGTCGCCGAGGTGATCCTCGTCGCCCAGGATGTCGGTCAGCACCGCAAAGCGGTTGCCGTCCTTGATCAGGCCCATCGCGATGCCGGCGACGTGCTTGTCGATCGGCACGCCGGCGTCCATCAGCGCGAGGCAGCCGCCGCACACCGAGGCCATCGACGAGGAGCCGTTCGACTCGGTGATCTCGGACACCACGCGCAGCGAGTACGCGAACTCGGTGACCGGCGGGATCAGCGCGGCGAGCGCGCGCTTGGCGAGCTTGCCGTGGCCGACCTCGCGGCGCTTGGGCGCGCCGAAGCGGCCGGTCTCACCGGTGGCGAACGGGGGCATGTTGTACTGGAGCATGAAGCGCTCGCGGTACTCGCCGGTGATCGCATCGATGATCTGCTCGTCGCGAGCGGTGCCGAGGGTGGCCACCACCAGCGCCTGCGTCTCGCCGCGGGTGAAGAGCGCCGAGCCGTGCGAGCGCGGGAGCACGCCGGTGCGGATGCTGATCGGGCGCACGGTCCGGGTGTCGCGGCCGTCGATGCGCGGCTCGCCGGACAGGATCCGGTTGCGGACGATCTTCGACTGCAGGTCGTACAGGATGTTCGACAGCGTGTTGTTGTCCGGCGCGGACTTGCCCGCGGCAGCCGCTTCCTCGGCGATCTTCGCCATCGCGGCGGACTCGACGCCGCGGATGCGGTGCGTGCGCTCCTGCTTGTTGCGCAGTGCGTAGGCGGCACGCATCTCGCCCTCGGCGAGCTCGGTGACGCGCGCGATCAGCGCCTCGTCGCGGGCCGGGGCCTTCCAGTCCCATTCCGGCTTGCCGGCGATCTCGACGAGCTCGTCGATCATCTTGATGACCGCCTGGAGCTGGTCGTGGCCGTAGACCACGGCGCCGAGCATGACGTCCTCGGGCAGCTGGCTGGCCTCGGACTCGACCATCATCACCGCGCCGTCGGTGCCGGCCACGACGAGGTCGAGCTGGCTGTCGGGCAGCTGCGAGGCGTTCGGGTTCAGCAGGTACTGGCCGTCGACGTAGCCGACGCGGCAGGCGCCAATCGGACCGTTGAACGGGATGCCCGACAGCGCGAGCGCGGCCGACGCGCCGATCATCGCCGGGATGTCGGAATCCACCTCGGGATTGCTCGACATCACGTGGATGATGATCTGGACTTCGTTGTAGAAGCCGTCCGGGAACAGCGGCCGCAGCGGCCGGTCGATCAGGCGGCAGGTCAGGATCTCCTTCTCGGTCGGGCGGCCCTCACGCTTGAAGAAGCCCCCCGGGATCCGCCCGGCCGCATAGAACTTCTCGACGTAGTCGACCGTCAGCGGGAAGAAATCCTGTCCCGGCTTGGCGTTCTTCTGACCCACCACGGTGGCCAGCACCACGGTGTCGTCCATCGTGACCACGACCGCACCCGACGACTGACGGGCGATCTCGCCGGTCTCGATGGTCAGGGTGTGCTGCCCCCACTGAATCGTTTTCTTTGCGATTTCGAACACGCTCTGTCCTCTCTTTGCTTGCTGTGACCCGCGCGATCAGCCGGCGGCGCGGTTCGCCTTCATTCGAGTTCCATTCGCTCCGGACGGCCAAACGAAAATGCCCGCACGAAGCGGGCATCCACGGGCTACCGGAGCCGGGCAGCGACCGGAACCGTCGGGGCCGGGGGCCCCGAATCGGATCCTGCCACCCGGTTCACCACCATCGGTGCGTACGGCCGGGTTACTTGCGCAGGCCCAGACGCTCGATGAGCGCCTTGTAGCCCTGCGGGTTGCGACCCTTCAGGTAGTCGAGCAGCTTGCGACGACGGCTGACCATCTTCAGCAGGCCCCGACGCGAGTGGTGATCCTTCGCGTGGGTCTTGAAGTGACCGGTCAGTTCGTTGATGCGAGCGGTGAGCAGCGCGACCTGGACTTCCGGCGAACCGGTGTCGCCCTGCGCACGCTGGTAATCGGCGACGATCTTCGCCTTGTCGATTTCGGCAACGGCCATGATTTCCCTTGGGTGACTTGCGGCGGCGCCGGGATGCGCTGCCGTGCGGGGTGGATCAGAAACGCTCCGCGCCGGCGTGTTGCCGGAAGCAGAACCTGCTGAGTATATCGGAACGGAGCCGACCGGCCAAACCGCCGGTCGGGGCCGGCCCGTCGACCCTGTGACCGGGGTCCGTCAGGGCGTGACGGCGTCGTGCTGCGGGTTGACCCGCGGCGCGTCGGAATGGAGCTTGTTGAGCGCGTTCAGGTAGGCCTTGGCCGAGGCCACCACGATGTCCGGATCGGCGCCGATGCCGTTGACGATCCGTCCGGCGCGGGCCAGCCGCACCGTGACCTCGCCCTGCGACTCGGTGCCGGTGGTGATGGCGTTGACCGAGTACAGCAGCAGTTCGGCACCCGAGGACACCTTCGACTCGATCGCCTTGAGGGTCGCGTCGACCGGACCGTTGCCCTCGGATTCGGCCTTGTGCTCGACACCGGCCACGGAGATCACGACGGCCGCCTGCGGCTTCTCGCCCATCTCGGACGACTGGCGCATCGACAGCAGCTTGAAGTGCTCGTTCTCGGTGGTGACGGACTCGTCGGACACCAGCGCGTGGATGTCCTCGTCGAAGATCTCGGCCTTGCGGTCGGCGAGGTCCTTGAAGCGCACGAAGGCGGCGTTCACCTCGGTCTCGGAGTCGAGCTGGATCCCGAGCTCCTGCAGGCGCTGCTTGAACGCGTTGCGGCCCGACAGCTTGCCGAGCACGATCCGGTTGGCCGCCCAGCCCACGTCCTCGGCCCGCATGATCTCGTAGGTGTCGCGGGCCTTGAGCACGCCGTCCTGGTGGATGCCCGAAGCGTGCGCGAAGGCGTTGGCGCCGACCACCGCCTTGTTCGGCTGCACCGGGAAGCCGGTGATGCCCGAGACCAGCTTGGAGATCGGGACGATCTGGCTGGCGTCGATGCCGACGTCCAGGCCGAAGAAGTCGCGGCGGGTCTTGACCGCCATCACCACCTCCTCGAGCGAGGTGTTGCCGGCCCGCTCGCCCAGGCCGTTGATCGTGCACTCGACCTGTCGCGCCCCGCCCTGCATCACGCCGGCGAGCGAGTTGGCCACCGCCATGCCGAGGTCGTTGTGGCAGTGCACGCTCCAGACGGCCTTGTCGGAGTTGGGGATCTTCTCGCGCAGGTCGCGGATGAACGCGCCGTAGAGCTCGGGCACCGCGTAGCCGACGGTGTCGGGGATGTTGATGGTCGTCGCGCCTTCCTTGATCGCGGCCTCGAGCACGCGGTAGAGGAACTCGGGCTCCGAGCGGTAGCCGTCCTCGGGCGAGAACTCGACGTCGTCGGTGAACTTGCGCGCGAAGCGCACGGCGAGGCGCGCGCCCTCGAACACCTGGTCGGGGGTCATCCGCAGCTTCTTCTCCATGTGCAGCGGCGACGTGGCGATGAAGGTGTGGATGCGCTTGCGCCGCGCCGGCTCGAGCGCCTCGGCGGCGCGCGAGATGTCGCGGTCGTTGGCGCGCGCCAGCGAGCAGACGATCGATTCCTTGATCGTCGAGGCGATGGCGCGGACGGCCTCGAAGTCGCCGTTCGACGACGATGCGAAGCCGGCCTCGATGACGTCGACGCGCAGCTTCTCGAGCAGCTTCGCGATCCGCAGCTTCTCCTCGCGCGTCATCGACGCGCCCGGGCTCTGCTCGCCGTCGCGCAGCGTGGTGTCGAAGATGATCAGGCGGTTGGCGTCGGTCATGGCGGTCGGGTCTCCTCGGGGCGCGGCGCTCGGTGGCGCAGGCGAACCCCGGAATTGTACGCAAGCCCGGACGTCAGGGCCGCTCGGGCGCGGGCTCCGGGGCGCTGGGGCGGCGCTCGCCGCCGGCGGCGACCACGATGCCGGAGAGCAGCGTGGCGAACCCGGCGAGCTGCAGCCCGGTGAAGGTCTCGCCCAGGAACAGCCAGGCGAGCACCGCCGAGCCGACCGGCTCGCCGAGGATGGCCAGCGCCACGAAGGTCGCCGACAGGTGGCGCAGCGACGCGTTGATGATCGTGTGACCGGCGAGCTGCGGGCCGAGCGCCATCGCCGCGATCGGCAGCCAGGCGGCGGCGGGAATCGACCACAGCGGCTGGCCGCCGGCCATCGCGATGCCGTTCATGGCCAGCGCGGCCGCTCCGTAGACGATGGCGATGTAGGCCAGCAGCGTCAGGCGCCGGTTCAGGCCGCGGCCGACCAGGAAGTAGCCGGAGATCGCCACCGCGCCGGCGAGCGCCAGCGCGTTGCCGAGCAGCGGGTCGCGACCGACCGTGCCCGGCGCGGCCGACAGGTCGGAGGCGATGATCAGCGCGCTGCCCGCCACCGCCATGGCGATGCCGGCGGCCGTGCGCCGCGTCGGCGGCTCCCCGAGCAGCCACCAGGACAGCAGGCCGACCCAGATGGGGTTGGTGGTGACCAGCGCGACGCTGCTGGCGACCGAGGTGTAGTGCAGCGACGCGATCCAGGTGGCGAAATGCACCGCGAGGAACAGGCCGGCCACGGCGGCGATGCCCCAGTCGCGCCGCTGCAGGCGCCCGAGTTCCGGGCCGCGCCGCCACAGCGCGAGCGGCACGACGACCGCCGCCGCCAGCGTCAGGCGCCCGGCGGCGACCGCCAGCGGCCCGGCGCCGGCGTCGATCGCGAACCGGATCAGCAGCGCCGCGGTCGAGACGATCAGGACGCCCGCGGCGAGCGCGAGGAAGCGCAGGGGCACGGGCGACGCCGCCGCGATCAGGTCTTGGGCAGCGTGACGCCGCGCTGGCCCTGGTACTTGCCGCCGCGGTCCTTGTAGGAGGTCTCGCAGACCTCGTCGGACTGGAAGAACAGCATCTGCGCGCAGCCCTCGCCGGCATAGATCCGGGCGGGGAGCGGCGTGGTGTTCGAGAACTCGAGGGTGACGTGCCCTTCCCACTCGGGTTCCAAGGGCGTCACGTTCACGATGATCCCGCAGCGGGCATAGGTCGATTTCCCGAGGCACACCACCAGGGTGTCGCGGGGGATCCGGAAGTACTCGACCGTCCGCGCCAGCGCGAACGAGTTCGGCGGGATGATGCAGACGTCGCCGCCGAAGTCGACGAAGTTGCGCTCGTCGAAGGCCTTGGGGTCGACGATCGTGCTGTTGATGTTCGTGAAGATCTTGAACTCGGCCGCGCAGCGCACGTCGTAGCCGTAGCTCGAGGTGCCGTACGAGACGATCCGCTGGCCCGCGGCCTGCCGCACCTGCCCGGGCTCGAAGGGCTCGATCATGCCGTGCTGCTCGGCCATGGTGCGGATCCAGCGGTCGGACTTGATGCTCATGGGGTGCTCTTCAGGGACGCGAGCGACGATTGTCCGGATTCGGGATGACGGGCGCAAACCCGCCCCGCCGGGACGGGCGGCGCCCGCCTCCCACCGCCGCCCGCGGACCGCGCTTGACGACGCCGCGACGACGGTTCAGTCTGCCGCCGCCCGCGAGGGCCCGCCGCCTATGAAGGCCGCTGCATAAGGACTTCCGCCCGCCCGGGGCGGCGTCCGAGCACACGAGACGAGGAGACGCATCCATGAAGGTTGACCTGACGTTGACGGTGAACGGCCGCGCCGTGTCGCTGAGCGTCGACCCCCGAACGCTGCTGGTGCAGCTGATCCGGGAGCAGCTCCAGCTGACCGGCACGCACGTGGGCTGCGACACCGCGCAATGCGGTGCCTGCTCGATCCTGATGAACGGGCGGGCGGTGAAGTCCTGCTCGATGCTCGCCGTGCAGGCGCAGGGCGCCACGATCCAGACCATCGAGGGGCTGACCCCCGCGACCGGCATGCACCCCGTGCAGGAGGCCTTCAAGGAGTGCCACGGCCTGCAGTGCGGGTTCTGCACGCCGGGCATGGTGGTCGCCTCCGTCCAGCTTCTGGCCGACTGCCCCAAGCCCGACGAGGCGCAGATCCGCGAAGCGCTCGAGGGGAACATCTGCCGCTGCACCGGGTATCAAAACATCGTCCGCGCGGTGCAGACCGCCGCGGCGCGGTCCTGAGGAGCCTTCGATGACCGACCTGTCCAATTCCCCGATCGGCAAGCCGCTGCGCCGTCGCGAGGACGAGCGTTTCCTCACCGGCCGCGGCCAGTACACCGACGACATCGTCCTGCCGGGCCAGACCTACGCCGCGTTCCTGCGCTCCCCGCACGCGCATGCGCGGATCGTGTCGATCGACACCACGGCGGCCCGGGCGATGCCCGGGGTCGTCGCGATCTTCACCGGCCGCGACATCGCCGACTCGAAGATCGGCGGCCTGCCCTGCGGCTGGCTGATCCACAGCCGGGACGGCTCGCCGATGAAGGAGCCGCCGCATCCGATCATCGCGGCCGACAAGGTCCTGCACGTCGGTGACCAGGTCGCGATGGTGGTGGCCGAGACGGCGATGCAGGCCCGCGAAGCGGCCGAGGCCATCGAGGTCGACTACGACGCGCTGCCCGCGGTCGTCGACCCGGGCCGGGCCGTCGGCGCGCCGGCGGTGCTGCACGAGGGCGTCTCGCCCGACAACGTCTGCTACGTCTGGGGGCACGGCGACGAGGCCGCGACCGACGCCGCATTCGCCAAGGCCGCCCACGTCACCCGCCTGGAATTCGCCAACAACCGGCTGATCCCCAACGCGATGGAGCCGCGGGCGGCCAACGCGCAGTACACCCGGCACGACGACAGCTACACGCTGTACGTCGCGAACCAGAACCCGCACGTCGAGCGGCTGCTGATGGCCGCCTTCGTGCTCGGACTGCCCGAGTCGCGGCTGCGCGTGATCGCGCCCGACGTCGGCGGCGGCTTCGGCTCGAAGATCTTCCTCTACGCCGAGGAGACCGCCCTCGTCTGGGCCTCCAAGCGGGTCGGCCGTCCGATCAAGTGGACCGCGGACCGCAGCGAGTCGTTCCTGACCGACGCCCACGGCCGGGACCACGTGACCGTGGCCGAGCTCGCCACCGACGCGGCCGGCACCTTCACCGCCATGCGCGTGAAGACGATCGCCAACCTGGGCGCCTACCTGTCGACCTTCGCGTCGTCGGTGCCGACGATCCTCTACGCCACGCTGCTCGCCGGCCAGTACCGCACGCCGGCGATCTTCTGCGAGGTCACCGGCGTGTTCACCAACACCGCCCCGGTCGATGCCTACCGCGGCGCGGGCCGGCCCGAGGCCACCTACGTCGTCGAGCGGCTGGTCGAGCAGTGCGCGCGCGACCTGAAGGTCGATCCGGCCGAGCTGCGTCGCCGCAACTTCATCCGCGAGTTCCCCTACCCCACCCCGGTCGGGCTGACCTACGACATCGGCGACTACGAGGCGACGCTCGCCAAGGCGCAGGCGCTGGCCGACGTCGCCGGCTTCGCGGCCCGCAAGGCCGAATCCGCCCGGCGCGGCCGGCTGCGCGGCCTCGGCTACTCGTGCTACATCGAGGCCTGCGGCCTGGCTCCGTCGAACATCGCGGGCGCCCTCGGCGCGCGTGCCGGGCTGTTCGAGGCCGGAGAGGTCCGCGTGCACCCGACCGGCACGGTCACCGTGTTCACCGGCTCGCACAGCCACGGCCAGGGTCACGAGACGACCTTCGCCCAGGTGGTCGCGGGACGACTCGGGATTCCGGTCGAGAACGTCGAGATCGTGCACGGCGATACCGGCCGCGTCCCGTTCGGCATGGGCACCTACGGGTCGCGCTCGCTGTCGGTCGGCGGCACCGCGATCGTCAAGGCCGTCGACAAGGTGATCGCCAAGGGCCGCAAGATCGCCGCCCACCTGCTCGAGGCCTCGGACACCGACATCGAGTTCGAGAACGGCGAGTTCCGGGTCGCCGGCACCGATCGCAAGATCCCGTTCGCGCAGGTCGCGCTCACCGCCTACGTGCCGCACAACTATCCGCTGGACAAGCTCGAGCCCGGACTCAACGAGAACGCGTTCTACGATCCGACGAACTTCACCTACCCGGCCGGCTCGTACGTCTGCGAGGTGGAGGTCGATCCGGACACGGGCACGGTCACGGTGGAGCGCTTCACCGCGGTCGACGACTTCGGCAACATCGTCAACCCGATGATCGTCGAGGGCCAGGTGCACGGCGGGCTCGCCCAGGGCATCGGGCAGGCGCTGCTCGAGCAGGCGGTCTACGATAGCGAGTCCGGCCAGCTCCTGACCGGCTCGTACCTCGACTACGCCATGCCCCGCGCCACCGACCTGCCGAACTTCGTCGTCGACACCTGCTCGACGCCGTGCACGCACAATCCGCTGGGCGTCAAGGGCTGCGGCGAGGCGGGTGCCATCGGCTCGCCGCCGGCACTGATCAACGCGATCACCGACGCGATCGGCGTGCGCGACCTGGCGATGCCGGCAACGCCGGAACGCGTCTGGCGCGCCCTGCGCGCCCGCGCCTGACCCCGATCGACGAGGAGACCGACATGTACACCTTCGACTACCAGCGTCCCGCCGACCTCGCGGGCGCAGCCCGTGCGGGCGGCGTCGCCGACGCACGCTTCCTCGCCGGCGGCCAGAGCCTGGTGCAGGCGATGAAGCTGCGGCTCTCGCAGCCCGCCGCGCTCGTCGACCTCGGGGCCGTCGCCAGTCTCGCGGGCATCGCCCTGAACGGCGGCACCCTGCGGATCGGAGCCATGACCCGGCACAGCGCGGTCGCTGCGTCGGCCGAGGTGCGCCGCGCCCTGCCCGCGCTCGCCGCGCTCGCCGAGGGCATCGGCGACCCGATGGTCCGCAACGCGGGCACGATCGGCGGCTCGATCGCGAACGCGGACCCCGCGGCCTGCTACCCGGCCGGCGTGCTCGGGCTCGGCGCGACGGTCGTCACCGACCGCCGCTCGATCCCGGGCGACGCGTTCTTCACCGGGCTGTTCGAGACCGCGCTGCAACCGGGCGAACTGATCGTCGCCGTGGAATTCCCGCTCCCGACACGGGCCGCCTACCTGAAGTTCAAGCACCCGGCGTCGCGCTTCGCGCTGGTCGGCGTGTGCGTGAGCGACGGCGCGGGCGGCCCGCGCGTCGGCGTGACCGGCGTCAAGTCCAGTGCCTTCCGCTGGACGGCCGCCGAGGCCGCGCTCTCGAAGGGCGGCTTTCGCGCCTCGGCGCTCGACGGCCTCGCGCTCGATGCCGCCGACGTCAACGGCGATCTGCACGCCAGTGCGGAGTACCGGGCCGCACTGGTCGCCACGATGACGAAACGGGCGGTCGAGCAGGCCGCCGGCGCGGCTGCATGACGGGAGTCCCCGACTCCGTCGACGCCGTCGAGGCGCTGCTGGCGACGAGGGGCTACCTCGCCGACCGGCGCCTCGCCACGGCGGTGTTCCTGAGCCTGCGCCTGCAGCGCCCCCTGTTCCTGGAGGGCGAGGCGGGCGTGGGCAAGACCGAGCTGGCGAAGGTGCTGGCCGAGGTCACCGATGCGCCGCTGATCCGGCTCCAGTGCCACGAAGGGCTGGACGTGGCGCAGGCGGCGTACGAATGGAACGTCTCGCGCCAGCTGCTGCACGTGCGGCTGGCCGAGTCGGCGGGGCCGGTGGAACGCGATGCGGTGGAGCGCTCGCTCTACGGTCGCGACATGCTGCTGGCTCGGCCGCTGCTCGCGGCGCTCGAGTCGGAGCGCCCGGCGGTGCTGCTGATCGACGAGCTCGACCGTGCCGACGAGCCCTTCGAGGCATTCCTGCTCGAGGTGCTCTCCGACTGGCAGATCACCATTCCCGAGCTGGGCACGGTCCGCGCGCGGCATCGGCCGCGGGTCGTGCTCACCTCGAACCGCACCCGCGAGATCCATGACGCGCTCAAGCGTCGGTGCCTGTATCACTGGGTCGAGTTCCCCGACCTCGACCGCGAATACGCGATCGTCGCCCGCGCGGTGCCCGAGGCCCCCGCGTCGCTGACGCGGCAGGCGGTGGCCTTCGTGCAGCGGGCGCGCACGCTCGAGCTCTTCAAGTCGCCGGGCATCGCCGAGGCGATCGACTGGGTCAACGCGCTCGTCGCGCTCGACCGCATGGATCTCGACCCGGTCGCGGTGTCCGACACCATCGGCGTGCTGCTGAAGTACCACGAGGACATCGCCCGGATGCAGGGCGGCGAGGCCGAGCGGCTGCTGCAGGAGCTCGCGACCGCGTCCGGCCGCGCCTGAACCCCATGCCTTCCCCGGCCGCCTCCTCGGCCGCCTCCCCAGGCTCGCTCGCCCGAAACGTGGTGGTGTTCGCGCGCGTGCTGCGGGCCAGCGGCCTGCCGATCGGCATCGACCGGGTCGCCGCCGCGGTCCGTGCACTCGACGCGGTGGGGCTCGCACGGCGCGACGACGTGCATGCCGCGCTCGCCGCCACCCTGATCAGCCGGCGCGACCACCTGGCGCTGTTCGACGCGGCCTTCGACGCCTTCTGGCGCGATCCGAAGCTCGTCGAGCGGATGATGGCCGCCCTGCTGCCGAAGATCTCCGGGCGCGGCCGCCCGCCGTCGGACCCGAGGCGCCCGGCCCGGCTGCAGCAGGCGCTCGCGGGGCGCCCGCCACCGCCCGCGCCGCCGCGCGAGGGCGGCGGCGACGAGCACACCATCGACGCGCTGCTGACCTGGTCCGAGCGCGAACGGCTGAAGACCCGCGACTTCGACTCGATGACGATCGAGGAATTCCGCGAGGCCTGCAGGCTGGTGCGCGAGTTGCCCTCGCCGGTGCACCCGGTGAAGGTGCGGCGCTGGCGGACCGCCGCGCGAGGATCGATGGACCTGTCGGCCACGCTGCGCCGCATGGCCCGCGATCCGTCGGTCACCCGGGTGCTGCGCCGCGAGCGGCGCGAGCGGCCGGCACCGCTGGTCGTGCTGTGCGACATCTCGGGCTCGATGGACCGCTACGCCCGCGTGATGCTGCACTACGTGCATGCGCTGATGCGCGACCGACAGCGCGTCTCGGTGTTCACCTTCGGCACCCGGCTGACCAACGTGACCCGGGCGATGCGCCACCGCGACCCGGACGAGGCGATCGCGGGCGCGTCGCGCGCCGTCGAGGACTGGAGCGGCGGCACGCGGATCGGCCCGTCGATCGAGGCCTTCAACCGGCTGTGGGCCCGCCGCGTGCTGACCGGCAATGCGGCCGTGCTGCTGGTGACCGACGGCCTCGATCGGGCCGACGACGGCTCGCTGGGCGACGCGGCCGCGACGCTGGCCCGCTTCGCCCGCCGCATCGTCTGGCTCAATCCGCTGCTCCGTTACGACGGCTTCGAGCCGCGCGCCGCCGGCGTCCGCGCGCTGCTGCCCCACGTGGACCGGCACCTGCCCGTGCATTCGCTCGACCGGCTTCAGGACCTCGGCCGCGCCCTGCGCGATCAGGGCCCTCGCCCGCAGCCTTCCCGGCACTGATCCCACAGGAACCCGCCATGCAGATGTCTGGCCAGAGAACACTGCCCGTCCCGCCGCAGCAGACCTGGGACGCGCTGAACGACCCCGAGATGCTGAAGGCGTGCATCCCGGGCTGCGAGTCGATCGTGGCGACCGAGCCGAACCGCTACGAGCTGGTCATGGCGGCGCGGGTCGGTCCGGTCGCGGCACGGTTCAAGGGGCGGCTGTCGCAGTCCGACGTCGTCGAGCCCGAGTCGTACCGGATCGAATTCGACGGTCAGGGCGGCGCCGCCGGGTTCGGAAAGGGTGCCGCGACGGTACGCCTGACGCCGGTGGAGAGCGGCACGCTCCTGGACTACGATGTGAGCGCGACAATCGGGGGCAAGCTCGCCCAGATCGGCTCGCGGCTGGTCGACGGTGCCGCCCGCAAGATCGCGGACGACTTCTTCGCGACCTTCGAGACGACGCTGCGCGAACGCGCGGCGGCGGCGCAGCCGGTGGCGCCGCCCGCCGGCGCCGAGGCGGCCCGGGTCGGGCCGACCGACGCGGGCAGCGCACCGGCGCAGGCGCCGGGCGGCTCGCGTCGAATCATGTGGGCGATCGCCGCGGTCGGAGCGGTCGTCGTGGTGTACCTGCTGGCGCGCTGAGCCGCGCCGCCCGGAGCGAATCATGGACAGTCTGGATCTTCAGGTGCTCGAACAGGCCCGCGACTGGGTGCGGGCCGGCCGTCGCGCATGGCTGGTCACCGTCGCCGAGACCTGGGGCTCGGCCCCCCGCCCGCCCGGTGCGCTGCTGTGCCTGCGCGAGGACGGGCTGGTGGTCGGCTCGGTGTCGGGCGGCTGCGTCGAGGACGACCTGATCGATCGGGTCCGCCACGGCGAACGCGTCGATCATCCCTCGACCATCGTCTACGGCGTCTCCAAGGAGGAGGCCGCGCGGTTCGGCCTGCCCTGCGGTGGCACGCTTCGCCTGGTCCAGGAACCGCTCGTCGACGTCTCGTGGATCGACGGGCTGCTCGAACGCACCGCGCGCCACGAGCTGGTGGCGCGCCGGGTGGATCTCGGCAGCGGCGCCGTGACGCTCGAGCCCGCGCAGCGCGGCGAGGCGTTCGAGCTCGCCGGCGACACGATGCGGCAGGTGTTCGGACCGCGCTGGCGCATGCTCGTGATCGGCGCGGGGCAGCTCTCGCGCGTGCTGGCCGGCATGGCCCTCGCGCTCGATTTCGAGGTCATCGTCTGCGACCCGCGCGAGGAGTACCACCTGACCTGGGACGTGCCCGGCACCACCTTCACGAAGGAGATGCCGGACGACGCGGTGCTGCGCCTGGAGCTCGACGCACACAGCGCCGTGGTCGCGGTCACGCACGACCCCAAGCTCGACGACATGGTGCTGCTCGAAGCCCTGAAGTCGCCGTGCTTCTACGTCGGCGCGCTGGGCTCGCGCGGCAACACCGCCAAGCGACGCGAGCGCCTGAAGCTGTTCGACCTCGGCGACGCCGAGATCGCGCGGCTGCACGGCCCGATCGGGCTGGACATCGGCAGCCGCACGCCGGCCGAGATCGCGGTGTCGATCCTCGCCGAGATCGTCGCGGTGAAGAACGGCGTCTCGCTGCGCCAGAAGAAACCGGCCGAGGCCGGCGGCGAAGCGAGCGAGTGCGCGGTCGCGGGGATCGGCTGAGGCCTCAGCCGCCGCCGCGCTGCGTGTGCCGGTCGAAGCGCGTGACCCACTCGCGCGCCTCGGCCTCGCGGCCCTCGGGCGGCACGAACACCACCCGGAGCTGCTGCGCGCGCATCAGCGCGATGCGGCGCGGCGGCATCTGCTCGGTCTCGATGTGCAGCGTCCCGCCTTCGATCGGCAGCTCGGCCCGACCGGTCTCGGCGATCCCGTGATCGGAACCGGTCAGCTCGGTGAGCCAGCGGGCCAGATCGGCGCGCGTGCACGCCATGATGCGGTCGAAGCCGTGGAAGGGCATGTTCTGAATGGCCGGCTCTCGCCGGATTCACGTTCGGGACGAACCAGTGCGCCGCAAGCATGCGGCGCCCGTACGGCCGGCGGCGAGCAATGCTCGCCGAAACCCCGGCCTTAACCGCCCGCAATCGGCGGCCAGATCGCGAGCGCCTCGCCGTCCTTGAGCACCCGCGTCGCGCGGTCGGCAGGGGCCACGTAGGTGCCGTCGACCAGCACGAGGTGCACGAGCTTCGCCGGCAGCTTGAAGCGTTCGATCAGCTGCTGCACGGTCGTGCCCTCGGCCACCTGAGGGAGCTCGATGATGTTGCCGGCACGGCGCGCCCCGTCGACCTCCTCGGGCAGGTGGTCGGACAGCATCGCGAACAGCTTGAAGGTGATCTTCACGGACAACTCCGGCGCGGCGAAGGCGCGAGTGTAGCGGCCCGCGGCTCGCGGCCGCGGGCGACCCCGATCATCAGCGCACGGTCCCTCGCGACCGCCCCTGGAACTGCTCCTGCGCCTGGGCACGGGCGAGGTACGCCTCCATCAGCCGAGTCGGGTCCTCGAGCAGCCGATCCTTCCAGGCGCCGAGCGCAATGCCGCCCTCGACCAGGCCGCGCAGCACGCCGACGTGGTCGGTCATGCCGAGCGAATTCGCGCCGACGAGCACGTCGCGATCGAACTCGAGGCGCAGGTACCGGAAGTTCTCCGGGTCGTTCAGCTCGGCGTGCTCGCCGCCCGCCACGCCCTGCCACTGACCGAACGACGTCGAGATCAGCCCCAGCGTGTCGAGCACGTTGATCTGCGTGACCACGTTGGCGACCGCCTCGCCGCCGGCCATGTTGACCGCGGCGACGTAGCCCTGGTCGACCGCGTTCGGCTGGATCGCCGAGACGATGGTCTGCTTCGTCACCGGGTCGTAGGCCTCGGCGCAGTCGCCGGCCGCATAGATGCCGGGCACGGTCGTCTGCATGTGCTCGTCGGTCAGCACCCCCTGCAGTGCCTTGATCGGGCTGCCCGCCAGGAAGCCGATGTTCGGCTTCACGCCGGTCGCCTGGATGACGAGGTCGAACTCCTCGGCACTGCCGTCGGAGAACTTCGCGCGGATCGGGGACGCGGGCTCGAGGGCCTCGACCCGGGTCGAGGTCTTCACGCGGATGCCCTTCGACTCGCACCACGACTTGATCATGCCGCCGGCGCCCGGACCCATCATCCGCGGCACCATCCGGTCGCCCATCTCGACGACGGTCAGCGTCACGCCGCGCTGGGCGAGCGCCTCGAGGATGATGCAGCCGATGAAGCCCGCGCCCATCTGCAGCACCCGCGCGCCCGGCTTGGCGAGCTGCAGGATGTTGCGGGCATCCGCCAGCGTCCAGCAGGTCTGCACGAACGGCGAATCGAGCCCCGGGATCGGCGGGGCGACCGGCGACGAGCCGGTGGCGATCAGCACTCGGTCGTACTCGAGCGACGGGCCTTCGGCCAGCCTCACCTTCTTCGTGTCGGTCTCGATCGCCGACACCCGGCCGACGACCGTACGGATGCGCAGCGACTCGAAGTGCGCCGGGTCCTTGCGCAGCAGGGTGCCGCGCTCGTCGATGTTGCCGATCAGCAGGTACGGGATCGCCATCCGCGAGTACGACGGATGCGGCTCGTCGCCGATCATCACGATGTCGTCGTTCGGGCGGCGCTTGCGGAGCGTCTCGGCGGCGACCACGCCGGCCGGTCCGTTGCCGATGATCACGTGCTTCATGGGTCTCGGTCCTCGTGGAAACGAACGGGGCGGCCGACAGGCCGCCCCGGACGCGGAACGCGACGGGCGCGTCCGGTGCGCTTACAGGCCCAGGCGGGCGCGGGTCTCCGGCTTGAGCCGGCCTTCCTCGTCCCAGCCGCGGATCGCGTAGTACTCGGGGATCATCTTGTCGATGCCCGAGACCAGGCCCTTGGCCGGACCGGTCTTGGCCGGTTCGGTCTTCAGGCGCTTCGGCAGGTCGTCGTCCTTGCGGGTGAAGCCGGCGCGGTTGTTGAAGTCCCGCTCCATGTTCCAGATCCGCTCGCCGATCTCGGTGAGGTTCTCCAGCGTGAACTCCTCGCCGCAGGCGGCGGCCACCTGGGGCGCGAGGTCGGCGGTCGTCCACGCGAAGGTGGTGAACACGCAGATGCCGGCCGAGTCGAAGGCGGCGGTCGCGTCCTGGAAGGCCTTGACCAGCTCGGGCTTGCCGTCGGTGGTCAGCGGATCGGTCTTGACCGGGATGCCCAGCACCTCGGAAGCCACGGTGTACGAGCGCAGGTGACAGGCACCGCGGTTCGAGGTCGCATAGGTCAGGCCCATGCCCTGGATGCCGCGCGCGTCGTAGGCCGGGAACTCCTGGCCCTTGACCGACATCGACAGGTCCGGGTGGCCGTACTTCGCGGTCAGCCGCTTGCTGCCCTGGCCGATCTCGACGCCGAAGCCCTCGCCCTTGACGGTCATCTCGGCGAGCTTGCACAGCGCCTCGGCGGAGCCGAACGGGGCCTCGATGCCGACCTGCTCCTTGCTGAGCACGCCCATCTCGTAGAGCTCGAACACCGCACCGACGGTCGCGCCGAACGAGATCGGATCCATCCCGTCCTCGTTGCACAACAGGTTGGCGTACTGCAGGGCCTCGAGGTCCGAGATGCCCGGCGCGGCGCCCAGCGCCCAGGCCGCCTCGTACTCGAGGCCACCGGAGGCACCCCAGTACTCGGGCTTGTTGACCACCGAGAAGTGGGTCTCGTCGATCTTGGAGATGCGGCCGCAGGCGATCGTGCAGCCGAAGCAGGCCTGGTTCGTCACCAGCTGCGACTTGCCGTCGGTGGGCCGCTTCTCGGCCATCGCCTCGGCACCGATCCGGCTCGCGCCTTCGAACTGCGAGTCGCGGTGGTTGCGGGTCGGCAGCGAGCCGGTCTCGTTGATGACGTTCATCAGGACCTGAGTGCCGTAGGTGGGCAGGCCCTGACCGGTCACCGGGTGGTCGTGCAGGATCTTCTTCTTCTCGGCCGTGACCTTCATGAAGGCCTTCGGGTCCTTGATGTTGCCGACGCCCTTGGTGCCGCGCACGACGATCGCCTTGAGCAGCTTGCTGCCCGCGACCGCGCCCACGCCCGAGCGGCCGGCCGCGCGGTGCAGGTCATTGACGATGGCGGCGTACAGCACCTGGTTCTCGCCGGCACGGCCGATCGAGGACACGCGGGCCAGCGGATCCTGAAGCGACTTCTTGAGGATCGCCTCGGTCTCCCAGACGGTCTTGCCCCACAGGTGGGCCGCGTCGATCAGCTCGGCCTTGTCGTCGGAGATCGACAGGTAGACCGGCTTCGCCGACTTGCCCTCGATGATGACCATGTCCCAGCCGGCCATCTTCAGCTCGGCACCCCAGTAGCCGCCCGAGTTCGAGCAGGCGATGGCGCCGGTGAGCGGGCCCTTGGTGATGACCGAATAGCGCCCGCCGGTGGAGGCCATCGTGCCGGTGAGCGGCCCGGTCGCCCAGATGATCTTGTTGTCGGCCGACAGCGGGTCGACCTTCGCGTCGACTTCCTCGACGAAATACTTCGTCGCGAGGCCGCGCTGCCCGAGGTACTGCCGGGCCCAGGTCATGTTCAACGGCTCGGACGTGCACGTCCCGGCCGTCAGGTTCACGCGGAGGATCTTTCCTGCCCATGCCATGGTCGTGTGCTCCTCAGACCGCCGACGGCTGGTTGCCCAGCTTGTCCGCCCACTGCTTCATCCGGTCGAGGCCGGTCCAGTTGGCGTCGATGTAGGTGATCGCGCCGGTCGGGCAGGCGTCGGCGCAGGCCGGCTCGCCGCCGCACAGGTCGCACTTCTGGACCTTGCCGGTGTCGGCGACGTAGTTCACCGTGCCGAACGGGCAGGCGATCGTGCAGACCTTGCAGCCGACGCAGACGTCCTCGAGCACGACCTTCGCGCCGGTGGCGGCGTCGATCTTGATCGCCTCGACCGGGCAGGCGTGCAGGCACCAGGCCTCGTCGCACTGCGTGCAGGTGTACGGCACCTTGCGGCCCGTGTGGTGGAAATCGAAGACCTTGATGCGCGATTTGGCGGTGTTGAACGTGCCGTAGTTCTCGAAACTACAGGCCATTTCACACTGCAGGCACCCGGTGCACTTGTCCGGGTTGATGTGCAGGGATTTCTGCATGTCTCCTCCAAAGGGGGCGCGAGGTCTTCGCGTACTGCCGGTCAACCTATGATCCCGAAAGCATAACCCGACACGCGAGCAGGTGCATAGCCGCCTCGCGTGCCCGTCGGACCGGAAGCCGATGCTGAGACAATGGCGCGCCCCGCCTTTCCGTGCCCCATGTCCGACATCGTCTCCATCACGCTCGGATACGAACTTGCCGCTGCCGGCGAGCCGCAGCTGCGTAACCCGTTCTTCGAGGTGCTGGGCGCGGTCCGTCAGGAAGGCTCGATCGCCGGCGCTGCCCGGCGGCTCGGCTGGTCGTACCGCCACCTGTGGGGCTACCTGAAGGAACAGGAGACGCGGCACGGACGCTCGCTGATCCTGTGGGACAAGGGCCGGGCGGCGCGGCTCTCGGCCTTCGCGGAGAAGCTGCTGTGGGCCGAGACGCGGATCCGCGCACGCCTCGCCCCCCAGATCGAGAACCTCGCCGCCGAGATCGGCCGCGAGCTGACGGTCGCCTTCGACGACGCAGCGCCGATCGCGACCTGCGTCGCGAGCCACGACCTCGCGCTGCCCAGGCTGCGGGCGCTGTGCGAGGCGGCCGACGGCGTGCTCTTCGACCTGCGCTTCGCGGGCAGCCTCGAGGCGCTCGCGGCGCTTCGTGCCCAGCGCTGCCTGTTCGCCGGCATCCATCTCCCCTGCTCGCGCCCCGAGCTGGCCCGGCGCGGCTCGGCACTGCACCGCGCGTTCGCCCCTCGGCTGCGGCTCGGCCGCGAGAAGCTGATCCAGGTCGGGCGCCGGACCCAGGGACTCATGGTGCCGACGGGCAACCCGCGGCGGGTGCATTCGATCGGCCAGCTGCGGCGGCTGCGCTTCGTGAACCGGGCCGTGGGCACCGGCACGCGCGCGCTGCTCGACGAGCTGCTCCGGGCGGGAGGGGTCGAGCCGGGCTCGGTGCCGGGCTACGACCGGATCGAGTCGACGCACCTGGCCGTGGCCGCGGCCGTCGCGTCGGGACAGGCCGACGTCGGCTTCGGGATCCAGGCGGCAGCGGTCGAGATGGGCGTGGACTTCGTGCCGCTGGTGGTCGAGGACTACTTCCTCGTGTGCGACCGCGCGACGCTCGACGGCCCCGCGGCGCGCAGTGTCATCTCTGTGCTGGCGTCGGCCGCCTGGCGCGAGGCGGTGTCGACGCTGCCGGGGTACGACGCCCACGATGCCGGCCGCGTCCGGTCGCTGCGTCGCACGCTGCCCTGGTACGCCAGCGATCCGGCCTGAGCCGACGCTCAGAAAAAAGCCGGCCGATCCGAGATGGACGGCCGGCCGAATGCAGCGCTCGAGGCGAAGCGCCCGTGAACCCGCCCGAAGGGCAGGCCCCACCACGGAGACGCGCGTCGAACGCCTCGGCCGAGTCTATCGAGACCGGGCACCGGCGCCTTCCCCCGTTCCGGGGACCCCGTGCACGGGGCTATCATTTCGGAATGCGCACCAAGCACATGGCGGCGGTCAGCGTCCGGTTGCGCTTCGGCGAGGATGCCCGGCTCGGCCCGGGGAAGATCGCCTTGCTCGAGGCCGTCGCCCGCAGCGGCTCGATCGCCGCGGCCGGGCGCGACATGAACATGTCGTACCGACGGGCCTGGCTGCTGATCGATTCGCTCAACCGGATGTTCGACGAGCCGGTGGTCCGTGCGAGCCCGGGCGGAACCAACGGCGGCGGCGCCGAACTGAGCGCCCTCGGCAGCAGCCTGGTGACGGCCTACCGGGCCATGGAAGCCGAGACCGAAGCATCGATCGAGCGGCACTTCGCCCCGCTGCGGCCGCGGATGACCCTGCCGTCGGACGGCTGAGCGGTCAGCGCACGCGAGGCGCGTAGGCCGTCGCGCGCTCGTCGAGCGCCGTGGCCTTGAGCATCGCGAACACCTCGTCGCCGGTGTCGAGTCCGAGCTCGTCGATCGCCTTGCGCGTGACCAGCGCGACCAGCCTGCCCTCCCCGCGCAGCGCGAGTTCGACGCGTGCGGTGGGCCCATCCTCGGTCGTGATCGCGCGGATGGTTCCGGTCAGCACGGTCCTGAAGCTGACGTCGCGTGGCCGCTGGACGGCGAGCGCGACGTCGGTCGCGCGCACCAGCACGCGGTAGACGCTGCCGGGCGGCCCGACGTTGCCGGGCACGCTGATCGATCCCGCCGGATGCGACAGCGCGGACAGGCCGTAGTCGGCGTCGTAACCGGCGACACGGGCCTCGATGACCGAGACCGCACCGAACCCGGCGGCCGCGCCGCCCGGTGCCAGCACGTCACCGGGCGCGCCCCGCGCGACGACCGCGCCGTCCTCGAGCACCACCACCTCGCGCGCGATCCGGGCGACCTCGTCGACCGCATGCGACACGTACACGAGCGGCCAGTCGAGCGCGTCGCGCAGCCGCTCAACGTACGGCATGATCTCGCGCCGACGCTCGAAATCGAGCGCGGACAGCGGCTCGTCGAGCAGCAGCAGTCGCGGCCCGGCGAGCAGCGCGCGACCGATCGCGACCCGCTGTCGCTCGCCCCCCGACAGCCCCGCCGGTCGCCGGTCCATCAGGTGGCCGATGCCGAGCATCGCGATGACCGCGTCGGCGTCGACCGGACGCCCGGCGCGCGCGAAACGCCTGCCGTAGTCGAGGTTCGTGCGCACGCTCAGGTGCGGGAACAGCAGCGCGTCCTGGAAGACGACGCCGACGCGCCGGCGATGCGGCGGCACGAAGATGCCCCGCTCGACGTCCACCAGGGTCTCGCCGTCGAGGACCACGCGGCCGGCATCGGGACGCAGCAGGCCGGCGATCAGACCGAGCACCGTCGACTTGCCGGAGCCCGATCGGCCGAACAGCGCCAGCGCACCGGAGTCCGAGCGGAAGGCGCAGGAGAGCCTGAAGGCGCCGCGATCGAGCCGCAGGTCGACCTCGATCACGCTGCGCCCCCGACCGCGCGGCGCACCCGGCGCGCGAGCCACTCGGACAGCGCGAGCGCCGCCACCGACACCGCGATGGCCACCAGCGTGAGCCGCATCGCGCTCGCATCGCCGCCCGGCGTCTGCGTGGCCGCGTAGATCGCCGCGGGGAGCGTGCGGGTCTCGCCGGGAATGCTGGAGACGAAGGTGATCGTCGCGCCGAACTCCCCGAGCGCCTTGGCGAAGCAGAGCACGGACCCCGCGAGCACGCCCGGCAGCGCGAGGGGCAGCGTGACCGTCGCGTACGACCACAGCGGCGGTGCGCCGAGGGTGGCCGCGGCCGCGGCCAGGCGCGCATCCACCGATTCGATGGACAGCCGGATGGCGCGGACCATCAGCGGGAATCCCATCACCGCGCAGGCGAGCGCGGCCCCCGTCCAGCGGAA
>RPRK01000035.1 GCA_003818495.1 Burkholderiales bacterium
CGCCACTCACCACAGCCGCCAGCCGTGCCGCGAGAAGAAGGTGGCCGCGCTGCGCACGAAGAGCCGCCGGTGCAGCCAGCCCTTGCGCGCCGCCGAGCCGCCGTGGTGGACGATCCGCACGTCGCGCGCCCAGAGCACGCGTGCCACCCGACCGAGCCGCAGCGACAGGTCGAAGTCCTCGAAGTAGAGGAAGTAGGACGGATCGAACCCGCCGATCGACTTGAGCACCGAGGCGCGGCACAACATGAACGAGCCGCTGACGAGTCGGCCGGTGACGTCGGTGACCGGACCGGGGTCGGGCAGCACGTCGTAGCCGGCCGCCAGACGCCGGCCGAACGGCAGGCCGAGGGCCCGCAGCCCGAGCACCGCTACGCTCGGGTAGGTCTTGCACAGGTGCTGGGCCTGGCCGTCGGCGCCGGCGGTCCAGGCCGCCACCATGCCGACCGAGGGATCGCCCGCCAGCAGCGCGATGCCGTTGCGCAGCGCATCAGGCTCGAGCTCGGCGTCCGGGTTGAGCACCAGGTGCCACTCGGCGTCGCAGCGCTCGATCGCGAGGTTGTTGCCGTGGCCGTAGCCGACGTTGCCGTGCCCGCTCAGCACCTCGAGGCGGTAGGGCAGCGCCCCCTCCGCGAATTCGGCGATGCTGGCGGCCAGAGCGGCGGAATAGTCCTGCGGGCCGTTGTCGACGATCAGGACGCGGGCCTCGGTCGGCGCGAGCTCGCAGACCGCGCGGCCCAGCTTCGTCAGACAGGTCTTCAGCAGCTCCAGCTCCGACCGGTAGACCACGATCCCGACGCAGAGCGCACCGGGTCGCAGCAGCGGGGCCGATCCGGCCACCGCGTCGACCGCCGCGAGGTCCGAGCCGCCAGCCACAGGCGCGGCGCTCGGTCCGGGTGCGCGAGCGAACCGGCGCGCGGCGAGCGCGATCACCAGGTCCAGCCGCCAGCGCAGCGCCTGCAGCCGCGAGGGGCTGCGGGACGGGCTCGCATTGCCGCCGTGACGCCGATAGCGCAGCAGCGGGGTGTCGAGGTAGGCGACCCGTCCGAGCGTCGCGCCCACGGCCCCCAGCCACATGTCGTGCATCGGCGCGCGGACCGGGATCGGCAGCGCGGTCGCGAGGACGCTGCGACGCACGGCCATCGCGCAACCGAGGAACCGGCTGCGCACGAGCGTGCCCGCCAGGCTGCCGTCGAAGCCGCCGCGCGTGGCCATGAACGAGTCGCCGATGCGCCGGCCCTCGCCGTCGATCAGGGTCGCGTCGGACACCGCCACCGTCACGCGCGGGTCGGCGTCGAAGGCCGCGAGCAGCGCATCGCGCCGCTGCGGCTCCCAGACGTCGTCCTGGTCGCAGAGCAGGATCACCTCGCCCCGCGCGAGCGACAGCGCGCGCTCGAAGCTGGCCCGCACGCCGAGGTTGGAGCGGTTCCGATGCAGGCGCACGCGCGCGTCGCCGATCCGCTCCAGGCGCTCCCAGGTGCCGTCGGTCGATGCGTCGTCGACCACCACCAGCTCGTCGTCGGGGGCGAGCGCCGCCAGCAGGCTGGCGAGCTGCTCCTCGAGATGGCGCAGCCCGTTGTAGGTGGCCATCGCGACCGACACCCTCGGACCGCTCACCGGGGCAGGCCGTCCGCCTTGCGTGCCGCGACCAGCCTCGGGACGTCGCCCCGCAGCCGCATCGCCGCCATCACCCACGCCACGCCCCCGATCGCCAGGCTCCCCGCGGCCGCCCACGCGGGCGGCGCGAACGCGGCACAGGCGAACGCCGCCAGCGTGAGCAGTCCGACGACCAGCGCGACGCCGTCGCCGGCGCGATCGGCGGGGGAGACCTCGACCGGCCGGGCGATGATCCACAGCGCCGCGAGGTCGACGAGGATGCGCGCCGTCCAGGCCAGCGCCGCGCCGACGACCCCCCAGAGCGACGCCAGGACCCACATCGCCGCGACGTAGACCGGCAGCTCCACCATCTGCAGCAGCGCCGTGGAGCGCGCCTGGCCGCGCGCCTGGATCGATGCGAACGGCACGTGCGCGAGCCCGTTGGCGAGCACGCCCGCGCACAGGATGAGCATCGCGGTCGCCCCCTCGCGGGCGAACTCCGCACCGACCCAGCGCTCGAGGATCGGATGCGCGAACGTGCCGAGCACGAGCGTCACCGGCTGCAGCGCGATGAACAGCACGCCGAGCGCGAGGCGCTCGAGCGGCCAGGCGGCCATCCGCTCGCCGGTGCTGGCGTGCAGCTCGGACAGGCGGGGGAACAGCACGCTCGCGAGCGACACCGGCACGATGAGCAGGCGCGAGACGATCTCCTGCGGCGTCACGTACCAGGCCACCGCGCTCAACGAGCTGACCGCGCCGATCACGAAGCGGTCCAGGTAGCCCATCAGCGGCCCGATGAGGTTGGCGACCGTCATCCAGCCGCCGGTGCGCAGCAGCGGGCCGAGCCGCGCGCCGCGCGGCCGAGTCGCGGCCAGCGCGCCGGGCAGCATCCGGCCGACGCACCACGCGTACGCGAGGCAGCCGAGTCCGCGCAGCGCACCGAGCGTCCAGGCGACCACGACCAGGTCGTTCCAGCCGGCGCGGACGACGAGGAGCGGCGCGAGCACGGTGGCGACGCCGGTGGCGAGCCGCACGACGTTGATGGGCACGAAGGCACCGCGCGCCTCCATCACGCCACGCAGCCCCGAGGTCAGCAGCACGAAGGGCATCGCCCAGGCCAGCGCGCGCAGGGCACCGAGTGCCTCGGAGGGATCGCCGTCGAGGGCGAGCAGCCCGACGCCATAAGGCGCGACGACCCACAGCACGACACCCGCCACGCCGCCGAGGGCCACGAGCAGCGTCAGGCCGTCCCGCGCGACCGGTGCGATCTCCTCCTCGCGCCCCGACCCCATCGCGGCGCTCAGCCGATGCGTCAGCGCCCGGCCCAGGCCCATGTCGAACAGGCCGAAATAGTTGATCACGGCCCACAGCAGGGTCAGCAGGCCGAAACGCGGGGCGCCGAGCGCATGGATCAGCAGCGGGATGCAGGCCACCGCCACGAAGAGCGGCAGCCCGAACCCGGCGAGGTTCCAGAGCGCGTTGCGAGCGATCATCGACGAAGCATACCGTTCGCGGCTCGCTTGCCGCCGCGTCCGAGACCGTCCGAAACACCGGTGTCATATCATCGGCCCTCCCGGGCGACCCGCCCGCCCCGCGCGCACGCGCCGCCCCATGCCCCCGTCGGACATCGCAGGCCCGGCACTGGCCGCCGCCGCGATCGCCGCCTGCGTCGCCGCGGCGGTGCTCGCGACGCTGCTCGCCAGCGGCCTCTCGCATCGGATGCTCGATCGGCCGAACGCGCGCTCGATGCACGTCACGCCCACCCCCCGGATCGGCGGGCTCGGCGTGCTGGCCGGCCTGGTCGCGGCGCTCGCCGCCACGCGGGGCGCCCTCCCCTGGGCGGCCTGGGCGGCGCTCGCGACGGTCGCGGCGGTCTCCACCCTCGACGACCTGCGCGGGCTCGGCGCCGGCACGAGGCTGGCGCTGCACCTCGCGGCGGCCACCACGATCGCGGTCTCCGCGCTCGGCGGCCACGGCGCGCTCACCGTGGCCGCGGGCGCGCTCGCGATCGCGTGGCTGGTCAACCTGTACAACTTCATGGACGGCTCGGACGCCCTCGCCGGCACGATGGGCGTGGTCGGATTCGGCGCCTGCGCGCTCGCCGCGGCCGCGGGCGGGGACGCAGCACTCGCAGTCGCGTCGGCCGCCGTCGCCGGCGCATGCGCCGGCTTCCTCGTCTTCAACCTGCCGCCCGCGCGCCTGTTCATGGGCGACGCGGGCTCGACCTCGCTCGGCCTGCTGGCCGGCGCGATCGGCGCGGTCGGCGTCGAACGCGACCTGTGGTCGCCCTGGCTGCCGGCGACGGTGTTCATGCCGTTCGCGTTCGATGCGACCGCGACGCTGCTCGACCGGGCGCGCCGCGGCTGCAGGGTCTGGGAGGCGCATCGCGAGCATGCCTACCAGCGCCTGAACCTGTCGGGCTTCGGTCACCGTCGCACCGCGCTCGCCTACGGCGCGCTGATGCTCGCGAACGCGGCGCTGGCCCTCGGCGCGCGGCAGGTCTCGCTCGAAGGCGCGGCGCTCGTCGTGTCGCTGCTCGTCCACGGCGTGCTGTGGCTGGCCGTGCAGCGGGCGTGGCGGCGCCGCGAGGACGCGGCCGACGCGGCCGACGCGAGGCGCTGACGACCCGGCCGCGGACCCGCGCGGCGCGGCGAACGCGAGCGCCCCGGGCGGCGTGCCATACTTCTCCACCATGCAGGACCGTCACGACGAGCCCTCCACCGCCGCGCCTGCCCCGGACACCGGGGCGCCCGGCGGCGACGACCGGGGTCCGCGCTCCGGCCTGCATCCGTTCGACTGGCGCTCGGTCGGGGTCCTCGCCTACGACGTCCTGCTCGCCGTCATCGCCTGGTTCACCGCCTACGGGCTGCGCTTCGGCTTCGACGGCGTCGGCATGCTCTACGAGCGCATGATGCCGCTCGCCGCCTGGGCGCTGCCCGCGCAGGCGGCGGTGTTCTGGGCCACCGGGGTCTACCGGGGCCTGTGGCGATACGCCAGTCTCCAGGACCTGCGGCGGATCGTGACCGCGGCGGTGCTGGCCACCGCCCTGGTGCCGGTCGTCCACCTGATGCTGCGGCTCGACTCGGTGCTGCCGCGGTCCTCGCTGCTGCTGATGCCGCTGGTGATGGTCGCGCTGATGGCCGGCAGCCGCTTCGGCTACCGGATGCTGCGCGAGCACCGCCTCGCCCGCGTCACGCATCGCCACGGCGATCCCGTGATCGTCATCGGTGCCGGCGACGCGGGCGTGACGCTGCTGCGCGAACTCTCCCGCAGCGCGCGCTGGCGTGCCGTGGCCCTGCTCGACGACGATCCGGCCAAGCGCGGTCGCGTCGTGCACGGCGTGCGCGTGGCGGGCGGCGTCGACGACTACGCGGTCGTGGCCCGGCGCCTCGGCGTCGGCACCGCGATCATCGCGATGCCGACCGTGCCCAGCGCCCACCGGCGCCAGATCGTGCAGCGCTGCATCGCCGCGGGCGCCCAGGTGCTGACCGTGCCGTCCTTCGAGGAGATGATGACCGGCCAGGTCAGCGTCGACTGGCTGCGGCGCATCGAGCTCGAGGACCTGCTCGGGCGCGAGCCGGTGAAGCTCGACGCCGACCAGCTCCGCCAGCGGCTCACCGGCAAGACGGTGCTGGTCACCGGCGCCGGCGGCTCGATCGGCTCCGAGCTGTGCCGCCAGATCGCCCGCTTCCATCCGGCGCTGCTGGTGCTGTTCGACGTCAGCGAATACGCGCTCTACACGCTCGCCGAGGAGTTCGCCACGCTGTCGCCCGACACCGTCGTGCTGCAGCGGGTCGGCGACGTGAAGTCGGCGCCGCGGCTCGCGGCGGTCCTCGACGAGAACGCGCCCGACGTCATCTTCCATGCGGCCGCCTACAAGCACGTGCCGATGATGGAGGAAGGCAACGCCTGGGAGGCGATCCGCAACAACACGCTCGGCACGCTGCGCGTCGCGGAGGCCGCGATCGCGCACGGCGTGGCCGAGGTGGTGCTGATCTCCACCGACAAGGCGGTCAATCCGACCAACGTGATGGGCGCCTCCAAGCGCCTGGCCGAGATGGTCTGCCAGTCGCTCCATGCGCGTGGCCCGACCCGCTTCGAGGTCGTGCGCTTCGGCAACGTCCTCGGCAGCAACGGCAGCGTGATCCCGAAGTTCGCCGAGCAGATCGCCCGCGGCGGTCCGGTCACCGTCACGCACCCGGACATCATCCGCTACTTCATGTCGATCCCGGAGGCGGCGCAGCTGGTGCTGCAGGCGGCCGGCATGGGTCGCGGCGGCGAGATCTTCGTGCTCGACATGGGCGAGCCGGTCCGGATCGTCGACCTCGCCCGCGACATGATCCGGCTGGCCGGCTTCACCGACGAGCAGATCCGCATCGAGTTCACCGGGCTGCGGCCCGGCGAGAAGCTCTACGAGGAGCTGCTCGCCGACGGCGAGAACTCGCGCTCGACCCACCACCACAAGGTCAAGGTCGCCCGCGCCGCCGAGGTGCCCGCCGAGTGGCTCGACGCCTTCCGCGCCTGGCTCGAGCAGCCGCGCGAGCTCGGCGACGAGGAGGTCCGCCGCGACCTCAAGCGGTGGCTTCCCGAGTACGTGGGCCCGGCACGCGCCGAACTCCGCCGCGTCGTCGGCTGAAGAGAACGCGTGTCACCGATCGCCATCGGCGACCTGCAGGGGTGCGACGCGCCGCTCGCGAGCCTGCTCGCCGCCTGCGACCCGGACGGCTCGAGCCCGCTGTGGTTCGCGGGCGACCTGGTCAATCGCGGTCCCGATTCGCTCGGGGCACTGCGTCGCGTGCAGGCGCTCGGAGACCGGGCGACGACGGTGCTCGGCAATCACGACCTGCACCTGCTCGCGGTCGCGGCCGGTGCGCGCGCGGCCGGTCGCGGCGACACGCTCGAGCCGATCCTCGCCGCCCCGGACGCCGACCGGCTGATCGACTGGCTGCGCACCCGCCCGCTCGCGCACTTCGCCGACGGTCACCTGATGGTGCACGCCGGCGTGTTCCCGCGCTGGACCGCGGACGAGACGGTGGCGCTCGCCGAGGAAGTCGGCGCGGTGCTGCGCGGCCCGCACTGGGGCGACTTCCTGCGGACGATGTACGGCAACTGGCCGGACCGCTGGGACGACGCCCTCAGCGGCGACGACCGGCTGCGCGCGATCGTCAACGCGCTGACCCGGATGCGCTTCGTCGACGTCACCGGCCGGATGGACTTCTCGGTCAAGGAAGGCACGGCCGCGACGCCGCCGGGCCTCGTGCCCTGGTTCGACGCGCCGGGGCGCCGCAGCGCCGGGGTCACCGTCGTGTTCGGGCACTGGTCGACCCTCGGCCTGGTGCTGCGCCCCGACCTGATCGCGCTGGACACCGGCTGCGTCTGGGGCGGCGCCCTCACCGCGGTCCGACTGGGCGACCGGCGCGTGTTCCAGATGCGCTGCCCGCAGGCCCGCGCTCCAGGCCGCGCCTGAGCGTCAGGGGGCGGTGGTCGCGCCGAGTGCCGCGCGCAGCGTCTCGGGCACCGTGTCGTCGAGCTCGAGCCCGAGGCGCAGCGCGATCGCCTCGCGCGCCTGCCGTGCGACGAGCTGACGCTTGAGGCCGGGCGCCGGCAGGATCGCCGGCATCACGTGGACCTCGACGATCACCCTCGGGTGACCGGTGATCGTCCAGAGCGACTGCAGGAACGTGGTGTCGCCGACGAACATCGCCGCGTGGCTCGGCTCGCCGTCGGGATCCACGTACCGGATGCCGACCGGCACCATCGGCGCATCGGCGTTCAGCGCCGCCTGCACGAGGTTGCCGTGGAAGGGCAGCAGGCGCCGACCGTCGCTGGTCGTGCCCTCCGGGAAGACCGCCGCACGCAGGCCGGCCTGCATCTTCTCGCCCATCCGCTGGATGACGCCGTGCACCGCGTGCCGCCGGCCGCGTTCGATGAACACCGTGCCCGCGCGGCCCACCAGCGTGCCGGCGAGCGGCCAGGAGGCGATCTCCGCCTTCGCGGCGAACGAGGCCGGCGCGAGACTGTCGATCGCGAAGATGTCGAGCCACGAGACGTGGTTCGACAGCAGCAGCCGGCCGTCGCCCGGACCGTGCCGGCCGCGCATCGCCGACAGCGCCTCGGCCCCCGGCGCGACGCGCTCGACGATGACCGCACCGCAGCAGCCCACCAGCATCCGCGACCAGGTCGCGATCAGCCACTCGCGCCGGCCGGGGCCGACGAGCGGGAAGACGACGAAGACGGTGAACAGTCCACCGAGCAGCAGCGCGACGAGCGCCGGGATCCGCCAGAGCCGGCGCAGCACGGCCGGTCAGTCGTAGAGATCGGCGTCCCGAAGGCGCGGCGCGGCCGCGTCCTTGGCCGCCAGGGTGGGCACGGCGCCGTCGAGCGGCCAGTCGATGCCGACCTCGGCGTCGTTCCAGGCCAGGCTGCGGTCGTGCTCGGGGTACCAGTACTCGGTGGTCTTGTAGAGGAAGTCCGCGGACTCGCTCAGCACGACGAACCCGTGGCCGAAGCCGGGCGGGATCCAGAGCTGCCGATGCGAGACCGCATCGAGCCGGGCGCCGAACCACTTGCCGAAGTGCGGCGAGGCGCGGCGCAGGTCGACGGCGACGTCGAACACCTCGCCGGAGGTGCAGCGCACCAGCTTGCCCTGCGGCTTGACGAGCTGGTAGTGCAGCCCGCGCAGCACGCCCCGCACCGAGCGCGAGTGGTTGTCCTGCACGAACGGCAGCGTCACGCCGGTCGCCTCGCGGAACGTGCGTTCGTTCCAGCTCTCGAAGAAGAAGCCGCGCGCGTCGCCGAACACCTTCGGCTCGATCAGCAGCACGCCGGGCAGCGCAGTCTCGGTGACCTTCATGGGCGTGACCTCAGAGCACTTTTTCGTCGAGCACGCGCAGCAGGTACTGCCCGTAGCCGTTCTTCGCCAGCGGACGCGCGAGGCGCTCGAGCTGCTCGGCGCCGATCCAGCCGGCGCGGAACGCGATCTCCTCGGGGCACGCCACCTTCAGGCCCTGTCGCGACTCGATCGTCTCGATGAACGACGAGGCCTGCAGCAGCGACTCGTGGGTGCCGGTGTCGAGCCACGCGTAGCCTCGGCCCATCACCTCGACGTCGAGCGCGCCGAGCTCGAGGTAGCTGCGGTTCACGTCGGTGATCTCGAGCTCGCCGCGGGCCGACGGCACGACCGCCGCCGCGATGTCGCAGACGCGCCGGTCGTAGAAGTACAGCCCGGTGACCGCGTAGCGCGAGCGCGGCTTGAGGGGCTTCTCCTCGAGGCTGATCGCGCGGTTCTCCGCATCGAACTCGACGACGCCGTAGCGCTCGGGATCGTTGACGTGATAGGCGAACACCGTGGCACCGGTCTCGCGGGCGGCAGCGCGGCGCACCATCGCGGCGAGGTCGTGGCCGTAGAACAGGTTGTCGCCGAGGATCAGCGCCGACGGATCGCCACCGACGAAGTCGCGACCGAGGATGAACGCCTGCGCCAGGCCGTCGGGCGAAGGCTGCACGCAGTAGCTCAGGTTCAGGCCCCAGGCGCTGCCGTCGCCGAGCAGGTCGGCGAAGCGCGGCGTGTCGGTCGGCGTGGAGATGATCAGGATGTCGCGGATGCCGGCGAGCATCAGCACCGACAGCGGGTAGTACACCATCGGCTTGTCGTAGACCGGCAGCAGCTGCTTGGAGACCGCCTTGGTCACCGGATACAGCCGCGTGCCCGAGCCGCCTGCGAGGATGATGCCCTTGCGTGCCATCGGGGGGACCCTGGGAGACCGCCGCTCAGCGGGCGGCGTAGTTGCGGGAGACCCAGCTGCGGTAGTCGCCGCTGACGACGTCGGCGACCCACTGCTCGTGATCCAGGTACCAGCGGACCGTCTCGCGGATGCCGGTCTCGAAGGTCTGCGCCGGCTTCCAGCCGAGCTCGGCGGCGATGCGCCGCGCGTCGATCGCGTAGCGCCGGTCGTGACCCGGCCGGTCGGTGACGTAGGTGATCAGCCGACGGTGCGGCCCCTGCGGATCGGGGCGCAGCTCGTCGAGCAGGTCACAGATCGTGTGGACGACCTGCAGGTTGGTCATCTCGTTCCAGCCGCCGACGTTGTACACCCGGCCCGGCTCGCCGCCGGCCAGCACCGCGCGCACCGCGCTGCAGTGATCGCCCACGTAGAGCCAGTCGCGCACGTTCGAGCCGTCGCCGTAGATCGGCAGGGGCCGGCCCGCGAGCGCGTTGTGGATCACCAGCGGGATCAGCTTCTCGGGGAACTGGTACGGCCCGTAGTTGTTCGAGCAGTTGGTCGTGAGGACCGGCATGCCGTAGGTGTGGTGCCACGCCCGCACGAGGTGGTCCGAGGCGGCCTTGCTCGCCGAGTACGGGCTGTTGGGCTCGTAGGCCTTGGTCTCGGCGAACGGCGGGTCCTGCGGGCCGAGCGACCCGTAGACCTCGTCGGTCGAGACGTGCAGGAACCGGAACGCGTCGCGCTCGGCGCCCTGCAGGCCCCGCCAGTGCTCGAGCGCGGCCTGCAGCAGCGTGAACGTGCCGTCGACGTTGGTGCGCACGAACGCCGCCGGACCGTGGATGGAGCGGTCGACGTGCGACTCGGCCGCGAAGTGGACGATCGCGCGCGGGCGATGCGTGCGCATCAGGCCGCCGACGAGCTCGGCGTCGCAGATGTCGCCGTGCACGAAGGTGTGACGCGGATCGCCGTCGACCGGCGCGAGGTTCGCGAGGTTGCCCGCGTACGTCAGCGCATCGAGGCTGACGACCGCGTCGGTCTCGGCTGCCATCCACTGATGGACGAAGTTGGAACCGATGAAACCGGCCGCGCCGGTCACGAGGATCGTATTCATGGCACGCGATTGTACGCGCCAGACTCGTGAGGTCAGACGCTGGTCGGTGCCAAACGGCCGAGCGGCACATAGGGCACAATCAATGGCTACCCCGCCGTGTCTCCCCTTCCACGCACCCGCCAACAAAGATGAAAGCGATGATCCTCGGCCGCAACGGCCAGCTCGGATGGGCGCTCGAGCGCCGCCTGCACGGTCTGCCCGGCCTGCTCGCCCTCGGGCGCGACGAGCTCGACCTGTCCGATCCGGCCGCGATCGCGGCGGCGGTCGAGTCGGCCCGACCGGACGTGGTCTTCAATGCCGCCGCCTACACCGCGGTCGACCGCGCCGAGACCGACCGCGATGCCGCCTTCGCGGTGAACGCGCGGGCCCCGGAGGCGCTCGCGGCGGCCTGCGCACGCACCGGCGCGATCCTCGTGCACTACTCCACCGACTACGTGTTCGACGGCAGCAAGGCAGGGCGCTGGGTCGAGAGCGATCCGACCGGCCCGCTCGGCGTCTACGGTGCGTCCAAGCTCGCCGGCGAGCAGGCGCTGGCGGCCTCGCCGTGCGCGTCGGTGGTGTTGCGCACCAGCTGGGTCTACGGCGATCACGGCGCGAACTTCGCGAAGACGATGCTCAAGCTCGCGACCGAGCGCGATGCGCTGCGCGTGGTGTCGGACCAGCGCGGCACGCCGACCTGGGCCGGCCGGCTGGCCGAGGCGAGCGAGTCGATCGCCCGCCAGGCGCTGGCCACGGGCGACGCGGCGGGCTGGCTGGGCGAGCGGCGCGGTGTCTATCACGCGGCGGCCGCCGGCGAGACCACCTGGACCGACTACGCGCGCTGCGTGCTGTCGGTGGCGCAGACCCTGCCCCCGTGGGCGGGCCGCCTGAAGGTGCAGGCACCGCAGGTCGAGGCGATCCCGACGTCGGCCTATCCGACGCCGGCGAAGCGCCCGGCGAATTCGCTGCTCGACTGCTCGCATCTGCATCGCACGTTCGGCTGCGCCATGCCCGACTGGCGGGGCGATGTCGAGGCGTACGTGCGGCGGCTGTCGGCCGCCTGAGGTGACCTGAGGCGACCTGAGGCGACCCGAGGCGACCTGAGGCCGCCCCGGTCAGCGCTCGAACGCGGGGCGGCCGCCGACCAGCGTGGTCCGCACCCGACCGAGCACTTCGCGCCCGCCGAACGGCGTGTGATGCCCCTGGCTGACCAGCGTCGCCGCGGACACCACCCAGGGCTCGGTCGGATCGAAGAGCACCACGTCGGCCGGGGCGCCCGGCGCGAGCGAGCCGCCGCCGCAGCGCGCGATGCGCTCCGGGTCGCGGGTCAGCCGCGAGATCGCGGTGGCGAGCGGCACGCGGCTGCGCTCGGCCCACGACAGCACCAGCGGCAGCAGCAGCTCGAGCGCGGTGACGCCCGGTTCGGCCTCGCCGAACGGCACGAGCTTGGCATCGTCGTCGACCGGCGTGTGGTCCGAGCAGACCGCGTCGATCGTGCCGTCGGCGAGCGCCGCGCACAGCGCATCGCGGTCGCGCTGCGCCCGGAACGGCGGATCGACCCGGCACGAGCTGTCGAAATAGCCGATGTCGACGTCGGTCACGTGGAGGTGGTGCACGCCGACGTCGGCGGTCACCGGCAGGCCTTCTCGCTTGGCCGCACGGACCAGCTCGACGCCGGCCGCCGACGACAGCCGGCACAGGTGCACGCGGCAGCCGTTGCCGCGGATCAGCTCGAAGATCGTGTGGAGCGCGACCGTCTCGGCCGTGACCGGCACGCCGGGCAGTCCCAGCCGCCCGGACACCGGGCCGCTGTGCGCGACGCCGCCGCGCGACAGGAAGGCGTCCTGCGGCTGCAGCCAGACGGTGAAGCCGAAGCTGCGCGCGTACTGCATCGCGCGCGCCAGCACCTGGGTGTCGACCAGCGGCACGCTCGCCTGCGAGAAGCCCACGCAGCCGGCCTCCGCGAGCTCGGCCATCTCGGTGATGACCTCGCCCTTGAGGCCGACCGTGAGCGCGCCGAGCGGATACAGGTGGGTGCGGGCGAGACTGCGCGCGCGATGCTTGAGCATCTCGACCAGGCCGGGCTCGTCGAGCGGCGGGTCGGTGTCGGGCGGGCAGACGAGGCGCGCGACGCCGCCGGCGAGCGCCGCCTGCATCTCGGACTCCAGCGTCGCCTTGTACTCGAAGCCGGGCTCGCGCAGCCGGGCCGCCAGGTCGACGAAGCCCGGGCAGGCCACCAGGCCGCGGGCGTCGATGTGGCGCGTCGCCTCGAAGCCGTCGGGCGCGGCGCCCACGGCCGCGACGCGTCCGTCGGCCAGGTGCAGGTCGGTCGTCGCGTCGATCCCGCTGTCGGGGTCGACGACGCGGGCACCGGTGATCGTCAGTCTCATCGTGTCGGGCTCGTCGGGGCCGGTCAGCGGTTGCCCGCGAGGATGCTCATCACCGCCATGCGCACGGCGATGCCGAAGGTCACCTGCTCGAGGATCACCGACTGCGCGCCGTCGGCGACCGCGGAGTCGATCTCGACGCCCCGGTTCATCGGGCCGGGGTGCATGACGATCGCGTCGGGCTTGGCGAGCGCGAGCTTCTCGGCGGTCAGGCCGTAGTGCTTGAAGTACTCCTGCGCCGAGGGCAGCAGCGCGCCGCGCATCCGCTCGTTCTGCAGGCGCAGCATGATCACCACGTCGACGTCCTTCAGGCCGGCGCGCATGTCGGTGAAGGTGCGCACGCCCATCTGCTCGAGCCCCGGGGGCAGCAGCGTGAGCGGCGCGATCACGCGGACCTCGGGCACGCCGAGCGTGGTCAGCGCATGGATGTCGCTCCTGGCCACGCGCGAGTGCAGCACGTCGCCCACCACCGCCACCGTCAGGTTGGTGAAGTCCTTCTTGAAGTGACGGATGGTGTACATGTCGAGCAGCCCCTGGGTGGGGTGCGCGTGGCGACCGTCGCCGGCGTTGATCACGTGCAGGCCGGGGCCGACGTGCTGCGCGATCATGTACGGGGCACCGCTCTGGGCGTGCCGCACGACGAAGACGTCGGCGTGCATCGCGGCGAGGTTGTCGATGGTATCGAGCAGCGACTCGCCCTTCGAGGCCGATGAGGTCCGCACGTCGAGGTTCACCACGTCGGCCGAGAGCCGGGTGGCCGCGATCTCGAAGGTGGTGCGCGTGCGGGTGCTGTTCTCGAAGAACAGGTTGAAGACGGACTTGCCGCGCAGCAGCGGCACCTTCTTCACCTTTCGGTCGCTGACCTCGAGGAACGACGATGCCGTGTCCAGCACGTGCGTCACGATGTCGCGCGGCAGACCCTCGATGGTGAGCAGGTGGCGCAGTTCGCCGTGCTCGTTGAGCTGCGGATGTCGCATCAGGCGGGCTCCACCACGAGCGTGAAGCGGCCGTCGTCGGTGCGGCCGAGCACGAAGCCCTGGCCGGGTCCGAGCGGCAGCGCGGCGCCGACGTGGTCGGCCTGGACCGGCAGCTCGCGCCCGCCGCGATCGAGCAGCACGGCGAGCGCCACGCGCGCCGGACGGCCGTAGTCGAAGAGTTCGTTCAGCGCGGCGCGCACCGTGCGCCCGGTGTAGAGGATGTCGTCGACCAGCACGATGTCGGCGCCGTCGACCGGGAAGTCGATCCGCGTGGTGCCGGACCCGCCGGCCGCACGCAGGCCGCGTTCGGAGAAGTCGTCGCGGTGGAAGGCACTGGAGAGGAAGCCGAGCGGCGCGTCGGGGCACAGCTCGTCGTGCAGGCGTCGCGCGATCCAGGCCCCGCCGCTGTGGATGCCGACGATCGCGGGGCGGGCGCCGCCGGCGGCGGCGAGGCGCCCGGCCACCGATGCCTTGAGCGCGGCGTAGATCGCCTCGGCGTCGAGCGTTCGCGGGCTCGCGTCGGCGGCAGCGGGATCGGTCATCGGGTCGGGGTCTCGTGGGCGGGGTCGGCGCCGGGGCGGCGGCGCACCCCGTCAAGGTACTGCGACAGGATGACCGCCGCGGCCACGCCGTCGTCGTCGTCGCCGGCGCGGCCGCCGGCGGACGCGATGATAGCCTGAGCCTCGCGGCTGGAAAAACGCTCGTCGACGCGTTCGACCGGCAATCCGAAGCGCCCGTTGAGCTGGTTGGCGAACCGGTCGGCGAGACGGGTGGTCTCGGTCGGCGACCCGGCCTCGTCCAGCGGCCGGCCGACCACCAGGCGCTGCGGCTGCCACTCGCGCAACAGGGCCGCGATCCGCTCGAAGCGGCGGTCCACCGGCACCGCGTCGACGATCGCCAGGGGACGGGCGTCGCCGGTCAGGGTGTTGCCGAGGGCCACCCCGATGCGGCGCACGCCGAAATCGAAGCCGAGCAGGGTCTCCGGGGCGGCGCGGCCGTCCCGCAGGTCAGGCATGCCCGGCGGACGAGGACAGGAACGCCGGGTCGATGCCCAGCAGCCCGTAGGCGCGCGACAGTCGCTGCGCGACCGGCGTCTCGAAGATGACGTCGGGATGGGCCTCGACGGTCAGCCAGGCGTTGCGGGCGATCTCGTCCTCCAGCTGCCCGGGGCCCCAGCCGGCGTAGCCGAGCGTGACCAGCAGCCGGCTCGGGCCCTCGCCCAGCGCGACCGCCTCCAGCACGTCCTTCGACGAGGTCAGGCCGAGCGAGTCGCCGACCGAGACGGTCGAGTTCCAGGTGCCGAGCGGCTGGTGCAGCACGAAGCCGCGGTCGGTCTGGACCGGGCCGCCGAAGAAGACGGGGCTGGCCGCGAGCGGGGCGATCTCGAGCTTGAGGTCGATGCGCTCGAACAGCGACTGCAGGTCGAGCTCCATCGGCCGGTTGATGACGAGACCGAGCGCGCCCTTCGCGCTGTGCTCGGCGATGAACACCACGGCCCCGCCGAAATTGGGGTCCGCCATGTTGGGCATCGCGAGCAGGAAGTGGTTCGTCAGGTTCGTCGCGACGTCGGGTGCAGCCATGAAATCATTGTAAAGGGGCGTTCCGGACGGCACAATCGCGCCCCTTGCCGAGGTGCCGATGCCCACGACCTCCTCCGACACCGGCCTGGTCTGGTTCCGCCGCGACCTCCGCGTCGACGACCATGCCGCCCTCTCCCGCGCGCTCGCCGACTGCAGTCGCGTGCATTGCGCGTTCGTCTACGACCGCGACATCCTCGACGCCCTCCCCTCGCGCGCGGACCGCCGCGTCGAGTTCATCCGCGATGCGCTGCGCGAGCTCGACGCCGGGCTGCGCGAGCTCGGCGGCGGGCTGATCGTCGTCCACGACCATGCGCCCGACGCCATCGTCGCGCTCGCGGCCAGGCTCGGCGCGGGCACGGTCGTGGCGGCACGCGACTACGAGCCGGACGCGGTCCGGCGCGACGACGCGGTCGCCGAGCGGCTGCGCGCCGCCGGAAGCCGGCTGGTGCTGGTGAAGGACCAGGTCGTCTACGAGACCGACGAAGTGCTGACCGGCCAGGGCCGACCGTTCTCGGTGTTCACGCCGTACCGCAACGCCTGGATGAAGCGCCTCGAGGCGGACGGCGCCGAGCACGGCCCGCTCGCGCCGCATCCGGTGCGCGCCCTCGCCGCGGGCCGTCTCGCGCCGCCGCCCGAAGGGCTGCGCGCCGCGGCCGCCGTCGGCGCCGCGGGCACCGAGCCGGTCGACGGGGTGCCCTCGCTCGCCGCGATCGGCTTCGAGCCGACCGATCTCGCCTCGCTCGCGCTGCCCACCGGCTCCAGCGGCGCCGCCACGCTGCTGGCCGATTTCGTCGGTCGCATCGGCCGCTACCGCGAGGCCCGCGACTTCCCCGCCGTGCGCGGCCCGTCGTACCTGTCGGCGCACCTGCGCTTCGGCACCGTGTCGATCCGGACGCTGGCGCGCGAGGCGCTGCAGGCGATGCGCGCCGACCCCGACGACGCGGAGGGGGCCCGCACCTGGCTGTCCGAGCTGACCTGGCGCGACTTCTACTTCCAGGTGCTGCACCACGCCCCGCGCGTGGCCGAGCGCGCGTTCAGGCCCGAGTACGACCGCATCGTCTGGGAGGACGGCACCGTGGGCGACGCGCTGTTCGCGGCCTGGTGCGAGGCGCGCACCGGCTACCCGCTGGTGGACGCGGCGATGCGCCAGCTGGTGTCGAGCGGCTACATGCACAACCGCCTGCGGATGGTCGTCGCGTCCTTCCTCTGCAAGGACCTCGGCGTGGACTGGCGGCGCGGCGAGCGCTTCTTCGCCCGGCACCTGAACGACTACGACCTCGCGGCCAACACCGGCGGCTGGCAGTGGGCGTCGTCGAGCGGCTGCGACGCGCAGCCGTACTTCCGCATCTTCAACCCGGTCACGCAGTCGGAGAAGTTCGATCCGAAGGGTGCCTTCATCCGCCGCTATCTGCCCGAGCTGGCCGGCTACGCCGACGTCCGCATCCACGCACCCTGGCTCGCCTCGCCGGACGAGCAGGCGCGCGCGGGCTGCGTGGTCGGCCGCGACTATCCGGCGCCGGTCGTCGACCATGCGCTCGCCCGGGCTCGCACGCTCGAGCGCTACGCGGTGGTGAAAGGCCCCGGCTGACGCGGCCCGCGGGCCGCGCCGCGCGCGGCGGCGGCTCCGCTCCGCGCCCGGCACGTCGCGGCACGGTTGCGCTGGCGCCGACCTTGCGACAGGATGACGGCAGATACCGGGGCACCGCATGCGGCGCCCCGGCCCGTTCCCGGAGGTCGTCGATGGCCCTGTCCGGATTCCGCGCGGCCCTGTCCCGCGCGATGCCCGACCCCGCGTCGGCGCTGCGCCGGCTCAAGCCCGGCGACCTGCGCGCCGGCGAGCCCCTGCCCTTCGATCTCTACGACGGCACCGGTCGGCGGCTCGCGCAGGCCGGCGTCGTGATCGCCGACGAGGCGCAGCTCGAGCGACTGTTCACCCGCGGCATCCATTGCGACGCCGAACGCTTCGCGGCCCTCGCCGACCTGGCGTCCCAGGCCCCGCCCGCGCCCGGCGCACCGGCGATGGGGCGACCCCGGGTCTCGACGGTCCGCCCCTGGCGGCTGCTGCACGCGCTCCGCGACGGCCTCGAGGATGCGCTGCCCCGGATCGCGGGCGGCGGCGGCGAGGCGGCATCGGCGCTGGAGGTCGTGCGCCAGGCCGGCGGCGAGCTGCAGCGCCTGTGCGCGCTCGATCCCGACGCGCTGCTCGCCGTGCCGCTGCTGCTCGAGGGCGGGCGCTACGGCACACGCCACGGCATCGCCACCGCGGTGCTGGTCGAGTTCGTGCTCGCGCGGCTCGATGCGCCCCCCTCGGAGCGGCGCTCGGCCGTGCTGGCCGCGCTGACGATGAACGTCGGCATGTTCGATCTGCAGGAGTCGCTGTATGCCCAGTCGGGCGGGTTGAGCCCGGCGCAGCGTCAGGGCGTGCTCGCGCATCCGACGCTGGGCGTGGCGCTGCTGCGCCAGGCCGGCGTCGACGATCCGCTGTGGCTGACCATCGTGGGCCAGCACCACGAACACCTCGACGGCACCGGCTACCCGGCGCAGCCCGACGCCTCGGCGTTGCGCCTGAGCTCGCAGACGCTGATGGTCGCCGACCGCTGGTGCGCGATGGTCGCCCCGCGGACGTACCGCCACGGCGCGCCGCCGGACCAGGCGCTGACGCTGCTGCTCGGACGGCTGGGGCGGCAGGCCGATCCGCGGCTCGGCAGGATGCTGTCGGAGGTGGTCGGCCCGACACCGCCCGGCACGCCGGTGAAGCTGGCCAGCGGCGAGCACGGGCTGGTGTTCCGCCGCAGCCGCACGCCCGGGGCGCCGGTGGTGCTCGCGTTCAGGTCGGCGATCGGTGCCGTGCATCCGGACGGCGTGCGGCGCGCGACCGACGAGGCCCGGCTGCGGATCGAGCATTGCCTGCGGCGCGACGAGATCGGCTGCCCGATCGATCCCGAGGCGCTGTGGGAGGCGGTCGAGGTCCGCGAGCCCGATCCGCCGGCGCCCGGCTGACACCGGCCGTGGCCGCGGGCCGGAGTCAGCCGGCGGACTGCCGGCGCTTGGCGAATGCCGCCACCAGCCTCAGCAGTTCGTCCTCGTCGTAGGGCTTGCCCAGGAACGCATCGACGCCGAGCGACATCGCATGGCTGCGGTGCTTGTCGGCCGTGCGAGACGTGATCATGACGATCGGCAGGTGCTTCCAGCGATCGTCGCCGCGCAGGTTCTTCGTCAGGTCGAAGCCGTCCATGCGCGGCATCTCGATGTCGAGCAGCATCACGTCCGGAACGGTGTCCTGAAGCTGGCGCAGCGCATCCACACCGTCCTTCGCCAGCATCACCTGATAGCCCTCGCGGGCCAGCAGCCGCTGCGTGACCTTGCGCACCGTCACGGAGTCGTCGACCACCATCACGGTCGGTGCGATCTCGATGACCGTCGGCGCGAAGCTCGCGGTGTCGCCCTCGCCCGCCTGCGCCCCGCGGCCGGTGGCCGCGATCTGCACCGGATTCAGGATCAGCACGATGTCGCCGTTGCCGAGCACGGTCGCGCCGGCCATGCCGGTGAGCCGTGCCAGCTGCGGCCCGACGTGCTTGACCACCACCTCCTGGCTCGGGGCGACGTGGTCGACGTGCAGCGCGATGCGCTGCGCGCCCGAGCGCACGATCACCACCGGCGAGTAGCGCTGTGCGAGCGGCGTGCAGCCCGACAGGTCCAGCAGGCTGCCGAGGAAGTAGAGCGGCACCGGCTGGCCGTGCCAGTCGACCGCGTGATCCGAGTAGGCCGAGGCGAGCAGGTCGGGCTTGAGCTGCATGACCTGCTCGATCAGCGCCGACGTGACCGCGATCCGCATCGAGCCCACCGTCAGCAGGACGACCTGCGCGACCGCGAGCGACACCGGCAGGTGCACGCTGAAGCGCGTGCCGCGTCCGGGCACCGACTCGAGGTCGATGCGCCCGCCCATCGCGGCGACCTCGGCACGCACGACATCCATGCCGACGCCGCGGCCCGCGATCGCGGTCACCTCGGTGGCGGTCGAGAAGCCGGGCATGAAGATCATGTCGCCGAGCTCGCGCTCGCCGGGATGCGCGTCGGGCGCGATCAGGCCGCGTTCGACGGCCCGTGCGCGGATCCGCGAGTAGTTCAGGCCCGCGCCGTCGTCGGCGAAGGCGAGCACCACCTCGTTGCCCTCCTGGCGGACCTCGAGCGTGATCTCGCCGGTCTCGGACTTGCCCGCCGCGAGCCGCTCGGCGCGCGGCTCGATGCCGTGGGCCACGGCATTGCGCAGCAGATGCTCGATGGGTCCCGCCATCCGCTCGAGCACCCCGCGATCGAGCTCCGACCCGACGCCCTTGAGGTCGAGGTGGACCCGCTTGTCGAGCTCCTTGGCGGCCTGGCGGACGACACGGTAGAGCCGGTCGGCGATCGAGCCGAACTGCACCATCCGGATCCGCATCAGGTCCTGCTGCAGATCGCGCGTGACCTGCGACTGGCGCGCGAGGTCGCGGTTCGCCTCCTCGAGGTTGCGCAGCGCGTTCTGCTGGACCGTGGCCACGTCGTTGACCGACTCGGCCAGCATCCGCGTGAGTTCCTGGAAGCGGGTGTAGCGGTCGAACTCGAGCGGGTCGAACTGCGCCTCGCGCTCGGGGGCGCGCTCGTTGCGCGCGTCGATCTGCGAGTCGGCGGCGAGCTCGATCTCGCGAAGCTGCGTGCGCAGCCGGTTCACGTTCTCGGTCAGCTCGCCGAGCGAGGTGCGCAGCGAGCCCAGTTCGTTCTCGAGACGCGCGCGCGCGATCGACACCTCGCCCGCCTCGTTGACCAGCCGATCGAGCAGGTCGGCACGCACGCGGATCAGCGAGGGCGACTGACCGGCGGCCCCGGGGGTCGCCGCACGCGGGGCGATCCCGTCGTCGCTCGGCGCGTGCGCCGGCGCATCGGAGACGCCGAGGCCGCCGACCGGGTCGGCGCTCGGCCGCAGCAGGCTGGCGACGACCGCGCGGGCCGCGGCCTGCGCCGATTCCGACTGCGGGTCGCGGACGGCCTCGTACAGCGCGAGCACCTGGTCCAGCCTCGCGATCAGGTCGTCGATCAGCTGGGGCGGCACGCGGGTCAGCGCGCTGGCCGACTCGATCCGCGTCTCCATGTCGTGCACGAGGTGACCCAGGCGCATGGCGCCGGCCATCCGGGCGCTGCCCTTGACGGTGTGCAGCAGCCGCATGAGCTCGGCCGGGTGAGCCGGGTCGTCGGGTGCGCCGGCCCACGCGCGCAGGGCATCGCCGATCCGGGGCAGCAGCTCGTCGCCCTCCTCGACGAAATCCTGCGCGAGCTCGGCATCGATGTCGTCGACCAGGGTCTCGAGTGCGTCGAGCGGCGCATCGACGAGCGGCCGTGCCGCGGCAGGGGCGGGCGACGACGGCGGGACCGGCTCGGCGGCCGCTTCGCTCACTCCGAGTGCGGCGTCGACGTCGGCGAGATCGAAGGCATCGTCGTCGGTGCGCGCCGAGGGCGGCGGCGCCGCGGCACGGGCACGCTCGGCGAAGGCCACGGCACGTCCGACCATCTGCGCATCCGGCGCGGGGTCCGTGCCGGTCGAGAAGGTCCGCAGCGTGTCGTGCAGCCGCGCCGCGATCCATTCCAGGTCGGCGAGGTCGTCGGCCGACGGCGCCGTGCGCGAGGCCGCCCGCGCGGCCAGCCCGCGCTCGAGCGCATCGGCGGTCTCGAGCACGCTCGGCAGCACCGCGATCCGCGCGGTCCCGCGCAGCGAGTGCATCGCGCGCAGCACGGTCTCGGGCACGGGGCGGGCGGGATCGGCACGCCAGTCGGCGAGGGTCGCGTCGAGCACCGCGAGGAGCTGCGCGGCCTCGTCGAGGAAGATGGCGAACAGCTCCGCATTGAGCAGTCGATCGCCGATCCGCACCATGCCGTCGGCGGCCTCGGGGGCGGGCGCCGGCTCGCCCTGCGGAGGAGGCAGATCGAGGGCGTCGATCGGGTCCAGGGCGTCGATCGGATCCAGGGCATCGATCGGATCGAGGACGTCGATCGCGTCGAGCGGGTCGAGGGTGTCGATCGGGTCGAGCACATCGAGGGCGTCCGGCCCCGCGGGGCCGCCGATCGCGACCGACTCGATCTCGTCGAGCGGCGACAGCGTGGGCACCTCGAGGTCGAGCGGATCGAGCGGATCGAGCACGTCGGTCAGCTCGATCAGCTCGTCATCGCCCGGCGACCCGGTGGACAGGAACACCGTCTCGTCGATGCGCACGACCTCGTCGAGCGGCATCGGCGGCGCGGGGGGCTCGGACAGGAACGTCTCGGCGTCCAGGTCGATGCCGAGATCCGCGGGCGGTTCGGCGAACGTGTCGTCGATGCGTGGTGCACCGTCGCCGCCCGCGTCGAACGGACCGTCGGCGCGCACGGCCGCATCGAGGGCGTCGAGATCGATGTCGCCGAAATCGCCGAAGGCCACGGGGGCCGGCACCGCCGGCTCGGCGGGCGCATCGGCCACCGGGCGGCCGCCGGCCGGCATCAGGCTCTCGAGCAGCACCGGGGGCAGCCCCTCGGTGCGGACCTCGACGTCGGGCACGTCGCCGTCGAGCAGCGCCTGCGCACGCGCGACGATCGGGTTCGGGTCGATCACGGCGAGCGGATCCGCACGCAGCCGGTCGACCCAGCCGACCATCGCGTCGTGGGCCTCGGAGACCAGCGCGTACAGCGCAGGCGTTCCGGGACGCTCGTCGCCGACCCAGCCGCTGATGACCTGCTCGAGCGCCCAGGCGGCCTCGCCGAAGGCGCCCAGGCCGACCATGCGGCTCGAGCCCTTGAGCGTGTGGAAGCCGCGGCGCAGCGTGGTCAGCGGGCCGGCGTCCGCCGGTGCGGCGATCGACTCGGCGCGCGCCTCGACGATGCCGGCCAGCACCTCGTCGGCCTCGTCGAAGAAGATCCCCAGCAGCTCCGCATCGATCGCGTCGTCGGCGGGCAGCACCACCGGCGCGATCGCCGGACCGTCGGGCAGGCCCGCCACGCGGGCCACGGCGCCGACCAGGGCCGGCGCATCGGGCGCATCGCCCGCCTCGAGGCGCGCGATCGCGTCGGCCGCGGCCGTGCGCAGCTCGCCGTCGTCGAGCAGCATCGCCTCGTCGCGGATCGCGCTCAGCGTGTCGCTCAGGGCGGCACGCGGCATCGGGTCCGAGGGTGCACCGGCGGCCGCGGCCAGCAGGGGCTGCACCTGCGCCCGCCGCTCGAGGAGCAGCTGCTCCAGCGACCGGTCGCCCTCGGCGTCGACGTCGACGCCCTCGGCATCGGCCGTCGGCGCATCCGTCCAATCGAGGCTCGGCTCGGCGGCCGCGCCGGCGTCGCCCCAGCCGGTGTCGGCGGCGCCGCCGGCAGGCGCGGCATCGGATCCGTCGAGCGAGAAGGTCCCGTCCAGCCGCAGGCGTTCCGGACCCTGTGCGGAATCGGACGCCCCGGGCATGTCGAAGGCGCCGTCGCCGGACGCTTGCATCGGCAGCGCGGGGTCATCGAACCGCAGCTCGAACGGATCGGTGTCGGACGACTCGGCGGACACCGCGGCCGGCGCCTCGAATGCGAGCGCATCCGGCGGCGCGAAGTCCTGAGGCTCGGGCGGCTCGAGCGTGTCGAGATCCGGCGGCTCCAGGTCCGGCGGTTCCAGGTCCGAGGCATCGCGGGTGCCCGGCCGGTCGCCGAGTCGTGCGATGAAGGCGTCGTCGTCCCGGCTGAATTCGAAGCCGCCACCGTGGCGGCCGTCGGCCTGCCGCAGCGACTCGACGAAGAAGCCGATCGCACCGAGGCTCGCGGCGACCCGCTCGCAGTCGGCCGGATCGGGCGCCGGGATCTCGCCGACCGCATCCGCGGCATCGAACGCCAGAGCGCCTTCGAAGCCCTCGATCCCTTCGATGCTCCCGTCGGCCGCGGCAGGCGCGGAGAACCCGGCGACCTGGCGGACCACGGTGTCGGCGCCATCGGCGGCCTCGTCGTGTCCGAGCAGGCGCAACGCGCCCGCGACCTGCCTGAGCAGCGGCTCCAGAGGCGGAAGCTCGGCACGGTGGGCGACCGGATCGCGGAAGAACGCGTCGAGCACCTTCTCGCAGGCACGCAGGTTGGCCTGGAGCTCGCCGACGTAGGCGGCCGTGGTCAGCCGCTCCTGCGCGGCGCGCGACAGCTCGCTCAGCCATTCCGGCGCGGCCGCGCCGTCGGCCTCCTGGCGCTCGCAGAGGCGGTCGAGTCGATCGGCCATCTCGATCGCGCGCCGGTCGTGCTGGGCGACGGCGCGGGCACCGCGCTCGAGCGCCTGCTCGACGAACAGCAGCGCGGTGGCCACCTCGAGGGACAGCACCTCGGCCAGCGAGGAGCCGGCGGCCGCGAGCGCGCGGCGCAGGCCGACGAGCACGCCCGACAGCTTCTGCAGCCCCGGCCACGGCAGTCGCGCGACCGCCGCGTCGAGCTGCTGCGCGGCCTGGGCGAAGGCGGGCAGCTCCTGCGAGCCGCCGCGGACGTACTTCTCCCAGGCGAGCTTCGCGGCGGCCGTGGCCTCGCGGGCGGCGCGCAGCGTGCGTGCATCCACCACCGCGTAGCGCGGCGTCTCGAAGTCCGACGGCACCGTGCCGCCCAGCTGGTAGAGGCGACGCGCCTCGTCGGCGAGCGGCGAGCCGTTGCCGGTCCGGGCGAGCATGAAGAGCAGGTCGCGCAGCACCCGGTCGGCGATCGGCGCGCCGCCGCCGAGCGTGCGCGACAGCTGCAGGTTGATGCGGCCGACCAGACGCTTGGCGTACACGTCGACCGGCAGCGCCTGCACCCGCAGCGCATCGAGGAAGGCGGACGCGAGCCACCAGAAGGTGCGCTGGCCCGACGCACCATGGGCCGCATGCAGGCGCGACACCGCGCCATGCATCGCACCGAGGGCCTCGGCGTCGCGCGGATTGCGCAGGAACCGCAGCAGTCCCTGTTCGAAGGCGGCGCGCAGCCTCGCCACGGCCGGGGCCGACAGCGGCTCGCCCTGCGCGACGCGCGGCGCACGCACCGTCAGGTCGACGGCGAACAGGTCGGAGGGCTCGACGCGCTCCGCGCCGCGCAGCGACAGCAGCTCGCGGTAATGAGGGAACAGCGAGACAGGCGAGTCCTCGGACCCCGCGACGATGCCTTCGAGATACTCGATGACCGCGGAGAACGCGCGCGCCACCGCACGCACGAGCTCGGCGTCGAACGGGAGCTCGCCCCGATCACAGCGGTCGAGCAGCGTCTCGGCTTCCTGCGTGACGACCGCCACGCCCTCGAGGTCCACCACCTGCAGCGCGCCGTGCGCCTGGTGCAGCCAGCCGCGGGCCGCCCGAAGGCGTCCGTCACCGGCGTCCTCGGACTGGAGCTGCTGCTCGAGGGCGGTCTCGGCGCGGGCCAGCGACTCGCGGATCTCTGCGAGACACCACGACAGCGCGGTCGGATCGATGGGGGATGCGGCCATCATTGCACCCTGAATCGGGACACCGAGTTCTTCAGCTCGCGCGCGAGCTCGGCCAGTTGCAGGATCGAGCCCGCGGTCTGCTGCGTGCCCTCGCTGGTCTGCTCGGTCACCAGCAGGATCCGCTGGATGCTGTGGGCGACGGTACCGGCGGACGAGGCCTGGTCGGAGGTGGTGCGGGAAATGTCCTCGATCAGCTCGGCGAGCTGCGTGGCGACCCGGCCGATCTCGGCCAGCGCGTTGCCGGCATCGTCCGACAGCCGGGTGCCCGCGACCACGCCCTGCGTGCTGCGCTCCATCGCCGCGACCGCGTCCTGGGTGTCGACCTGGATCGTGCGGATCAGCCCGGAGATCTGGCGGGTCGCCTCGGCGCTGCGCTCGGCCAGCCGCTGCACCTCCTCGGCGACGACGGTGAAGCCGCGACCGGCCTCGCCGGCCGACGCGGCCTGGATCGCGGCGTTGAGGGCCAGCACGTTGGTCTGTTCGGTGATGTCCGAGATCAGCTCGACGATCTCGCCGATCTCCTGCGACGACTCGCCCAGCCGCTTGATGCGCTTGGCGGTCTCCTGGATCTGGTCGCGGATGCCGTTCATGCCGGCGATGGCGTTCTGCACCGCACGCCGACCCTGCTCGGCCGCACCCAGCGACTGCCGCGCGACCTGCGCGGACTCCGAGGCGCTGGCCGAGACCTCGTTGATCTGGGACGCCATCCGGAGCACCGCCTCGCCGGTCTCGCGGATCTCCCGGGACTGCTGCTCGGAGGCGGTCTGCAGGCCGGCGGAGACCGTCTGCGCCTTCGAGGACGCGTCGGCGACGAGCTCGGCGGTGGTGTTGATGCGCGCCACCAGGTTGCGCAGCTCCTCGACCGTGTAGTTGACCGAGTCGGCGATCGCGCCGGTGATGTCCTCGGTGACCGTGGCCTGGATCGTGAGGTCGCCGTCGGCGACTTCCTGGAGCTCGTTCATCAGCCGCAGGATCGCGGCCTGGTTCTGGTCGTTGGTGCGCTTGGCCTCCTGCTCGAGACGCTCGGCCTCGGCGCGCTGCGCATCGGCGTCGGCCGCGCGCCGGTCGACGTCCTGATAGTGGACGAGGCCGAGCCCCAGCGCGGCGAGCAGCGCGAGCAGCAGGAAGGCGATCGCGAGCCCCTGCTGCAGCGCGCGGCCCGAGCTCGCCTCGGCGAGCCGCGACTGCAGCTCGAGGAGCCCGGCGCGCAGCGGCTCGCTGTCGGCGCCGATGCGCGCGTCCGCGGCCCGCGCCCCCGGCATGCGGGGCAGGTCGGCGACCAGGCTCGCGACCGAAGCGCCCAGGTCGGCATACGCGGCCTTGAGCTCGCCGAGCCGAGTCCGCTGCTCGCCCTCCCGGGCGGGGGCGAGGCGGCGCGCCTCGCTGCCCGCGAGCAGCGCGTCGATCGTCTCCTGGAGCGCCGCGGCGTCGCGCGCGAGCATCGGGGCCAGCTCGAGGTTGACCGGGTCCGCACCGGTGAGCTGCGCGACCTGCCGGGCGATCTTCTGCACCAGCACCTGGAGCTGGGCGGCGGCGGCGATCTCGGGGGCCGGCGCGGCCGCAGCGGCCTTGAGCTGCGTGACCTGCTCGGCGAGGTCGGCGAGCCGCGGCTGCGCGTCGAGCACCGCCCGCCCCGCCTGCGCGATCGAGGACAGGGTGGGCTGCAGCTGCATCAGCGTGGCCGCGGCCTGGTCGGTGCGCTTCCAGGGCTCGGCCAGCCGGGCGAAGGTCGGCTGCAGCGCCGCGTCGAGCGGGTCGACGCGCTGGTCGCGGACCACGCCGCCCGACTGCAGGGCGGTCACGGCCTCGGACAGCCGACTGCGGCTCTCGACGAGCTGGCGGTGCGCGTCGCCGACGCCCCGCACCGCGGTCGGCGCGGCCTTGGCCAGCCGCTGCGAATGCATCAGCGAATCGCCGACCAGCCGGGTCTGGATCGCGACCGCGGCCGACTGCCGCGAATCGAGCCACATGAACAGGAACGCCAGCAGCAGCGAGATCGCCAGCAGCGGGAACAGCACGGCGAGCTGCCGACGCTTGGACAGCCGATCGAGCAGCGGCACCGCGATCCGGCGCCGCGCCGGCGCCCGGACCGGCGACGGCTCGAGCGCTGCCGAGAGGGTCTCGCCGAAGCGGGTCGGCGTGCCGTTCTCGTCGGCGATCACCGTGTCGACATCGATCCGGCGCGCGCCGCCACCGAAAGGAAACAGCGGCCGGGGGAACTTGAATGCCATCGAGGTGTCGTGCCGTCGGCGCCGCTCAGCGGCCGGCCATCAGGAAGGCGCTGCCGGCAGCCAGGCGCGCGAGATCGAGCTCGTGCCAGCGATGCCCATCGGCGTCGATCAGCGTGCGGCCGACCCAGTCGGGACGCCCGCCCGCGCCGAAGCCGCCGTCGCCCGGGGCGACCGGGGCGTCGTCCTCCTCGATCCGCATCGATGCGACGTTGCGCAGTCCGAGCATGCGGGTGACGAGGATCGCCGCGTTGAACTCGAGGCGGGCAGCGAGCGCGAGCAGCCGGGACTCCTTCGACGCCTCGGTGCGGCCGAGCTGCGCATAGCGCTGCAGGTCGATCACCGTGAAGAGCGCGCCGCGCAGGTTCACCAGCCCGAGCAGCCAGTCGCGCGTGAGCGGCACCGGGGCGATGACGTCGGGCACGGGCACGATCTCGCCGGCCTCGGACAGGTCCACCAGCCATCGCTGGCCGCCGATCATCAGGCCGAGCCGCGCCGCCAGATCGGGCGTCGTGCCGGCATCGCGCAGGCGCTCGGTCAGGCGGGCCTGGAACTCCTTGAGCTGGGTCGACTGGGGGAGCGTCATCGGCGGAACATCAATGGACGAGGTCGGCGATCTTCGCCAACAGTTCTTCGGCATCGACCGGCTTCGTCAGGTAGCCGCGCGCGCCCTGGCGCAGGCCCCAGATGCGGTCGGTCTCCGCGCCCTTGCTGGTGCACAGGATGACCGGGATCGACTGCGTCTCCGGGTCGCGGCTCATCAGTCGGGTGACCTGGAAGCCGCTGGCCCCGGGCATCACGACGTCCATCACCACCAGGGAGGGGCGCTCGCTGCGGATCTTGAGCAGCGCCTCGGCGCCGTTCTCCGCGGTCACGACCGCGTAGCCCCGCTTGACGAGCAGGTCGGTGAGGTAGAACCGCTCGGTCGGGGAGTCGTCGACGATGAGGATCTTCTGCGCGGTCATCGCGGCGGCCCGGTCAGGCCCCGATCTCGCGACGCGCGTACTGGGCCACGCACTTGAGCAGGCTGTCCTTGGTGAACGGCTTGGTCAGGTATTCCTCGCAGCCGACCATCCGGCCTCGCGCGCGGTCGAAGAGACCGTCCTTGCTGGAGAGCATCACCACCGGCGTCGCGTGGAAGCGCGGGCTCTTCTTGATGAGCGCGCAGGTCTGGTAACCGTCGAGGCGCGGCATCAGCACGTCGCAGAAGACGAGGTCCGGCTCGTGATCGGACACCTTGGCGAGAGCGTCGAACCCGTCGTCGGCCACGATGACGCGGCAGCCCGCCTGGGACAGGAAGATCTCGGCGCTGCGCCGGATCGTGTTGCTGTCGTCGATGACCATGACCTTCAGGCCGGCGATCGAATCCATCGCGCTCATCTAGATCCCCGCGACCTGCAGCATCGGAAGCTCGGAAGTGTAGCCAAACCGTCGCGCTGTGGTCAAAGAAAGTTCTTGCGGAATAACGACTTGGCGCTCAAAGCTCGACCATCTCGAAGTCTTCCTTGCGCGCCCCGCACTCGGGACAGGTCCAGTTCATCGGAACGTCTTCCCAGCGTGTGCCCGGTGCGATGCCCTCGTCGGGCACACCGGCGGCCTCGTCGTAGATCCAGCCGCAGATGAGGCACATGAAGGTCCGGGTCGCTTGCTCGCTCATGCCGTGTCCGTTGTCGAAGCATTAGAGGGGTAAGCGCGCGATGTTACCCGCTCGCGCCGACGGGATCCGGCGGCAGGCCGACGGGCGGGATAGGATACGACCCCGCTCCGTCCCAGGGACCGACGATGACCACGCCCCTCCCTCCCCTGCGCGGCCTGCGTGGCCTCTATGCGATCACGCCGGACGACACCGATGCCGAGCGGCTGGCCGACCGGGTGGCGCGCGTGCTCGAGGGCGGCGTCGATGCGCTGCAGTTCCGCGTCAAGGGCGGCGCGGCCGCCGAGCGCGAGGCCCTCGCGCGCCGGATCAAGGCACTCGCCGACGCGGCCGGTGTCCCGCTGATCGTCAACGACGACGTCGACCTCGCGATCGCGATCGACGCGGCGGGCGTGCACGTCGGCCGCGACGACGGCGATCCGGCCGCGGTCCGCGCGCGCATCGGTCCGCTGCGCTGGCTCGGGGTGTCGTGCTACGACGACATCGAGCGCGCCCGGGGCGTGCGGGGCATCGCCGACCACGTCGGCTTCGGCAGCGTCTTCGCATCGCCGACGAAGCCGGCCGCCGTGCGGGCGCCGCTGTCGCTGTTCGGCCAGGCTCGCGGGCTCGGCCTCTCGGCAGTCGCGATCGGCGGCATCGACCGCGACAACGCTCACCTGCCGATCGAGGCGGGCGCGGATGCGGTCGCCGTGATCACGGATCTGTTCGGCGCAGGCGATCCTGCAGCGGCGGCGCGGATCCTGCGGGCACGCGTGCAAGCGGCGCTGGCGCGTCGCGAGGACACCGAGAGCTGAGGATCGACGTCCGACGTCCGAACGACGAGGGTCGACGTCGGACGGCTGATCGTCGAGAGCCGCGGCCCCGCGCCGCGGCGTGCGCTCACCAGGGCACGAGGCGGGCGACGTCGACGACGCGGGCATCGGCCGCGTCGATCAGGACGGTACCGTCGCCGGCGGGGCCGCGCAGCGGCAGGTAGCGCAGCCGTGCCTCGGGCAGACCGCTGCGCGAGACGAGCTCGTCGATCTGGGCGAGGCGGGTCGGGTTCAGCGCCCGCAGCCGGGCGATCGGCAGCGCGCGCTCGAGCGCGATGGCCGACTCGCTCGCGTAGTCGACGTAGAGCTTGGGATGGTGCTGCACGTCGCGACCCTGGGTGAGGGCCTCGAACGCGATGCGCATCTGCTCCTGCACCTCGGTGGGCTGCCGCGCGGCCACCCAGCGCGGACGCATCGGATCCATCGTCGCGTGCGGGTTGTCCGCGCCCGCCTGGCGGTCCGCGTCGCGCAGGTCCGCCGGCGCCGTCACCTCGAATCGGTCCTTCACCAGCACCACGAAGGCGGGGCGACCGACGTACAGCGTATGGACGCCGTAGGCGAGCGCGGCCAGCTGCAGCACGAAGATCGTCGCGAGGTCCCACTTGAGGCGGGGCTTGCGACGGTCGTAGACGATCAGGGTGAAGAGCGGGCCGACGATCACGTCGACGCCGACGACGATCCACATGATCGCCCCGACGCCGAAGAGGTGCGCCATCGGACTCGGGTACCACGCGCCGAACACCAGCGCCGAGACCAGCGCGACGACCGCCACGCACACCAGCAGGTGCAGGCCCGCCGCGCGCAGGCGCTCGCGCAGGCCGCCGCCGGCGGGGACCTCGGGCGGTCGGGGGACGGCGAGCCCGGCGATGTCGACGGCCATCGGACGGGTCTGTTCGCCGGGGGACGGTTCGGCACTGCGATCGAGGACGACGCGACGGAGCATTCGAATTGGGCAGGCGCAGCAGTCGTGATCCGACGATTCTAGGAGCGGGGGTCGGGGCCGCCGACCCGGACCGATGGACGGCCGACACCGGGCATTCGACCGGAGCGGATGCGGCGCATCACGCCACACCCGCCGTCGCGGTCAGCCGCCTGCGGCCCTCACGCGAGGCGCCGTGTCGAGCGTCGATGCGTGCGGCAGCGCGCGCGGCTGGTTGACGAAGCTCAGCACGAAGCTCGCGGCCAGGCACTCCGCGCCGGCCAGCATCAGCGTCGCCGCGGGGATCGCCGCGCGCATCGTGCGCGACGGATCGAGCCCGGCGAGCCCCACCTGCGTCCACTCGAGCACCGACATCACGGCGGCGCCGAACCCGAGCCCCATCAGCGCGAGGCCGGCCAGCAGCCCGCGCTCGAGCGTGAAGACCCGCATCATCGCGGCGTACCCGGGGCCGCGCGGCAGGTGGCCGGCGGCCACGCCGACGGCCTTGGTGATCACCGCGAGCAGCGTGAGCTGCAGGCCGAGGATCGATGCGGTGGCGGTGTAGAGCAGCGTGTGGATGTCGAGCCCGACGCCACCGATGCGGACGGGTCCGACGGTCAGCACCAACGACGCGAGCGAACCGACGGCGAGCAGCGCGAGCCCCGGGTAGAGCAGCAGCCAGCGGGGGCTGAACATCAGCAGCAGCCGCAGGTGCCGCCAGCCGTCGCGCCAGCTGCGCAGGTGCGGCGGGCGGTCGCGACCGTCGCGCGCCAGCGTCGTCGGCACCTCCTCGATGCGCAGGCCGGCCAGACTCGCGCGCATCACCATCTCGCTGGCGAACTCCATCCCCGGAGACGTCAGCCCGAGCGCGAGGACCGCCTCGCGATCGAACGCACGCAGCCCGCAGTGGAAGTCGCCGATGTCGGTGGGGAACAGCATCCGGCCGATGAACGACAGCACCGGATTGCCCAGCCACCGGTGCAGCCGGGGCATGGCACCGGGCTCGATGCCGCCGGCGAACCGGTTGCCCATGACGAGGTGGGCGCCGGCCTGCAGCCGCTCGACGAAGCCGTCGAGCCGCTCGAAGTCGTAGCTGTCGTCGGCGTCGCCCATCACCACCCAGCGGCCGCGCGCGGCGCGCAGGCCGCCCGCGATCGCGGCGCCGTAGCCCCGCTCGGCCACGTGCACGACACGCGCGCCGGCGGCGATGGCGAGCTCGGGCGAACCGTCGGTCGAACCGTTGTCGGCGACGATCACCTCGCCGGGAAGCCCGCTGCGGGCCATGAACGCGCGGGCGCGGGCGATGCAGGCCGCAACTGTCAGGGCCTCGTTCAGGCACGGCATCACCACCGACAGCACCGGCGGCGGCACGACCGTCCGCGGCGCGGAGCTCGCGACGTGGGCGCTCGGATCGACGGACGGGACGGCAATGCGCATCGGAGGGCTCGGGAACGGTCCGCCGATCTTGTCCGATCGACCGCTGCCGTTCAGCCGTAGACCGCCGAACGGGCCCCGGACGAGGCCGCGCGGCCCGCGATGCGGCAACTCCGGTCCACACCCTCCCGTCCACACGCCGCGCGTCAGGCGCGATCGCGGAACTGCACGGCGCGCAGCGTGCGCAGCTGCGCCAGCCAGATCGAGGGCGGCACCCAGCAGGCGGTGCGCCACGCCAGCCGCAGGAAGCGGCCGAGCG
>RPRK01000036.1 GCA_003818495.1 Burkholderiales bacterium
TCGATCTTGGCGAGTGTCGGGTGGTGGCACTCGGGGCACTCCCTCCCGGTGATGCGCGGCGCCTCGGGCCGCGCGGCATGCGAAGCGACGGTGCCGTCGGACGTCGCATCGGCGGACGCGAACGCACGCATCGGGTCGAGCGGCGCGCCGTCCGCGTCGAGGATGCCGAGCATCTGGTAGCGGTGCAGCAGCAGTCGTGCGAGGTAGGCGATCGTGGAGGGCCACACGCGGCTGCGGGTGTCGCCCGGCACCGGCGCCCAGAAGTCGCCGCGCGGTTCGGCGAAATCCACGAGCTTGGCGAGCTTGCGGCCGATCCATGCCGTGTCGACGATGCGCATGTCGATCGACAGCAGCTTGGTGAGCCCGTCGAAGGCGCGCGGATACGTGCCGGCCAGCCAGACCGAGTAGGGCCGCCGGGTGCCGTCGGGCAGGGTCAGTTCCTTGACGATCACGTGGATGTCGTCGCCGGTGGCGGGGTTGGCGACGTCGACCGACCAGGACATCGTGCCGTCGGTGCCGGTCTTCGGCTCCTTGCGCGAGATGAGGGCGTCGAGCATCGGCGTGGCCGCAGGCGGTTCGGCGAACAGGCCGAGGGCCTCGCAACGGTGGCGCACGATGCGGGCGAGCCCGGCCACCAGCGAGGGCATCGGTTCGGTACGCCCGGGCCCGAGCTCGAGCGCGAAGCCATCCTGTCCGGACGTGGCGGCGAGCGAGTCGAGCTTCTTGGCGACCCAGGCGGTGTCGTCGCAGCGCAGGTCCATCGACAGCGTCTTGGCGATCGCGGCCAGCCCGCGCGGCTGTTCGTTGCCGGTGACCCAGACCTCGAAGGGTCGCGCGATCGTGCCCTGCTCGACGTGGCCGACGACGACCGCGAAGTCGCCGGCCGGATGTTCGACCAGCAGCGTCCAGGACGGGTTGCCGCCGGGGAGCACCGGCCGGTCGGGCCAGCGCAGCGACGCGAGGGCCGGTGCCGGGATCGCCTTGAGCGCGATGCGGCGATCGGCATCGGACTGCTGGAGGTCGTCGGGCGTCAGTCGGGAGGGGGGCGGAGCGGCCGGCGCGCCGCGCGCGGGATCCACCGACAGCACCGAGCCGGTCACGTCGTTCGGGCGGTAGATGGTGATGCCCTTCAGACCCATCCGCCACGCATCGGCGTACAGCGACGCGGTCTCCTCGAGCGGGGCCTCGGCCGGGACGTTCACCGTCTTGGAGATCGCCGCGTCGATGTACGGTGCGACCGCGGCGACCATCTTCAGGTGGGCCTGCGCGCTCATGTCCAGCGCCGACACGAAGGCGTCGGGCAGTTCGGCGGTGCCGGCATCGAAGGCCGCATCGAAGGCGGCCGGATCGGGCTGCCGGGCTCGCCACAGACGGAATGCGTGATCGTGGACGCGGAAGGCCTGGCGGGTACCGTCGGCCATGCGCTTCATCCGCGTGTAGGCCCACGAGAACGCCGGCTCGATCCCGTTGGAGGCGTTGTCGGCGAAGGCGAGCGTGATCGTGCCGGTCGGCGCGATCGACAGCAGGTGCGAGTTGCGCAGGCCGTGGCGGGCGATCTCGGCCTTCAGGTCTTCCGGCAGCGTGGATGCGAAGCGCGGTGCGGCGAGGTAGCGCTCGGCGTCGAAGAGCGGAAAGGGGCCGAGCGTCTTCGCGAGGGCCACCGAGGCGCGGTAGGCCTCGTGGCACATGAACTCGGCGACGCGCGCGGCGGTCGCGCGGCCGGCGTCGGAGTCGTAGCGCTGACCGAGCAGGATCAGCGCGTCGCCCAGCCCGAGGAAGCCGAGGCCGATGCGGCGCTTGGCGCGCGACTCCGCGTCCTGCTGCGGCAGCGGCCACAGCGTCACGTCGAGCACTCGGTCGAGGATCTCGACGCCGGCATGCACGAGGCGCCGCAGCCGGTTCCAATCGATGTCCGCATCGGGCTCGAAGGGGCGGCGCACGACGCGGGTCAGGTCCACGGAGCCGAGGTCGCAGCAGCCGTAGGCGGGAAGGAGCTGCTCGCCGCAGTTGTGGACGTAGAGCCCGTTCGCATCGAACGCATTGAGGCCGGGCACGCTCACGTCGAAGACCTCGGCGTCGCCATCGGGCTCGATGGACGCGATGCCCGCGGTGAACGGCCCGGCGTCCGTCGTGAGGCGCTCGGTGCCGAGCGCCGCGTCGAGCCGGTCGTGTTTCCCGGCGTCCTCGAACCCGACGATGTCGGCGAATCGGGCGAGGCTCGCGCGGGCGACCTCCAGCGCGTGGCAGGGCAGGGGCGGGTGCAGCGCCGACCCGCCTCTGCCGTCGGGGAGCCTGCGCGCGCCCGCGATCCGACGCTGCGGGTGCACCGTCGAGGCGATGCCCAGCCTCAGCAGCATCCGCTGGACCGCATGCAGCGCGTCGAGCTCGTTCCGCTCCAGCAGCACGCCGATGTCCTCCGTCCCGGTCCCCCGGACACGGCCATCGGTGTCGAACACGGCTCGCAGCACACCGCGCTGGAACCCGGACGATGCGCGCTCGACGGCGGGCCCGATCCGCCTGGCATCCGGCCCGATGCCGTAGCGCGCTCCGAGATCGGCGAGCGCGGGGCTGGACGTCTGGAGCTCGCCGCGCCCGGCACCCGCCACCCAACCGCGGAAATCGCCGTGCCGCGGGTTGCGGCGCAACGCCCGCTCGGCTCGCGCCATGACCGCTGCCGCACCGCCCGAGCCGGCCGGCGTGCCGTCGGCGTAGCGGACGAAGCCTTCGTCGCGGACGGTCAGCGTCGCGACCCGGTCGCCGAAGGCGCCGTCACCGATCAGCAGGCCGAGCAGGTAGCCCTCGTCGGCGTCGCCGTCACCGGCCCAGCCGTCGAGTGCCCGATGGTCGTTCAGGCGGATCCGATCGCCGGGCGTGAGGCGGCCCGCCTCGATCCATCCGGGCGCGTCCGCCCCGACCCGCCAGACCCGATGGTCCGCGGTCAGGCGAAGCGAATGGCCTTCGGTCGTCCGCAGCCGGACCACCGGCTTGCGACCCGTCGCGAAGAAGCCGCGCGGATCGGTCGTCCGGTGCCGTCCGTCGACGAGCAGCGTGGACGGGCGGCCGACGAGTTGCGTCACGGTGCGAGGACCCTCGGCCGTCATCACCCAGGTCTCGCCCGTCACGCACGGATTGCTCGCGGCGATCGTCTCGCAGTAGGACAGGTTGTTGCGCGCATTGATCGTGTCGATGAAGAGCACGCCCGGCTCGGCGTACCCGTGCGCCGAGCGCATGATCAGATCCCAGAGCACGCGGGCGCGCACGGTCCGGTAGACCCACAGGCCGTCGTCGCGTCGGCGGGCGCCGGGGACCGAGTCGGACGGTTCGGCGTGATGGACGAGCTCGAAATCGGCGTCGGCCTCGACCGCGCGCATCAGCGTGTCGGTGACCGCGACGCTGACGTTGAACTGCGTGAGTTCGCCGGGCGTGCGCTTGGCGGTGACGAAGGCCTCGATGTCCGGGTGGTCGCAGCGCAGCACGCCCATCTGTGCGCCGCGCCGGGCGCCCGCGCTCTCCACGGTCTTGCACATCGCATCGAACACGCGCATGTAGCTGACCGGCCCCGAGGCCCGCGACGCCGTGCCCCGCACGAGCGCCCCGGCCGGGCGGATCGAGGAGAAGTCGTAGCCGACCCCGCCACCGCGGCGCATGGTCTCGGCCGACTGCTCGAGCGCGCGCATGATGCCGGGCGTGCCGTCGTGATCGCCGGCCATGTGATCACCGATCGGCTGCACGAAGCAGTTGATCAGGGTCGCCTGGATGCCGGTGCCGGCGGCCGACGCGATGCGCCCCCCGGGGATGAAGCCGTCGCGCATCGCCTCGGCGAAGCGGTCCGCCTGCCCACCGTCGCCGGCGCGGGCGAGCGCGCGTGCGGTGCGCTCCAGCACCTCGTCGGCGCTGCGCTCGCCGCCCTTCGCGTACTTCTCGAGCAGCACCTCGGTGGCGACCTCCTGGGGCGGGAGCCCGAGGGCGATCGACGGCTCGGCGGACGGGTCGGGCTGGGTGTCTCGCTTCATGATGCGGCTCGTCGGCGTGCGGGAAGGTGACGGGAAGGTGAGGCGGGCGTGGGCAGGGGGACTGTCGGGCGCGGTGTGGACTCATCGTACGCCGCCGGTGGCTCGCCACGTGCGCCACCCGGCGGGAATCGTGCACCGGCCGGGCTATCATCCCGACATGACGCGTTCCTATTCGTCCCTGCGCCATTCGCGCGCGCCGCGCACCGCCGGGCTGCTGGCCGCGATCGGCGTGGGCAGCCTCGCCGCCCTCGGGGTGGCCCTGGTCGCCCAGCACGGCTTCGACATCCAGCCGTGCCCGTGGTGCGTGATCCAGCGGATCGTGCTGATCGCCGTCGCGGCCGTCGCGCTGGCCGCGGCGCTGGCCGCCCGCGCGGCGCCGCGTGCGTCCGGCCTCGCTGGCGGCGCGGTGCTGCTGGCACTGGCGGCGGGCGGGACGGTCGCTGCGTGGTACCAGCACACGGTCGCGGCCAAGCAGCTCTCCTGCGCGTTCACCTGGGCCGATCGCACGCTGATGTCGCTGCAGCTCGACGCCTGGCTGCCGTCCCTGTTCAAGGTCGGCGCCACCTGTGCCGATGCCTCGAACGCCACGCTCCTCGGACTGCCGTTCGAGGTGTGGGGCGGCGGCTGGTTCGCGCTGGTGGCGCTGGGCGCCCTCGCGACGCTGGTCGCATCCCTGCGCGGCCGCTGAGCCCCGGACCGGACTGCGGCCCTCGGGCCGCGACCTCAGGCTGCGACCTCAGGCCGCGACCTTGGGCCGACGCCGCTTCGGCTCGCGCCCCAGCGTCGCCGCGATCTCCGCGAGCGCCTCGAACTCCGCGATGCGGGCCGTGCTCGCCCGCGCCACCAGCGCGATGCCGCGGCGCGGGGCGGGCGAGCCCATCGGCCGCGCGACGACCGAGGTGCCGGCCAGCAGTCCGGCCCGCAGCGCCATCTCGGGCAGCAGCGCGATCCCCAGCCCCTCCTCGACCATCTGCACCAGCGTCGTCACGCTCGTGGCCTCGATGCCGGTGGCGTTCGCCCGCTCGGCGAGTCCGCAGCCTTCGAGGGTGTGACTGCGCAGGCAGTGGCCCTCCTCGAGCAGCAGCAGACGCTGGTGGTCGAGCTGCGCGACCGAGGCGCGCGCCGGTCGCACGGCGGGGTCCCCCTCGGCGGCGATCAGCCACAGCTCGTCGTCGAACAGCGGCCTGACGAGGAGTCCGGTGGTGTCGTACGGCAGCGCGATCAGCGCGAAGTCGAGCGAACCGTCGCGCAGCTGCTCGAGGGAGCGCGAAGTCGTCTCCTCGCGCAGCGCGAAGCGCAGCCGCGGAAAGCGCTCGCGGGCGGTCCGCACCAGTGCGGGCAGCATGAACGGGGCGATCGTCGGGATCGCGCCGAGCCGCAGCAGGCCGGTCATCGGCTCGGCCGCGATCGACGCGCGCTGGACCAGGTCGGTCGCCATCGACAGCAGCGCGCGCGCGCGCTCGACCACCTCCTCGCCGATCGGCGTCATCCGGACGTGCTGGCGGTCACGCTCGACGAGCTGCGCACCGAGCTGACGCTCGAGCTCCTGGATGCCGCCCGACAGCGTCGACTGCGTGACGAACGACGCCTCGGCCGCCTGCGTGAAGTTAAGTTTCTCGGACAGCTTCACCAGATACGACAGCTGGCGGAGCGAGGGCAGGGCGCTCATCGGCGTCTCCGATCAGGAATATCGGTATTATCCGTTGGAACGATTCAGCGCGAAAGCTCAGACTGCGCTTCGTCGTCGATGCACACCGCATCGCCCGTCCGCCCCACACCTGTTCCGCAACCCACCACGGAGTCCACCCATGTCCCTGATCAACACCACCGTCCAGCCGTTCTCGACGACCGCCTTCCACAACGGCAAGTTCGTGCCCGTCACCGACGAGACCTTCAAGGGCAAGTGGTCGGTCCTGATCTTCATGCCGGCCGCGTTCACCTTCAACTGCCCGACCGAGGTCGAGGACGCCGCCGACAACTACGCCGAGTTCCAGAAGGCCGGCGCCGAGGTCTACATCATCACGACCGACACGCACTTCTCGCACAAGGTGTGGCACGAGACCTCGCCGGCCGTGGGCAAGGCGAAGTTCCCGCTGGTCGGCGACCCGACCCACACGCTGACCAACGCCTTCGGCGTCCACATCCCGGAAGAGGGCCTGGCGCTGCGCGGTACCTTCATCATCAACCCGGACGGCCAGATCAAGACCGCCGAGATCCACGACAACGCGATCGCCCGCGACGTCAAGGAGACCCTGCGCAAGCTGAAGGCCGCGCAGTTCGTCGCCAAGAACCCCGGCCAGGTCTGCCCGGCCAAGTGGAACGAAGGCGCCTCGACGCTGACCCCGTCGCTGGAACTGGTCGGAAAGATCTGACCTAGGACAACGACCGGAACCGGCGCGACGATCCACAATCGACGCGTCGGGACAGTTCCGCTGTCCGATCGGGTGCGCACCGCGCACGCGCGTCCCGCTCGCCCGATCCCGCAGCGGCATTGCCCACGAGGCCGCCGCCTCGCCATCCATCCGATACCTCACGGACCTGCCGGAGCACACCATGCTGGACGCTACCCTCAAGACGCAGCTCGCCGCCTACCTCGAACGCGTTCAGCGTCCGATCGAGCTCGTCGCATCGCTGGACGACAGCCAGACCGCCGCGCAGATGCTCGAGCTGCTGCAGGCCATCCAGGCGTGTCGCGCCGACAAGATCACGCTGCGGCTGGACGGTACGGACGCCCGCCGCCCGTCCTTCGTGGTGCAGCGCGCCGGCGAAACCGCCCGGCTGCGCTTCGCCGGCCTGCCGCTGGGTCATGAGTTCACCTCGCTGGTGCTCGCGCTCCTCTGGACCGGCGGCCATCCGCCGAAGGTCGAGCAGGACGTGATCGATGCCATCGTGGCGCTCGACCAGGACCTCGACTTCGAGGTCTACATGTCGCTGACCTGTCACAACTGTCCCGACGTCGTCCAGGCGCTCAGCCTGATGGCGATCCTGAACCCGCGGATCCGCACCACCGTGATCGAGGGCGGGGCCTTCCCGGCCGAGGTCGAGTCGCGGCAGGTCATGGCGGTGCCGATGGTCTTCCAGGCCGGCGAGATCTTCGGATCGGGCCGCATGATGCTCGAGGAGATCGTCGCCAAGCTCGACGTCGGCGCGGCGGCCCGCGAGGCCGGCAAGCTCGCGACCAAGGACGCCTTCGACGTGCTGATCGTCGGCGGCGGCCCGGCGGGCGCCGCGGCGGCCGTCTACGCGGCGCGCAAGGGCATCCGCACGGGCATCGCCACCGAGCGCATGGGCGGGCAGGTGAACGACACGATGGCGATCGAGAACTACATCTCGGTCCTGGAGACCGACGGCCCGAAGTTCGCCGCGGCGCTCGAGCAGCAGGTGCGCCACTACGGTGTCGAGATCATGAGCCAGCTGCAGGCGACGAAGCTCGTCCCGGCGGCGACGCCCGGCGGCCTCGTGGAGGTTCAGTTCGCCAACGGCGGCTCGCTCAAGTCGCGCACGGTCATCCTGTCGACGGGCGCCCGCTGGCGCAACGTCAACGTGCCCGGCGAGGACGCCTACCGCGGTGCCGGGGTCAACTACTGCCCGCATTGCGACGGCCCGCTCTACAAGGGCAAGCGCGTGGCGGTCATCGGCGGGGGCAACTCCGGCGTCGAGGCGGCGATCGACCTGGCCGGCATCGTCGAGCACGTGACCCTGCTCGAGTTCGCGGACCGCCTCAAGGCCGACGCGGTGCTCGTGAGCAAGCTGCAGAGCCTGCCGAACGTCACCATCCACGTCAGCGCCCAGACGACCGAGATCACCGGCGACGGCAAGAAGGTCGATGGCATCCGGTTCAAGGACCGCACGAGCGGTGCCGAGCATCACGTCGCGTTGGCGGGGGTGTTCGTGCAGATCGGGCTGCTGCCGAACACCGACTTTCTCAAGGGCACCACCGAGCTCTCGCGCTTCGGCGAGATCGAGATCGATGCCCACGGACGCACCAACGTCCCGGGCGTCTTCGCGGCCGGCGACTGCACCACCGTCCCGTTCAAGCAGATCGTGATCAGCGCGGGGGCGGGTGCGACGGCGGCGCTCTCGGCCTTCGACCACCTGATCCGCACCTCGGCTCCGGTCGAGTCGGCGGCGTCCCCGGTGGCGGTCGCGGTCGCCGCCTGAGGCGCGCCGGCGGCCGACGCCGCCGGCCAGGACCCGCGCCGGGCCCTGCGGCGGTTCGGCGGCCGTCTCGCGCTACGATCACGGGCGGGCCTCCGGGTCCGCCCGTTCCACGTCCGGGAGCTTCCATGCATCTCCGCCCCGCTGCCGTCCCGCGCCGGCGCATGCTCGCCGCGATCGCGACCGGCCTCGCCGCCGGCTTCTCCGCCGGCTTCTCCGCTCTGGCCCACGCGGCGACCCCCGCCCGCAGGCCGCCGGTCGAGGTCTGGAAGGATCCGAGCTGCGGCTGCTGCCGCGACTGGGTCGCCTACCTCGAGCGCGAGGGCTTTCAGGTCGTGGTCCACGACGTGGGCAACACTGCGGCCCGTCGCCGTCTCGGGATGCCGGCCAGGCTGGGCTCGTGCCATACCGCGACGGTCGACGGCTATGTGATCGAAGGGCACGTGCCGGTGGAGGACATCCGCAGCCTGCTCGACGAACGTCCCGCCGGCGTGCTCGGCCTCGCCGTGCCGGGCATGCCGGTCGGATCGCCGGGCATGGATGGCGCGATCTACGGCGGGCGGCGGGACCCGTACGACGTCCTGCGCGTCGCCCGCGACGGCCGGGTCGACGTCTACCGCTCCGTGCGCTGAGCGCCCGGCCCCGATCGGCGCGCGGGACGGAGCGGGCCTCGGCGGGACCAGGCCTGACTCAGCGCGCGCCGCCGCTGCCCACCGCGCCCTGCACCTGTGCCACGCGTCCCTGCTGCCAGGCGTCGGCGCCATCGGCCGGACGTGTGGCCGGGATGTCGGCGCGCTGCCGCTTCTTCTCCGCGCTCGCGACGCCGATCTCGCGATCGCGCTCGGACAGCAGCACCGGATCGAGCTGACCGTCCCCGGTGAAGCCCATCATCAGCTGCGGCACGCCACGCGGGACCGGGCCGTCACCGTCCGGCCAGAGCCGCCATGCCTTCGCATAGGTCCGGACGAGTCGGCTCGCGAGCGCATGCTCCACCTCCTCGGGCAGGCCCGGGGCGACCAGGGTCCCGGCCTTCACCTGATGGACCTGGCTGTGCCAGTAGGCCTTCTCGTCGTCGGGCAGGTCCGCGAACAGGCGCTCGCTGATCACGTACTCGACGCCCGTCAGGCGGGCCTGGGCGCCGGTGCCGTCGAACAGCGCGCACTGCATCACCTCGTCGCCGAGCGAGGCGCAGTAGTGCTGGACCCGCTGCTGCGATCCGAGGTCGCCATTGCGGAACTGGAAACCGTCGAGGTGCGCGACGAATGCGTCGACCGGCGCGCGCGGCTGCGGATGGCCTGCCACGGGAGCGATCAGCGAGTCGGGCGGAACGGTGGCGCCGACCTTCGGCGCCCCGAGGTCGCAGCCGGAGAGGGCGGCCAAGGCGGCGATCAGCAGCAGCGACGCGGTGGCCACGCGGGGACGCCCGCGGGCAGGGTCCGCGGCGGCGCGATGCGGAGTCGCGAAGCGGGGCGGCGCGCGAACCGCGAGGGGCGCGTTGAAGGTCATCGGCAGGCTCCGGTCGGTCTTGTCCGGCAAGGCCGGTCATCGCAGTGCAGCACGATCCGCTCCCGGAGGCGGGGCGGGCGATCCGTGAAGCTCGGTGAAACCGGGCCGTCGGGCGTCGTCCGGAGCGTCGCCGTACTGGCCGCGCGGATCGGCGCCGCGTACCATCGCCGTCACCGGTCGGGCGTTGCCGCGCGCGGTCCGCACCGGTCGATCCGACCTCAGTACCGACCCAGGGAGAACCGACCTTGAAACGCATCCTGCTGATGACCGCGCTGATGGCCTTCACCGCCGCCGCCCACGCCGAGGGCGCCACCTGCACCGCGACGGCCGGCGACAAGAAGCTCGCGGGCGCCGCCAAGAACAGCTTCATGAAGAAGTGCGAGACCGACGCGAAGACCACCTGCGACACTCAGGCCGCGGAGAAGAAGCTCGCGGGTGCCGCGAAGAACAGCTTCGTGAAGAAGTGCGTGACGGACGCGGTCGGGAAGTGATCGCCTGACCCCAGCGGCCGGGCGCCGCCCGGCCGCCCCGGCGCGTCGCTCCGCGCCGGATGCGCCCGGGCGCCTCGGGCAGGCTACGATCGGGGAGCTCGGCGGCACCTGCCGTGCCTGCCGATCCCTCCTGGAGCCCCCGAGATGTCCGAGCCGTACCGCGTGCCTGCCCCGAACCCCGCCCTCCGACTGCGCGCCACCGTGGCCGCCCTCGCCGCGCTCGCCGCCGTCGCCGGGCCGGCGCAGGCCGTCGAGCCCGCGAGCGTGCTGGACGCCTCGCGCAAGCTCGTGCCCACCGGCCCCTGGCCCGCCGGCGACGAGCTGGGCATGGCCAACGCGCTCGGCGCGGGCACGCAGATGCGCTGCGGCTGGCACCTGTCCCAGCCGAAGGCGCGCAGCTACGAGCTGTCGCACATCCGCTCGAACACGATGCCGAAGTCGCCGTTCACCGGCCCGTACACCACCCAGTACAAGCCCTCGAGCGTGCTGCCGTTCACCGCGCACGCGTTCAATTCCGAGAAGTACGCGGCCGATGCCGAACCGGCGCAGCAGGGCACGCAGATCGATGCGCTCGGCCACTTCGCCTACCTCGACAAGCCGTGGGACGGGCAGGGCACCCCGCCGCTCGACACCGCGCGCTACTACGGCGGCTACACGCAGCAGCAGGTCAAGCCGACGCCGGACTCGCCGCTGCTCAAGCTCGGCATGGAGAAGATGCCGCCGCTGGTGAGCACCGCGGTGCTGCTCGACGCGCAGGCGTTCGTCGGCCGCGGCCAGCCCATGAAGGGGGGCGATCTGGTCACCGCCGCGCACATCCAGGCGATGCTCAAGGCGCAGGGGCTGGGCAAGCGCGGCATCCTGCCGGGCGACATCGTGCTGATCCACACCGGATGGGGCGCGCAGTGGAAGGATCCGGGCGGCGACTCGACGCCGTACTACACCCAGGGCCCGGGCCTGTCGTACGACGCCGCGCTGCTGCTCGGCCGGGCCCGGATCGTCGCGGTCGGCCTCGACGTGCCCTTCATCGATCCGGTCGCGGAAGGCTTCCTGCAGGGCAAGGCGCCGCCGGCCGCGGGCACCCCGGCCGGCCTGCCGTTCGCCGTCCACCACCACATGCTGACGCAGATGGGCATCCACCACCTCGAGAGCGTGCGGACCGCCGACCTGGCGGCCGACCGGGTCTGGACCTCGTGCACGATGATCCTGCCGCTGCGCACCGCGGGTGCCGCCGGTTCGGCGATCCGTCCGGTCGCCTACGGCGTGCCGGGACGTCGCCCGTGAGCGAGGCGGCTGCTGCGGAGGGCTCGGCCGGCCGGGGGCCGACGCTGCCCGGCCGGGACCTGCTCGATGCCATGGGGTTCGTCCGGATCGTCGAGGTCGATGCCGAGGCGGGGCGGGTGCGTGCGGAGTTCGACGTGCTGCCGCGCTTCTGCCATACCGACGGGACGATCGCCCAGGGAGGCTTCGTGACCGCCTGGCTCGACTTCTCGATGGCGCAGGCCGCGCTGGTGCGGGGCGGCCCGGGCGTGATCGGCGTCGCCACGCTGGAGCTGAAGGTGAGCTTCCTGCAGCGCGTCGGTCCGGGCCGGGTGATCGCGGAGGGCCGGGTCCAGCGGATGGGCCGGCGGGTCGCCTTCCTCGAGGCGTCGCTGCACGATCCGGGCGGTGCGCTGCTCGCCAACGCCTCGTCGACGGCGATCGTCAACGCCCGCTGAGTGCCCGGTGCCCGGTGTCCGTCGACGCCGGGCGCAGCTAGCGGCGCGCCGTGGCGGGGTCGTCCTCGGCCAGCGCCCAGTGCTGGAGCGGCACGAACCGATGGCTCTCGCCGCGCTCCAGCGTCCTGATCCTCGACCGTCCGACCGACGCCTCGCGAGCCGCCGGCGCCGCCGCGGGCGCACGGTCGGCCTCGCCCCGGAAGTCCCCGAGCCGAAGCGCGATCGCGGTGCGGGGGGCCAGTCGCTCGATCGCCCTGAGGCTCGAGGGCGCATCCATCGAACCGCCGACACCGAGGACGGTGGTGCCGCCGACGTGCAGCAGCGCCAGGTCGAGGTCGACGAGCCTGGGCGCGAGCGCGCCCAGCAGCGTGTCGTCGATGCCGGTGTCGCCGCTGATCCAGAGCCGGTAGGCCGCGGGCGCGTCGGCGCGGCCGAACGCCATCAGCGTGCCCATGGACGCGGGCAGCATCGCGGCGATCCCGCGCGGGCCGGTGCGTGTCGGCGTGGCGGTCAGCTGCAGCCAGGCGTCGCCGCGATCGATGCGCAGTTCGCCCCACTCGGGCAGCGCGTGCACCGCCGCGAATCCCATCGACACCAGCTCGGCGCGGGCGGCGGCCGGCGCGACGATCGGCACGTCCCTGGGCAGCAGGCGTCGTGCCAGTCGGTCGAAGTGGTCCTCGCGGAGCCGGGACAGCACGACGAGATCGATCGGCGGCAGTTCGTCGAAGTCCAGGGCGGGATCGGCGCGTCGCAGGTCCGGCAGGCCCGGGAGGATGTGGGCGGGCTCGCCGCGCCGAAGGAAGTTCGGATCGGTGAGCACCGTCATCCCATGGCTGCGGATGAGCACGGTCGCCTCGCCGATCCAGGTGACGCTGCCTTCGGTCGGTACGCCGGCGCCGACGAACCGGTCGTGGATCGGCAGTCGGAGCTGGCGACGGGTGGGCGGCGCCTCGGGCGCGCCACGGTTGGCGCCGGCAGGTCGCCTCGCTTCGAGCGCAGCCTCCGCACCGGCATGACCCGCCTGCAGCGTCTGCGCGAACTGGACGCGCATGCCGTGCAGACCGGCTTCGGCCGCGCGGGTGACCGCCGGATCCCACGTATCGTCTGGCGCGTCGGCCGTGGCCTGTCGGTGAGGGGCCGGGACGAGCCCGGACGGTGACGTCGGCGCCTGCGCCAGCATCCGCGAGGCGTACGGGGACACGCCCGCCGCGAGCGCCAGCATCAGCAGCACGGTGAGGATCGCGATGGAGGCCCCCCCACCGTGACGCTCCGGCCGAGATCGCCTGCCTGCCCGGCGCATCCGTACGCATCCCATGCTCTCGATCCCGATCGACGTCGGCCGGGCACGCCGATCGCGGCCGGTCCGATGTCGCGGGAGGCAATAGGCATGCCCCGGGCCGTGCCGCGCCTCAGCGCCCGACGCCGCGCAGCGCGCTGGTCGCGGCCGAGCCGGCGACGCGGCGCTGGCGCGCCTCCATCCGGCATTCGTGCACCGGGATGATCCGGCCATCCTCGGCCTGGGTCTCGAGCTTCACGGTGAAGCCCCAGAGCTGGGCCATGTGGCGCACCACCGGTTCGCACTCGGGCGCGAGCGCGCGCCGGTCGCGCCGGAAGTGGCGCAGCGTGAGCGAGCGGTCGCCCTCGAGGTCGACCGAGACGACCTGGATGTCGGGCTCGCGCTCCCCGAGCGAATACTGCTTCGACAGCGATTCGCGGACCAGCCTGTAGCCGGAGTCGTCGTGGATCGCGCCGATGCGGCGGGTCGGTTCGGAATCGTCGTCGACGAGGCAGAACAGCCTGAAGTCGCGGATCACCTTGGGCGAGAGGAACTGCGCGATGAAGCTCTCGTCCTTGAAGTTGCGCATCGCCCAGTCGAGCGTCGTGTGCCAGTCGCTGCCGGCGATGTCGGGGAACCAGCGCCGGTCCTCGTCGGTCGGCGCCTCGCAGATGCGGCGGATGTCGCGGAACATCGCGAACCCGAGCGCGTACGGATTGATCCCGCCATAGCGCTGGCTGTCGAAGCCCGGCTGGGTGAGCACGTTGGTGTGCGAGGTCAGCACCTCCAGCATGAACGCGTCCGAGACCAGGCCCTCGTCGTACATGGTCTGCAGGATCGTGTAGTGCCAGAACGTGGCCCAGCCCTCGTTCATCACCTGGGTCTGGCGCTGCGGATAGAAGTACTGCGAGATCTTGCGGACGATCCGCGCGAGCTCGCGCTGCCACGGTTCGAGGAGCGGCGCGTGCTTCTCGACGAAATACAGCAGGTTCTCCTGCGGCTCGGCGGGGAAGCTGCGGTGCCGCGCCTCGGCGGCGTCGTCGTTCGGCCGGCTCGGCAGCGTGCGCCACAGGTCGTTGACCTGCTGCTGCATGTGCAGCTCGCGCTCCTTGAGCCGTTCCTGCTCCTGCGCGAGCGAGCGCTTGTTCGGCCGCTTGTAGCGGTCGACGCCGTGGTTGGCGAGCGCATGGCACGCGTCGAGCACCCGCTCGACCTCGAGCTCACCGTGACGCTGCTCGCATTCGGCGACGAAGCGCTTGGCGAACACCAGGTAGTCGATGATCGAGTCCGCGTGGGTCCAGGTGCGGAACAGGTAGTTGCCCTTGAAGAAGGAGTTGTGGCCGTAGCAGGCGTGCGCGATGACCAGCGCCTGCATCGGCATCGTGTTCTCCTCCATCAGGTAGGCGATGCACGGGTCCGAGTTGATGACGATCTCGTAGGCCAGTCCCATGTGGCCGCGGCGGTAGGTCTGCTCGGTCGACAGGTAGTGCTTGCCGTACGACCAGTGGGTGTAGCCCACCGGCATGCCGTGCGACGCGTACGCGTCCATCATCTGCTCGGCGGTGATGACCTCGATCTGGTTCGGGTAGGTATCGAGGCCGTAGCCGCGGGCGATCCGTGCGATCTCGCGGTCGTAGCGCTCGATCAGCTCGAAGGTCCATTCGGAGCCGCCCGGCAGCGCGCGGTCCGCACGGGTCGCGACCGGCTCGGGGCGAGGCAGTGCCGCGGTGTGCGGGGGCGTCGCGTCGACGTCCGGGACCGCGCCGGGCAGCGGTTCGGTCGCGGGCGTCGGGGAAGCGGGATCGGTCATCGGGACGGGTCCTTCAATGTCCTTCAGGCGGCCATCTTCTGCTTGCGGGCGAACAGCTCGCGCAGCACCGGATAGACGTCGGCCCGGGTCATGATCCGGCCCATCGCCAGGTTGCGCGCGCCGGAACGGGCCAGTTCGAACTGCTCCCAGAGCGATTGCGGCTGGGCCGCGTCGATCTCGATGTAGCAGTAGTACTGCACGCGGGGGAGCAGCTCGTTGACGAGCAGCTCGTGGCACTTCGGACAGTCGCTCTCCCAGTTGTCGCCGTCGGACGCCTGGGCGACGTAGACGTTCCACTGGTCGAGGGGAAAGCGCTCCTTGATGGTCTCGACGGCCAGCTCGAGCGCGCTCGAGACCAGCGTGCCGCCCGATTCGCGCGAATGGAAGAAGCCGTCCTCGTCGACCACCGCCGCCGTCGTGTGGTGGCGGATGAAGACGATCTCGATGCGCTCGTAGTGCCGGGTGAGGAAGAGGTGGAGCAGGATGAAGAAGCGCTTGGCCAGGTCCTTGCGGTTCTCGTCCATCGAGCCCGAGACGTCCATCACGCACAGCATCACCGCCTGCGACACCGGCTTGGGCTGCTGCACGCGGTTGTTGAAGCGCAGGTCGAACTCGTCGATGAACGGCACGCGGGCGATGCGGCCGAGCAGCCGGTCGCGCTCGGCGAGGAGCGCCTGCAGCGCGGCGTCCTCCGGCTCGGTGGCGGCCGCGTCGTCCTGCACGGGTGGCGCGACGGGCGTGGTCGCCGCGAGCCGGCGCCGCTCGACCGCGATCCGCTCGTAGACCTCGCGCAGCTGGGCCCGGTACGGCGCGGCGAGGGCGATGCGACGCGCCAGCGACTCGCGCATCGTCCGCATGATCGACAGGTTCGAGGGCGTGCCGTCGCTGCGGAAGCCGCCGCGGCGCAGCTTGGTCTGCGGGATCTGGGCGAGCTGGGTCTTGACCAGGTCGGGGAGCGCCATGTCCTCGAAGAAGAACTCGAGGAACTCCTCGCGGGTCAGCGCGAAGGTGAACGCATCCTCGCTCTCGCCGGAGTCGCCGGCCTTGCCCGAGCCGCCGCCGCCGCCACCGCCCTGCGGCCGGGGGATCTTGTCGCCGGTGGTGAACTCCTTGTTGCCCGGCAGCACGCGCTCGCGCCGGCCGCCCGGCCCGAGCGAGAAGTTCGGCTCGGTGAGGTCGCGCGCCGGGATGGTGACGTTGCCCCCCTTGTCGGTGTCGGCGATCTTGCGCTGCGCCACCGCCCGGGCGACGGCCTCGCGCACCTGCGCCTTGTAGCGCTTGAGGAAGCGCTGCTGGTTGCCGGCGCTCTTGCGCCGGCCGTTCGCGCGTCGATCGATGATCTCGGACATGGCGGCGCCTCCTCCCGGTCGGCGGCCGGCGTCAGGACGACTTGCGCACGCGCAGGTACCACTCCACCAGCAGGCGGACCTGCTTGGGCGTGTAGCCCTTCTCGACCATGCGGTCGACGAAGTTCTGGTGCTTGTGCTGTTCGTCGGCCGATGCCTTGGCGTTGAACGAGATCACCGGCAGCAGGTCCTCGGTGGTCGAGAACATCTTCTTCTCGATCACGCCGCGCAGCTTCTCGTAGCTCGTCCACGGCGGGTTCTTGCCGCCCGCGTTGGCGCGCGCGCGCAGCACGAAGTTGACGATCTCGTGCCGGAAGTCCTTCGGGTTGGCGATGCCGGCGGGCTTCTCGATCTTCTCGAGCTCGTCGTTGAGCTGGTTGCGGTCGAGCATCTCGCCGGTGTTCGGGTCGCGGAACTCCTGGTCCTGGATCCAGAAGTCCGCGAACGTGACGTACCGGTCGAAGACGTTCTGGCCGTACTCGGAGTACGACTCGAGGTAGGCCGTCTGGATCTCCTTGCCGATGAACTCGGCATAGGGATGCGACAGGTGCTCCTTGATGAAGGCGAGATACTTCTTCTCGACCTCGGGCGAGAACTGCTCGCGCTCGATCTGCTGCTCGAGGACGTAGAGCAGGTGCACCGGGTTGGCGGCGACCTCGCCGTGGTCGAAGTTGAAGACCTTCGACAGCACCTTGTAGGCGAAGCGCGTCGACAGCCCGCTCATGCCTTCGTCGACACCGGCGAAGTCGCGGTACTCCTGCAGCGACTTGGCCTTCGGGTCGACGTCCTTGAGGTTCTCGCCGTCGTAGATGCGCATCTTCGAGAACAGGCTGGAGTTCTCGGGCTCCTTGAGCCGGGTGAGGATCGCGAACTGCGCCATCATCTTCAGCGTGCCGGGGGCGCACGGCGACTGCGACAGCGAACTCGATTCGAGCAGCTTGTCGTAGATGCGCACCTCCTCGGTCACGCGAAGGCAGTACGGCACCTTGACGATGTAGATCCGGTCGAGGAAGGCCTCGTTGTTCTTGTTGTTGCGGAAGGCCTGCCACTCGCTCTCGTTCGAGTGGGCGAGGATCACGCCGTCGAACGGAATGGCGCCGAATCCTTCGGTGCCCTTGTAGTTGCCTTCCTGCGTCGCGGTGAGCAGCGGATGCAGCACCTTGATCGGGGCCTTGAACATCTCGACGAACTCGAGCAGACCCTGATTCGCCAGGCACAGCCCTCCGGAGTAGCTGTAGGCGTCCGGGTCGTCCTGCGAGAACCGCTCGAGCTGTCGGATGTCGAGCTTGCCGACCAGCGAGGAGATGTCCTGGTTGTTCTCGTCGCCCGGCTCCGTCTTGGCGACGGCGATCTGCTGGAGGATCGAGGGCCGGAGCTTGACGACGCGAAAGCGCGTGATGTCGCCGTTGTACTCCATGAGCCGCTTGACGGCCCAGGGCGACATGATGGGATTGAGGTAGCGGCGCGGGATGCCGTACTCGGCCTCGATCGACGGTCCGTCCTCGATCGCCGAGAACAGGCCCAGCGGAGACTCGTTCACCGGCGAGCCCTTGAGCGCGTAGAAGGGCATCGCCTCCATCAGCGACTTCAGCTTCTCGGCGAGCGACGACTTGCCGCCCCCCGGCGGACCGAGCAGGTAGAGGATCTGCTTGCGTTCCTCGAGCGCCTGGGCCGAGTGCTTGAAGAAGGACACCATCTGCTCGATGGTCTCCTCCATGCCGTAGAACTCGCGGAACGCGGGATACACCCGCATCACCTTGTTCGAGAAGATCCGGGACAGCCTCGGATCGGACCGCGTGTCGAGCAGCTCGGGCTCGCCGATCGCCATCAGCATCCGCTCGGACGCGGTGGCGTAGGCGCTGCGGTCTCGCTTGCAGAGCTCGAGGTACTCCTGCAGCGAGTACTCCTCCTCGAGTCGGGCTTCGTAGCGGGCCTTGTAGCGGCCGAGGATGCCCGGTCCGCCGGGTGCCTGGGGTGGGTGCGCGACGCTGCGAGCAGCCAGTCGTGCGGTGCCTTCGTCGAAGGCGGAGAGGACCTGCTTGAGACCGGCTTCCATGAGCTACCTCCAATCACGCAAGCGCTGGGACCATCCTGATCCTGCGGGACGTGCAGCCTCCCGGCAGGAGGATGCGCGTCGCGATGACGCCGATGGGCGGCGGTTGGCGTTGTACCCACGCGCCGCCTTCCGCCGAGGTCTCGCAAGATCCGTACCTAGTGACTCTGCACGACCCCCGTGCCGGCGCGGTTGCAACGGCGCTACTCGGATTTCCGACGCTCGTGCGCGGCAGGTCGCGAGCGCATCGTTGCAGGGTTCCTGTCCGTGTGTCGCAATGACCCGGCGCACCTGTCAGTCTCGTGCGAGGTCCTCGATGATCGGGCACTGTGGCCGACGGTCTCCGTGGCAGTGCGCGGCGGCGTTCGACAGCGCGTCGCGCATCCGGGTCAGCATGACGATGCGGCGATCGAGCTCGTCGACGTGCTCCAGCGCGATGCGCTTGACGTCGGCACTCGCGCGGTCCGGATCTCGCCACAGCGACACCAGTTCACCGATCCGCTCCAGGCCGAACCCGAGCTCGCGCGCGTGCTTCACGAAGCGCAGCGTGTGCAGCTCGTCGTCGCCGTATCGGCGATAGCCCGCGTCGGTGCGCGCGGCGGGCCCGACCAGGCCGATCGACTCGTAGTGGCGGATCATCTTCGCCGACAGGCCGGTCGCGATGGCGGCCTCGCCGATGTTCATCGTGCGGCGGGCGGCCGCGGACCGCTGCGGTGCGGGTCGGTCTCGGACGGCGGACATGGCGGCCTCTCAGGCGACGTGGACGGCGGCGGGGCGATCGGCCGGCGCGGCGGCGGCCGGGCGCGCCGTGCGGGGGGACCATCTCGAGAGCAGCAGCGCGTTGGTCATCACGCTGACCGAGCTGGCGGCCATCGCGGCGCCCGCGATGACCGGCGACAGCAGGCCGGCTGCGGCCAGGGGGATGCCGACGGCGTTGTAGGCGAACGCCCAGAACAGGTTCTGGCGGATCTTCGCGACGGTTCGCGCCGAGATCTCGATGGCGGCCGGCACCAGCATCGGGTCGCCGCGCATCAGCGTGATGCCGGCGGTGTGCATCGCGACGTCCGTGCCGGTGGCCATCGCGATGCCGACGTCGGCCGCGGCGAGCGCGGGCGCGTCGTTGATGCCGTCCCCGACCATCGCGACCGCGCCGCCCCCGGCCTCGGCGCGCAGCCGCGTGATGTGGCCGGCCTTGTCCGCGGGCAGGACCTCGGCGATCGCCTGGGTGATGCCGAGCTCGCGGGCCACCGCTTCGGCCGCACCCCGGTTGTCGCCCGAGATCATCACGGTGCGGATGCCCATCGAAGCGAGCCGCGCGACCGCCTCGCGGGCGCCGGGCTTGACCGTGTCGCCGAAGGCGACCACGCCGAGCACGGCCGTCGCGTCGAGCAGCCACGACACCGTCCGGCCGGCCGCCTGCTGCGCTGCCGCGAACTCGCCGAGATCCCCGGGCGGAACCAGGCCGTGGTCGGCCATCAGCCGGGCGCTGCCCAGGCGGAGCAGACGCGCCCCGATGCGTCCCTCGACGCCCCGGCCGGGGAGGGCCGTGACGGCTTCGGCCGGTTCGGCCGCGACGGTCCCGGGCTCGGCCTTCGCCGCCTCGATCACGGCACGGGCCAGCGGATGCTCGCTGCCGGCCTGCAGCGCGGCCGCGAGGCCGAGCAGCGTCGCGCGCGTCGTGCCCGGCGCGGGCTGCGCGGCGACGAGGACGGGGCGGCCGACGGTCAGCGTGCCGGTCTTGTCGAAGGCCACGATCTTCACGCGATGGGCGAGCTCGAGCGCCTGGGCGTCCTTGATGAGCACGCCGTGGCGGGCGGCGACGCCGGTGCCGGCCATGATCGCGGCGGGCGTCGCCAGCCCGAGCGCGCACGGGCAGGCGATCACCAGGACGGCGACGGCGGCCACGATCGCCGGCTCCATGCCGCGACCGGCGAGCAGCCAGCCGACGAGCGTCGCGGCGGCCAGGACGAGCACGACCGGCACGAAGACCGTCGAGACCCGGTCGACGATCCGCTGGATCGGCGCCTTCGCGGCCTGCGCGTCCTCGACCATCCGGACGATCCGGGCCAGCACTGTCTCGGTGCCCACCGCACCGACCTCGAGCACGATGCGCCCGGAACCGTTGATCGATCCGCCGACCAGCCGATCGCCGGGATGGCGCGACACCGGCAGCGGCTCGCCCGTCAGCATCGACTCGTCGACCTGGGTGCTGCCCTCGCGCAGCGTGCCGTCGACGGGCAGCCGCTCGCCGGGCAGCACCACCACCCGGTCGCCTACGCCGATCCGTGCCAGCGGCACGAGCGTCTCGCGGCCGTCCTCGAGCCGGCGCGCCGTGTCCGGGCGCAGGGCCTGCAGCGCGCGGATCGCCTCGGTCGTGCGGCGCCGCGCGCGCATCTCGAGATACTTGCCGAGCAGCACCAGCGCGATCACGACCGCGGAGCCCTCGTAGTAGAGGTGCGGGGCGTGACCCGGATGGGCGGTCAGCCACAGCCAGGTCGACAGCCCCCAGCCGGCGGTCGTGCCGATCGCCACCAGCAGGTCCATGTTGCCGGTACCCGCCTTGAGGGCCGCCCAGCCTGCCCGATAGAAGCGGGCGCCGAGGACGAACTGGACCGGGGTGGCCAGCAGGAACTGGAGCCAGGCCGGCGGCATCGGATGCAGGCCGAACGGCAGCGCGAGCATCGGGAGCGCCAGCGGCGCCGCCAGCAGCATCGCCCACAGCACGCGGCGGCGCTCGGCGGCGAGCCGGCGCTCGGCCGGGTCGACGGTCCCGCCGGTGGGCGTGGCCGAGGGATCCGGCCGCGGCGTGGCCGTGTAGCCCGCCTCGGTGATGGCCGCCACCAGCGCCGCTTCGCGGTCGCCGCCGACGACTGTGATGCGCGCCGACTCGCCGGCCAGGTTGACCGCGGCGTCGACCACGAACGGCTGGCGGCGGAGCGCGCGCTCGACCCGGCCGACGCAGCTCGCGCACGTCATGCCTTCGATGGCGAGGTCGACGGTGACGGTCGGCACGGTGTAGCCGGCATCGGTCACGGCGGCCACGACGGCGGGCGCCGACACGGACGCGCCGTGGACGGTCGCGGATTCGGAGGCGAGGTTGACCGACGCGTCGGCGACGCCCGGCACCTTGACGAGCGCGCGCTCGACGCGGGCGACGCACGAGGCGCAGGTCATGCCGTCGATCGGCAGCGTCAGAGACGGCAGCGGGGTGGGGGTGTCCATGCCGACAGCTTCGGCCTTACCCTGATGGGAAGGTCAAGTGTAGTGCCAGCGGACGGGGCACACTCCGATCCGACACTGGGGAGAATCGGGATGGAACAGCGTTTCGAGGTGCAGGGCATGACCTGCGGCCATTGCGTGAAGGCGGTGACGGCGGCGGTGACGAAGGCCGACCCCGCGGCCAGGGTGGCCGTCGACCTGCCCACCGGGCGGGTCGACGTCGATTCCTCGCTCGCCCGGGACCGGATCGCGGCGGTGATCCGCGACGAGGGCTACACGGTCGCCTGACGAGGCCGGCGGCGGCCGGCGCGGTCAGCCGCGCAGGCGAGCGGCCGAGGCCAGCGTGGCCGGATCGAGCCCGGCCGGTGCCTCGCCGGCGAGCAGGCGCTCGACCGAGCCCGCCATCACCTTGCCGTATTCGACGCCGAACTGGTCGAACGGGTTGATCCCGAGCACGACCGCCGCGGTGAAGGTGGCGTGTTCCCAGCAGGCGAGCAGCGCGCCGAGCGCCGACGCGTCGAGCCGGGGCAGCGTGATCAGCGTGCTCGGGCGATCACCCGGGAAGTGCCGGTGCAGGTCGCCGTCGCCGGCCTCGCGCCCGAGCGCGAGCGCCGCGGCCTGGGCCAGGCAGTTGGCGACCAGGATGCGATGCCGATCGTCGCCGGCCGAGGTCGGCGCGGTCCGCGACTCGCGGGCGACGATGAAGTCGACCGGCACGACGTCCGGACCCTGGTGCAGCTGCTGGAAGAACGAATGCTGGGCGTTGGTGCCGGACGTGCCCCATACGACCGGCGACGTGGCGCGCGCGATGCGCCCGCCCTCGAGCGTGGCCGACTTGCCGTTGCTCTCCATCACCAGCTGCTGGGCCCATGCGGGCAGGAGCCGCAGCCGCTCCGCGTAGGGGATGATCGCCTGCGTCGGCAGGCCGAGGAACGCGCGGTTCCAGACCGAGACCAGGCCGAGCCGGGCGGGCAGGTTCGTGGCCACCGGGGTGTCGCGGAAATGGCGGTCGATGCCCGCCGCGCCGTCGAGCAGCGCGTCGAAGGCGGCCGGGCCGCAGCGGACCGCGATGCCGAACCCGACGCTCGACCACAGCGAGTAGCGCCCGCCGACCCAGTCGCGGAACTCGAGCAGCAGCTCGGGCAGGAAGCCGCGGCGATGCGCGACCTCGGGGGCGGCGGTGACGCCGATGAACTGCGCCGCGGCGGCGTCCGGCGGGCATCCGCCCGCGAGCAGCCAGGCGCGGGCGGCGTCGGCGTTGGCCAGGGTCTCGCGCGTGGTGAAGGTCTTGCTGACGACCGCGAAGGCGGTGGTGGCCGGATCGAGGCCGTCGAGTTCCCGGTCGAGGTCGTCGGGGTCGACGTTGGCGACGAACCGGACGTCGAAGTCGCCCGGCCCGCGCAGGGCGTCACAGACGAGCCGGGGGCCGAGATCCGAGCCGCCGATGCCGAGGCAGACGAGCGCGGTGATCGGCATGCCGCGAAAGCCGGGCAGGGCGCCCTCGCGCAGGCGGTTCGCGAGCGCGGTCATGCGGGCGCGCTGCGCGGCGACCGCCGACGCGACCGCGGCGTCTCCGCCGACGCCGCGCAGGGCGGTGTGCAGGGCCGGCCGGCCCTCGGTCGGGTTGGCGATGCGGCCGGCGAACAGGTCGTCGCGGCGTGCCTCGAACCCGCTGGCATCGGCCCAGGCCGCGAGTTCGGCGAGGACGGCCTCGTCGAGCTTCTGTCTGGAGACGTCCGCGTGCAGGGGGCCGGCCTCCAGGGACAGGCGTGCGGGCCGGCCCGGATCGGCGAGCAGCGTGCGCAGGTGGATCGGCCCGAGCCGTCGCCGGTGGGCGTCGAGGGCGGCGGCGTGATCCGCGGGGGAGGCGGCGGTCGTCATGTCCGGAAACGGCGAGCGGCGTGGGAGGGGCGCGCGGATAATCCGGCGCATGTCCCCGATGCTGCCACAAACCGTCGACGCCGCCGCCTGCTGGCGGATGCTGCGCGCGCGCGATGCGCGCTTCGACGGTCGGTTCTTCGTCGGCGTCACCAGCACCGGCATCTACTGCCGGCCGGTCTGCACCGCGCGCACGCCGCGGCGCGAGAACTGCCGGTTCTTCCCGACGGCGGCCGGGGCCGAGCACCAGGGCTTCCGGCCGTGCCTGCGCTGCCGGCCCGAACTCGCCCCGGGTCATGCGAGCGTCGATGCGCCCGCGCGCCTCGCGCAGGCCGCCGCCGCGGCGATCGAGGAGGGGGCGCTGGAGGACGGCGGCCTGCCCGGGCTCGCCCGCCGGCTCGGCGTGACCGATCGGCACCTGCGCCGCGTCTTCGATGCGCAGTTCGGCGTGTCGCCGATCGACTGGGCGCAGACGCACCGCCTGCTGCTCGCCAAGCGGCTGCTGACGGACACGACGCTCGCGGTGACCGAGGTCGCGCTCGCATCGGGCTTCGCGAGCCTGCGCCGCTTCAACGACGCCTTCGCGACCCGCTACCGGCTCGCGCCCACGGATCTGCGCAAGCAGGCGCGCGGCGCGGGTGCCGCGCAGGCGGATCCGGCGGCGGGTCTGGTGTTCCGGCTGGCCTACCGGCCGCCGCTCGACTGGGGAGCGCTGACCGGCTTTCTCGCGTTGCGCACGATCGATGGCGTGGAAACGGTCGAGACGGCGCCAGCGGCGCCGCGGCGGCGGGGGTCACGGCCCGAGCCCGTCTATCGGCGCATCGTCCGGGTGCCGGCGCCGCGCGGCGCCGAGCGCCTCGGCTGGATCGAGGTGGCACGACCCGCGGGCCGCGGCGCGGCGGGCCATCTGCTGGAGGTGCGCGTGGATGCCGCACTGCTCGGCGCCATCCCGGCGGTGCTCGCCCGCGTGCGCCGCGTGTTCGACCTCGCCTGCCGTCCCGACGAGGTGGCCGACGTGCTCGGCGACCTGGCGCGTGGCCACGAGGGCGTGCGGCTGCCGGGGGCGTTCGACGGCTTCGAGATCGTGGTCCGCGCGATCCTCGGCCAGCAGATCACGGTGAAGCATGCGCGCACGCTCGCCGGCCGCTTCGCCGCCGCGTTCGGCGAGCCTGTCGCGACGCCGTGGCCGACGTTGCGGCATGCGTTCCCGTCGGCGGCGTCGATCGCCGGGCGCGATCCCGCCGAGATCGGCCTGCTCGGCATCACGCGCCAGCGGTCCCGGACGATCGTCGAGCTCGCCCGCGCGCTCGCCGACGGGGGGCTGCGGCTCGAGCCGGACGGCGACGCCGCGGCGACGATCGCGCGGCTCGTGGCGGTCCCGGGCATCGGCGACTGGACCGCGCAGTACCTCGCGATGCGCGCGCTCGGCTGGCCCGACGCCTTCCCCGCGTCCGACGTCGGGGTGATGAGGGCGCTGGGCGTGAAGACCCCGCGCGAGGCGCTGGCCGCTGCCGAGGCCTGGCGGCCGTGGCGCGGCTATGCGGTGATCCACCTGTGGCGCACGCTCGCGCCGGTCACGAACGAGACGACGATCCCATGAAGCATGCGCTCCGGCCGAGCCCGCTCGGCGACATCCTGCTCACCTTCGACGACGACGCGCTGCTCGGGCTGTACTTCGTCGGCCAGAAGGCCCAGCCCGTGATCGGGCCGCACTGGCGGGTCGACGATGCGCATCCCGTCGCGCGACGGACCGCCGATCGTATCGAGCGTTACTTCCTCGGGGTGGAGGAGCCGTTCGACGTGCCGATCGTGTTCGCCGGCACGCGCTTCCAGGTCGCGGTCTGGCGCTCGCTGCTCGAGATCCCCCGCGGCGAGACGGTCAGCTACGCCGAACTCGCTCGCCGCGTGGGCGCGCCCGCCGCCGTGCGCGCGGTCGGAGCGGCGGTCGGCCGCAACCCGGTGTCGATCTTCGTGCCGTGCCATCGGGTGGTCGGCAGCAACGGGTCGCTGACCGGCTATGCGGGCGGACTGCCGCGCAAGACCCACCTGCTGCGCCTCGAGCGCGCGCTCGGCGAGGATGGCCGTGCGCGGCGGGCGGGACCGCAGGCGGGCCTGCCCTTCGGTCCGCTCGCGTGAAGGCACGCGACGGGGTCGACCTGATCCTGCTCGCCGCCCTCTGGGGCGCGTCCTTCCTCTTCATGCGGATCGCGGTGCCGCAGTTCGGCCCGCTGCCGCTGATGGCGCTGCGCTGCGCGGTCGGCGCGGCGGTGCTCGTGCCGCTGCTCGCCTGGCGCGGCGACATCGGCGTGCTGCGCAGGCGACCCGGCGCCTTCGGCGTCGTCGGTCTGCTGAACTCGGCGCTGCCCTTCGCGCTGTTCGGGTTCGCGACGCTGACGCTGAGCGCCGGCTACTCGGCGCTGCTGAACGCGACCACGCCGCTGTGGGCGGCGCTTGTCGCCTACGCATGGCTGGGCGACGCGCCGACCCGGCGCCAGCTCGCGGGGCTGGCGATCGGCTTCGGCGGCGTGCTGGTGCTGGTGACCGGGCGCGGCGCGATCGCGCCGGGTGGCGGGCTGCTCGCGGTGCTCGCGGCGCTCGCGGCGACGCTGTCGTACGGCGTCGCCGCCGGGCATGCGCGCCGGTACATGACGGGCACGCCCGCGATCGCGCTCGCGGCGGGCTCGCAGATCGCCGCGACCGCGGTGCTCGCCGTGCCGGCCGCGCTCTCCTGGCCCGAGCGCATGCCGGACGCCGGCGCATGGCTGGCCGTGCTCGCGCTCGGCGCGGCCTGCACGGGCGTGGCCTACGTCCTGTACTTCCGCCTGCTGACGCGGGCGGGCGCCCCGACGGCGACCGCAGTCACGTTCCTCGTGCCGGTGTTCGCGGTGCTATGGGGCGGTCTCTTCCTCGGCGAGCGGCCGACGCCGACGATGCTGGCGGGCGGCGCGGTGATCTTCGCGGGGACCGCGCTGGCCACCGGCGTCCGGTGGCCGTTCTCGGCGGGCGCAGCGGCGGGTGGTGCGGCCGAGGGGCGGACCCGGCAGAAGCGCCGGCCCGGCTGAGGTGCCGGCCCCGGTGAGCCGACGATCCGGGAGTCGCGGCGCCTCAGGCCGCCCGCCGCGCCTCCCGCGCCGCGTAGAACTCGCCCAGCACCCGCCCGGTGTGGCTCGACGCACGCCGCGCCAGCTCCACCGGCGGCCCCTGGTCGACGATCCGTCCGCCGCCGTCGCCGCCCTCGGGGCCGAGGTCTAGGATCCAGTCGGCCTCGGCCCAGAGGTCGACGTCGTGCTCGATCACCACCAGCGTGTTGCCGGCGTCGACCAGGCGATGCAGCACGCGGATCAGCCGGTCGACGTCGGCCATGTGCAGGCCCACCGTCGGTTCGTCGAGGACGTACAGCGTGTGGACGGGCGCGAAGCGCGACGCCGCGCCGCCGCCGCCGTCGCGCACCTTGGCGAGCTCGGTGACCAGCTTGATCCGCTGCGCCTCGCCGCCGGACAGCGTCGGGCTCGGCTGTCCCAGTGTCAGGTAGCCCAGCCCCACGTCCTGCAGCAGCTTGAGCGGATGGGCGATCGACGGATGCGCGGTGAAGAACGGCAGGGCCTCGTCGACGCTCATCGCGAGCACCTCGCCGACCGACTTGCCGCGCAGCGTGACCTGCAGCGTCTCGCGGTTGAAGCGCTGGCCGCGGCAGACGTCGCACAGCACCTTCACGTCGGGCAGGAAGCTCATCTCGATCGTCTGCACGCCCTGGCCTTCGCACGCGGGGCAGCGGCCGGCGCCGGTGTTGAACGAGAAGCGCGCCGCCTCGTAGCCGCGCACCCGCGCCTCGGTGGTGTCGGCGAACAGGCGTCGGATGGCGTCCCAGAACCCGACGTAGGTGGCCGGGCAGGAGCGCGGCGTCTTGCCGATCGGGGTCTGGTCGACCTCGAGCACGCGGCCGATCGGCTCGGTGCCTTCGATCGACGCGCAGCCGACGGGCGCCGCGATCAGGCCGAGCGCGCGCTCGGCGCCGGCCCGGCCCGAGTTGCGGGCGGTCACGATCGATTGCATGTTCGCCAGCAGCACGTCGCGTGCGAAGGTCGACTTGCCCGACCCGGACACGCCGGTGACCACGGTCAGCCGGCCCAGCGGCACGCTCGCGTCGACGCCCTTGAGGTTGTGCAGGGTCGCGCCGCGCACGCGGATCGCGGCGCCGTCAGGCGTGACCGCGCGCGGTGGCTGCAGCGGATGCTGCAGCGGCTGCGACAGGAAGCGGCCGGTGAGGCTGTCCGGATGCCGCGCGAGCGCCTCGTGGTGGCCGGCCGCGACGATCCGCCCGCCCTGCGTGCCGGCCCCCGGGCCGATGTCGATCACATGGTCGGCGCGCCGGATGGTGTCCTCGTCGTGCTCGACGACCAGCAGCGTGTTGCCCTTGTCGCGCAGCGCCTCGAGCGTGTCGAGCAGCACCCGGTTGTCGCGCGGGTGCAGGCCGATCGTCGGCTCGTCGAGCACGTAGCACACGCCCTGCAGGTTCGAGCCGAGCTGCGCGGCGAGGCGGATGCGCTGCGCCTCGCCGCCGGACAGCGTCGGCGCGGCCCGGGCCAGCGACAGGTAGCCGAGGCCGACGTCGGACAGGAAGCGCAGCCGCGAGCCGATCTCCGCGACCACGTCGCGCCCGATCTCGGCCTCGCGGCCGGTGAAGGCCAGCGCATCGACCCAGCCGCGGGTGTCGTCGACGGCCAGCGCGGTGAGCTCCGCGATCGACAGGTCGCGCAGCCGCACGGCCAGCGCGATCGGGTTGAGCCGGCGGCCGGCGCAGACCGGGCAGGGCGCGTCGGTGTATTCGACGCCCGCGTCGGTCTCGCCCTCCATGCCGGGCGTGAGCTCGTCGTCCTTGATGCGGCCGACGGTCTCGAGGCCCGCGCCCAGGCAGGCGGTGCACCAGCCGTGCTTGGAGTTGAACGAGAAGAGCCGCGGGTCGAGCTCGGGGTAGCTGGTGCCGCAGCACGAGCAGGCGCGCTTGGTCGAGTGGATGGTGGTGGCGAGCGGCGCGGTCTCGCCGCTGGCATCGCCGGCCGAGATGGCCGCCTGCAGCGCATCGAGCCCGGCCGCGACGATGACGATCCCCTTGCCGTGGTGGAGCGCTTCGCGGAGCGCGTCGCGCAGGGCCGGCTCGCGGTCCGCCGAGACCACCAGGTCGGCGATCGGCAGGTCGATGTCGTGCTCGACGTAGCGGTCGATGCGCGGGAAGCGGGCGGTGGGCAGGAAACGGCCGTCGACGCGCAGGTGCGTGTGGCCGCGCGCCGCCGCCCACTTGGCGAGGTCGGTGTAGATCCCCTTGCGGCCGACCACGAGCGGCGCGAGCAGGCCGATGCGTTCGCCGCGGTGCTCGCGCAGCACCCGCGCGACGATCGCGTCGAACGACTGCGGCTCGATCGCGGTCCCGTCCTTCGGGCAGTACTGCCTTCCGAGCTTGACGTACAGCAGTCGCAGGAAGTGGTAGATCTCGGTCAGTGTCGCGACCGTGCTCTTGCGTCCGCCACGCGAGGTGCGCTGCTCGATCGCGACGGTGGGCGGGATGCCGTAGACGCCGTCGACGTCGGGTCGCGATGCCGGCTGCACGAACTGTCGCGCGTACGCGTTGAGCGACTCGAGATAGCGGCGCTGGCCCTCGCCGAAGATCACGTCGAAGGCCAGCGTCGACTTGCCGCTGCCCGAGACGCCGGTGATCACCGTCATGCGGTTGCGCGGCACCTCCACGTCGACGTTCTTCAGGTTGTGCTCGCGTGCGTTGTGCACGAAGATCGAATCGCGCGCGCGCTGGCGCAGCAGCGTCTGCAGCGGCGCGCCGGGGTCGTCGAGCGCCGCGTCGGCGGCCACCAGGACCGGCGGCGCCGGCGGGCGCGCCGCGATCGCGGCCGACTCGGCGAGCTGCACCGCGTACTCGCGCAGCGACTGCCCGGTGACGCTGGTCGGATGCGCGGTGATCGTCTCGGGCGTGCCGACCGCGACGATCTCGCCGCCCGCGTCGCCGCCGTCCGGACCGAGGTCGATGATCCAGTCGGAGGCGCGGACCACGTCGAGGTTGTGCTCGATCACCAGCAGCGAATGGCCCGCGGCGAGCAGCTTGCGCAGTGCCCGCAGCAGCCGCGCGACGTCGTCGAAGTGCAGGCCGGTGGTCGGCTCGTCGAACAGGAACAGCGACCCGCGCCGGCTGCGCGCCTTGTCGTGACCCTTGCTCGCCGCTTCGGCGAGGAAGCCGGCGAGCTTGAGTCGCTGCGCCTCGCCGCCCGACAGCGTCGGCACGGGCTGGCCGAGCCGCAGGTAGTCGAGGCCGACGTCCTCCAGGGGCTGGAGCCGGGTCGAGATCTCCCAGTCGTCGCCGAAGAAGGCGAGCGCCTCGTGCACCGTCAGCTCGAGCACGTCGGCGACCGAGCGCTCGGTGCCGCGGCCGCGGATCATCACCTCGAGGATCTCCGGCCGGTAGCGCTTGCCGTCGCAGTCGGGGCAGCGCAGGTACACGTCGGAGAGGAACTGCATCTCGACGTGCTCGAAGCCGTTGCCGCCGCAGGTCGGGCAGCGCCCGTCGCCCGAGTTGAAGCTGAAGGTGCCGGCGGTGTAGCCGCGCTCCTTCGACACGTCGGCCGAGGCGAAGCGCTTGCGGATCGCGTCGAAGGCGCCGACGTAGCTGACCGGGTTCGATCGGGTGGTCTTGCCGATCGGCGACTGGTCGACGAAGACGACGTCCTCGAGCCAGTCGTCGCCGAGCAGGCGGTCGTGGGCGCCGGGCGTCTCGCTCGCCTTGCCCTTGGACTTGAGCAGGGCCGGCAGCAGCACGTCCTGCATCAGCGTGGACTTGCCGCTGCCCGAGACGCCGGTCAGACAGACCAGGCGCCCGAGCGGAATCTCGACCGAGACGTTGCGCAGGTTGTGCTCGCGCGCGCCCTCCAGGACGAGCTTCGGCGTGGCGGCGGTGACCGGCGCGAGCTGCGTGGCCGGGATCGACTTGCGCCCCGACAGGTAGTCGCCGGTCAGCGTCTGCGCGCGGCGCAGGCCCTCGGGCTCGCCCCAGTAGACGATCTGCCCGCCGCGTTCCCCGGGTCCGGGGCCGATGTCGAGCATCCGGTCGGCCGCGAACATCACCTGCGGGTCGTGTTCGACGACGACGAGCGAATTGCCCGCGTCGCGCAGGCGCTTCATCACGCCGATCACCCGGTTCATGTCGCGCGGGTGCAGGCCGATCGAGGGCTCGTCGAGCACGAACAGCGTGTTGACGAGCGAGGTGCCGAGCGCGGTGGTCAGGTTGATGCGCTGGACCTCGCCGCCCGACAGCGTGCGCGACTGGCGGTCGAGCGTCAGGTAGGACAGTCCGACGTCGCCCAGGTAGCGCAGCCGGGCGCGGATCTCGGTGAGCAGCAGCTCGGTCGCCTCGTCGAGCGGCGCGGGCAGCGCGAGCGTGCCGAACAGCCGCGCCACGCGCTCGAGCGGCAGCAGCATCACGTCGTGGACGCACAGCCCGGGCAGGGCCTGGAGCTGCGCGCCGCTCCATTCGACGCCGGACGGCATGAAGCGGCGGTAGCGGCCCGCCGTGCCCGCGCCGGTGTCGTCGAAGGCGGCGTCGGCGTCCGCGTCGGAGCCGATCCGCCACAGGAGGGCGTCGGGCCGCAGCCGCGCGCCGTTGCAGACCGTGCACGGCGTGTACGCGCGGTAGCGCGACAGCAGCACCCGGATGTGCATCTTGTAGGCCTTCGACTCGAGCCAGCCGAAGAATCGGCGCACGCCGTACCACTGGCGATTCCAGTCGCCCTTCCAGTCGGCCCCGCCTTCGATCACCCAGTCGCGATGCTCGGGGGGCAGGTCCCGCCAGGGGATGTCGGTCGCCACGCCGCGGATCCGGGCGTACTTCAGCAGTTCGACCTGGCAGTTCTTGTAGCTCTCGGTCTGCCACGGCTTGACCGCGCCGCCGGCCAGCGTGCGCGAGCCGTCCGGGATGATCAGTCCGAGGTCGATGCCGATCACCCGCCCGAACCCGCGGCAGGTCTCGCAGGCGCCGATCGGCGAGTTGAACGAGAACAGGCTGGGGCTCGGGTCCGAGTAGGTGATCCCGCAGTCGGCACAGGCGAGCGCGCTGGAGTAGCGCCAGACCTCGGCATCGGTGCCGTCGTCGGCCAGCGCGTGCACCTGCATCCGGCCCGCGCCGCGATGCAGCGCCGCCTCGAGGGCCTCGGCGACCCGTGCCTCGTCGGCGCCGCCCAGCCGCAGCCGGTCCTGGACGACGAGCAGCGTCGGCCCGACCGTGGCGCTGCCCGGCAGGCGCGCGTGCACACGGGTGTACCCCTGCGCCAGCAGGTGGGATTCGATCTCGGCCTCGGTGAAGTTGACCGGGACCTGGACGGGGAAGGCCACCACCAGCCGCGGGTCGCCGGCGGCCGCGGCCCGCGCGGTCAGCGAGGCGCGGATGCTGGCGACGGTGTCGCGGGCGACCGGGCGGCTGCAGCGCCGGCAGTGCAGGCGGGCGGCGCGAGCGAACAGCAGCTTCAGGTGGTCGTTGAGCTCCGTCATCGTGCCGACCGTGGAGCGCGAGGTCCGGACCGGGTTGGCCTGGTCGATCGCGATCGCCGGCGGCACCCCGTCGATCCGA
>RPRK01000037.1 GCA_003818495.1 Burkholderiales bacterium
ACGCTGGTGGCTTTCGGCTACGGCCTGGGCGCGCTGCTGCGCGAGATCGAAGGCGTGCCGTACATCACCTACCTCGCGGCCGGCTCGGTGTGCATGAGCACGATGATGGCGGCGAGCTTCGAGTCGCTGTATTCGGCCTTCTCGCGGATGCACGTGCAGCGCACCTGGGACTCCCAGCTCAACGCGCCGCTGCTGCTCGACGACGTGCTGGCGGGCGAGTGGATCTGGTCGGCGATGAAGGCCTTCCTGTCCGGGGTGTCGATCATCGTCGTCGCCGTCGCGCTCGGGGTCTCGCGCGAGCCGACGCTCGTCGGGCTGCTGCCGGTGGTGATCCTCACCGGCCTGGCCTTCGCCGGGCTCGCGCTGTGCGTCAACGCGGTGGCGAGCGGCTACGACTTCTTCTCGTACTACTTCACGCTGGTGCTGACGCCGATGAGCTTCATCTCGGGCGTCTTCTTCCCGGTGTCCCAGCTGCCCGGCTGGCTGCAGTCGGTGTCGGCCTGGCTGCCGCTGACGGCGGCGATCGAGCTCGCCCGGCCGCTGGTGCTCGGTCACGCGCCCGATGCGGTGCTGCGGCCGGTGCTGGTGCTGCTCGCGTACGCGCTGGGCGGCTTCTGGCTGGCGGCTGTGCTGACGCGCCGGCGCTTCGCAGGCTGAACCCGCCCGAGGCGACGATGACCGACGACGTGATGCTCGTGCTCACCACCGTGGCCGACGCGCCGAGTGCGGATCGGATCGCGCGGGCGCTGGTCGAGGAGCGACTCGCGGCCTGCGTCACCGTGCTCGGTCCGGCGCGCTCGACCTATCGCTGGCAGGGGGCGGTCGAAACGGCCGACGAGCTGCCGCTGCTGGTCAAGACCACCGCGGCGCGCTGGCCCGCGCTGCGCGAGCGGCTGCGGGCCTTGCATCCCTACGAGGTCCCGGAGATGCTGGCGTGGCGGGCCGAGGACGGCTGGCCGGCGTACCTCGACTGGGTGCGGGCGGCGAGCGCGGAAGGCGGCTGAGTCCTCGGATCGCCTCCGCGGCCTGTCGCGGCGCCGCTGCGGGTGCCGATCCTGCCTCAGTCCGATCGTCGAGTCGTCCCATCCATGCGTCAACCGTCCCGAGGAGCCGCCCCATGCCCTATGTCGATGGTTTCGTACTTGCCGTGCCCGTCGCGAAGCGCGACGCCTACTTCGAACTCGCCACGAAGGCCGCCGCGGTCTTCAGGAAGCACGGCGCGCTGCGCGTGGTCGAGTGCTGGAGCGACGACGTGCCGGAAGGCAAGCTGACCTCGTTCACCCTGGCCGTCCAGCGCAAGGACGACGAGGCGGTGGTGTTCTCGTGGATCGAGTGGCCCTCGCGCGAGGCGCGCGACGCGGGCATGGCGAAGGTGATGGCCGACCCGGAGATGGACACGGATCCGGCGTCGATGCCCTTCGACGGCAAGCGGATGATCTTCGGCGGCTTCACGGCGTTCGTGGACGCCTGAGTACCGTCCGCTGTCGCGGCCGCGGATCGGGTTGCCTGGCCCCGGCCGCGGTGCCCGGTCCGCCTCAGCCCCGCCGCCGCCGCCCGCGCGTCGCCGCGCTCCGCAGCCCCGTCTCCTCGAGGTAGCGCCGGGTCCTGAAGAACACCACCAGTCCGAGCGCGATCGCGGCCATCGCGGCCATCGTCCACCAGAACCCGGCGGGCGAGTGCACCCCCGGCATCACTTCGAAGTTCATCCCGAAGATGCCGGTGATCAGCGTCAGCGGCATGAAGGTCGCGGTCAGCACCGTCAGCGTCCGCATGATCTGGTTCGTGCGGTGCGCCGTCGCCGAGAAGTGGAGCTGCACCGCCGACTCGATCGAGGTCTCGAGCCGCTGCGCGTGCCCCCTCACCCGCTCGATGTGCTCGACCAGATCGTTGACGCGGACCTCGAGCGCGTCGGTCAGGGAGGGCATCGCGGGCTCGGACGGTCGGGGCGCGGGCTGGCCGGTCTCGGTGGCGTCGGCCCAGTCGAGGGCCGGGTCGTCGCGGCCGCCGTGCCGGTCGAGCCGCTCGTCGCGCCATTCCTGCAGCGCGTCGAGCTGCTCCTCGGACAGGTTCTCCAGCTTGCGGAGCTGGCGGCGCGCCTCGAGGAGCGAGACCCAGTCCCGGAAGGCCCGGCGCGGGTCGAGCAGCTCGCGCTGCCAGTACTCGAGCTGGTCGGTCACCGGCTGGCGCAGGTCCAGGTAGCGGTCGACCATCGCGTTGAGGATCCGCAGCATCAGCTCCTCGGGTCGCGAGGGCAGGCGCTGCTTGAAGCGGCCCGCGTCGAGCAGCCGGCGGCGCAGCGCGGGGATCTGAAGGCTGTCCGCCGGCCGCACGCTGACGATGCAGCGCGGGAACAGGAAGAACACCGTCGGCCGCGTGCGGATCCGGATCGGCTCGTCCGGGTCGGCGTTGCCGCCCGGCCGGATCGCGAGGCCGCGGAAGACGATCATCTCGTAGTCGCGCGTCGAGTCGAAGTACGACGGGTGCGTGACGTTCTCGGCGTCGGACAGATGCTCGTCGAGCACCGTCACGCCGGTCAGGCGTTCGACCGTCTCGACCCAGGCCCGCGGCGACTCGTAGTGCGCGTCGATCCAGGCATAGCCGCGGTCGGGCAGCGGCGCGGCCGACACCTCGCCCATCGCCTCGCACTGTCCCGGCGCGATCCAGAGCACCGACACCGGCGGCGCGCCGGTGTCGAGGTCCGACGGCGTCTCGCGCGAGGCCTCTGCGGGGGAGCGCGGGCGGGGGCGGTCCTCGTCGTCGTCGCCGACCGGTGCCGCCCCGTCGCGCGTCGCGCTCAGCGCTGGTCCAGCCACCGCGCCGCGTCCAGCGCGAAGTAGGTGAGGATGCCGTCGGCGCCGGCACGCTTGAACGCCAGCAGCGACTCGAGCGCGACGGTGCGCTCGTCGAGCCAGCCGTTGGCCGCGGCGGCCTTCAGCATCGCGTACTCGCCGCTCACCTGGTAGACGAACGTCGGCACGGCGAAGGTGTCCTTCACCCGGCGCACGATGTCGAGGTAGGGCATGCCCGGCTTGACCATCACCATGTCGGCGCCTTCCTGCAGGTCGAGCCCGACCTCGCGCAGCGCCTCGTCGCTGTTGGCCGGGTCCATCTGGTAGGTCTTCTTGTCGCCCTTGCCGAGGTTGCTCGCCGAACCGACCGCGTCGCGGAAGGGGCCGTAGAAGCCGGAGGCGTACTTCGCCGAGTACGCCATGATCCGCGTGTGGATGTGGCCGGCGTCCTCCAGCGCATGGCGGATCGCGCCGATCCGCCCGTCCATCATGTCCGACGGGGCGACGATGTCGACGCCGGCCTCGGCCTGCACCACCGCCTGCGCCCGCAGCAGCTCGACGGTGATGTCGTTGATCACGTAGCCGTCGTCGTCGATGACGCCGTCCTGGCCGTGGCTGGTGAATGGGTCGAGCGCGACGTCGGTCAGCACGCCGAGCTGCGGGAAGTGCTTCTTGATCGCCCGGACCGCACGCGGCACCAGGCCGTCCGGATCGGTGGCGATCCGCCCGTCCGGCGTCTTCAGCGACGGCTCGATCACGGGGAACAGCGCCATGACCGGAATGCGTGCGGCGGCGCACTTCTCGGCGACGCCGAGCAGCCTGTCGATGCTGTGGCGCTCGACGCCGGGCATCGATGCGACCTGTTGCGTGATGCCGTTTCCGTCCAGGACAAAGACCGGATAGATCAGGTCATCCACCGTCACGAGGTTTTCACGAACCAGCCGGCGCGTGAAGTCGTCGCGTCGCAGGCGCCGTGGGCGGTGGCTGGGGAAGCCTTGTTCTAATTGGGGAAATTGGGCCATGTGTCGGTTCCTTCAACTCGTCGGTCAGCGCACGGACGGGCCGGTCAAAAAGCGCTTGCAAAACTTTGCACAGCACTTATCATGGACAACAGATGGTCGCCCGACTGTCTCCCGCTTCTCCTCCCTGAGCGGGTGCCTGCGAAGCATTCAAAGGCGTTTCCACCCCGGGGCTGCGAAGCCGCCGGGGTTTTTTTTTTGCGGATCGGTGGAGACTCAGGCCGCCGGCGGCTGCGGCGACTCGGGCAGGCCGATCACGATCCAATTCTCCACCAGTTCGGCGAGTTCGTCGCTGCCGGACCGGTTCAATGCGGAGAACAGCATGACCAGGTCGCCGAGCCCCGGGCGGACCCGGGCGAGTTCCGCCGCGACCTCGCGCTGGGTCTTGCGGGCCTGCTCGCGCGAGAGCTTGTCGGACTTGGTCAGCGTGACCGACAGCCGGACGCCGGCCGGCACCCAGCCGATCAGCCGCCGGTCGAGATCGGTGAGCCCGCGGCGGATGTCGGCGAGCAGCACGACGCCGGCGAGCTGCGGGCGCTTCTGCAGGTACTGGCCGGCGAGCTGATCCCAGGTGCGCTTCATCTCGAGCGGGGCGGACGCGTAGCCGTAGCCCGGCGTGTCGACCAGGTAGCCGAGCGGGCGTTCCTCGGGGCCGACGGTGAAGTAGTTGAGCGCCTGAGTGCGGCCGGGCGTCCGGCTGGAGAAGGCCAGACGCTTGCGGTTGCACAGCACGTTGATGGCCGACGACTTGCCCGCGTTGGAGCGGCCCACGAAGGCGACCTCGACGAGGCCGTCCCGCGGCAGCTGGTGCAGGGCAGCGACGGTGGTATGGAAGCGGGCGGTGGGGAGGAGCGGCATGGACCAGGGCTATTGTACAATCCGGGGTTTGCGCGCATTCACGACTTTCAGGTGTCATCGATGATCCGACCGGCCTCCTCCGCACTCGAACAAGCAGTCCCGATCGGCCAGCCGGGGGAAGAGAGAACCGGAAGCGCCAGGCGCGTCGCCGGCGCCGTCATGACGTTCGCGGTCGCCGCGCTGCTCGTCTTCGCCGGTGCCGCCCACGCCCAGAATGCCCCGAAGAAGGTCGATCTGGCGAAGGGCCAGCAGATCGCCTCGCAGGCGTGCGCCGCCTGCCACGGCGCCGACGGCAACGCCACCGGCCCGGCCAACCCGAAGCTCGCCGGCCAGCATGCCGAGTATCTCTACAAGCAGCTGGTCAACTTCGTGCCGCAGCCCGGTGCCAAGCAGGCCGAGCGCGTGAACGCGATCATGCAGGGCTTCGCCTCGACGCTGTCCGACGACGACAAGCGCAACGTCGCGGCCTACTACGCGAGCCAGGTCAAGAAGCCGTCTTCGGCCAAGGACAAGGCGCTGGTGGAACTCGGCCAGCAGATCTACCGGAGCGGGATCCCCGCCAAGCAGGTTCCCTCGTGCGCCGGCTGCCATGGTCCGGCGGGCGCGGGCATGCCGGCCCAGTACCCCCGACTCGCCGGTCAGTGGGCCGAGTACACCGAGTCGCAGCTCGTGCAGTTCCGGGGCGGGCAGCGGATGAACAGCGCCCAGATGACCGCGATCTCGTCGCGTCTGTCCGACCGCGAGATCAAGGCGGTCGCCGACTACGTGGCCGGCCTGCGCTGACACGCGGGTCTCCACCGACCCCGACCAGGGCGCCTTCGGGCGCCCTCGTCGTTTCCGGCGCTGGCCGGGGGGTCAGGACTCCCTCAGAATGACGACCACCCGTTCGCCGCGCCCCTGCGCCCAGGAGATTCGAGTGCTCATCCGCACCCCGCCCCGCCACGATCCCACCGCGTCCGAGATCACGCCGCGCCGCGTGTGGCAGCGCCGCCGCGAGCTGATCCGTGCCGCGGCCGCCGGCCTGGCGCTGCCGGCCGCACCCGGCCTGGCGCTCGCCCAGGGGCCGAAGGCCGAGCCCGCGAAGCTGCCGGCCAAGCCCGGCCCCTTCGGCACGACCGACAAGCCGACGCCGTACAAGGACGTCACCACGTACAACAACTTCTACGAGTTCGGCCTGGACAAGGACGATCCGGTGAAGAACGCCGGCCGGCTGAAGACGCGTCCGTGGACGGTCGCGGTGGAGGGCGAGGTCGGCAAGCCCGGCACCTTCGGCATCGAGGAGCTGCTCAAGCTCGCGCCGATGGAGGAACGCGTCTACCGGATGCGCTGCGTCGAGGGCTGGTCGATGGTGATCCCGTGGGTGGGGTTCCCGCTGTCCGAGCTGATCAAGCGCGTCGAGCCCACGGGCAACGCGAAGTTCGTCGAGTTCTACACGCTCAACGATCCGAAGCAGATGCCGGGCGTGAGCTCGTCGGTGATCGCCTGGCCCTATGTCGAAGGGCTGCGGATGGACGAGGCGAACAGCCCGCTCACGCTGCTGACCTTCGGCCTGTACGGCGAGGTGCTGCCCAACCAGAACGGCGCGCCGCTGCGGCTCGTCGTGCCCTGGAAGTACGGCTTCAAGAGCGGCAAGTCGCTGGTGAAGATCCGGTTCGTCGAGAAGCAGCCGGTGACCTCGTGGAACCGCTCTGCACCGCAGGAGTACGGCTTCTACTCGAACGTGAATCCGAACGTCGACCACCCGCGCTGGTCGCAGGCGACCGAGCGCCGCATCGGCGAGGACGGCTTCATCCAGCGCAAGCGGCCGACGCTGATGTTCAACGGCTACGCGGACCAGGTCGCGAGCCTCTATGCCGGCATGGACCTCAAGCGCTTCTACTGAGGCGCGGCCGGCGCGGCGCGGCGGTGTGCCGCGCGCGCTGCCCGCGATCAAGGCCGTGCTGTTCGCGCTGGCGCTGCTGCCGCTCGGACGGCTGGTGCTGGCCGGCACGCACGGCTGGTTCGGCGGGCTCGGCGCGAACCCGATCGAGCTGATCACGCGGTCGACCGGCACCTGGACGCTGGTGTTCCTGTGCGTGGGCCTGGCGGTCACGCCGGTGCGACGCATGACCGGCCTGAACTGGCTGGTGCGGCTGCGACGGATGATCGGCCTGTTCGCGTTCTTCTACGCCGTGCTGCACCTCGCCACCTATGTCTGGTTCGACCAGTGGTTCGACGTGCAGGCGATCGTGCAGGACGTGATCAAGCGGCCGTTCGTCACGATGGGCTTCGCCGCGTTCGTGCTGATGGTGCCGCTCGCCGCGACCTCGACCGATGCGATGGTGCGCCGCCTCGGGCGGCGCTGGGGCGCGCTGCACCGCCTCGTCTACCTCGCCGCGGTGACCGGCGTGCTGCACTACTGGTGGCACAAGTCCGGCAAGAACGACTACTCGGAGGTCGGCTGGTATGCGGCCGCGGTCGTGCTCATGCTCGGCTGGCGGCTCTTCGACCGCCTGAAGGCGCGCGCGCGGGGCTGAGGCGCCCGCAGCGCGCCGCGCCGGTGCCCGTCAGTCCCTCGGCAGCGTGTGCTCCCCGGCGAAGAGGGCGGACACCCGCTCGCGCTCGCGCACGAGGTGGGTCCGCTCGCCGTCGACCATGACCTCGGCTCCGCGCGGGCGGGTGTTGTAGTTCGAGCTCATCGCCATCCCGTACGCGCCGGCCGACAGGATGGCGAGCAGGTCGCCTTCGGCGATCGCGAGTTCGCGGCCGCGGCCGAGCCAGTCGCCGGATTCGCAGACCGGGCCGACCACGTCGTACTCGAGGGCGGCTGCGGTCGTCGGGGCGACGGTGACGATGTCGTGCCAGGCCTCGTACATCGCCGGGCGCATCAGGTCGTTCATCGCCGCGTCGACCACCGCGAAGCGCTTGTCGCCGTTGACCTTGAGGACCTCGACGCGAGTCAGCAGCACGCCGGCGTTGCCGACCATCGCGCGGCCGAACTCGAAGAGCGTCTCCGGTGCCTCGCGCCCGCGCGCCTTCGCCCAGGCGTCGATCCGCTCGAACAGCGCGGCGAGCATCGCGCCGCGCGCGGGCGGCGACTCGTCCCGATAGGTGATGCCGAGGCCGCCGCCGAGATCGAGGTGGTGGATCGCGATGCCTTCGGCCGCGAGGGCGTCGACGAGCTCGAGGAGCCGGTCCAGGGCGGCGAGGAACGGCGCGATCTCGGTGATCTGCGAGCCGATGTGGCAGTCGATGCCCGCGATGCGCAGGTTGGGCAGCGCCGCGGCCTGCCGGTAGGCGGCGAGCGCGCGCTCGTGCGAGATGCCGAACTTGTTCTCGCGAAGGCCGGTGGAGATGTACGGATGCGTGCCCGCGTCGACGTCCGGGTTCACGCGCAGCGACACCGGGGCACGCAGCTTCATCGAGCCGGCGACGGCGTCGAGGTGGATCAGCTCGCTCTCGGATTCGACGTTGAAGCAGCGTACGCCGGCGGACAGCGCGGCGCGCATCTCGTCGCGGCTCTTGCCGACGCCCGAGAAGACGATCCGCGACGGATCGCCGCCGGCGGCCAGCACGCGGGCGAGCTCGCCCGCCGACACGATGTCGAAGCCCGCGCCTCGGCGTGCGAGAAGCTCGAGCACGGCGAGGTTGCTGTTGGCCTTGATCGCGTAGCAGACCAGCGCGCGGCGTCCGGCGGTGGCCTGCGCGAACTCGTCCCAGGCGGCTTCGATCGCGCCCCGCGAGTAGACCCAGGTGGGCGTGCCGAAGCGCTCGGCGACGTCGGCGAGCGGAACCTGCTCGGCATGCAGACGACCACCGATCGTGGGGAACCAGGACATCGGTACCTCGAGACAGAAGAGGAAAGCGAAGGGACGGGCCGCTGACGTGAGGAAGGCGGGCTGACGGTCGGGGGGCGCAGGCGCCTCAATCCGTCCTGCGGACAGGGCGCACCGGGTCGGCGGGCGCGGGCTCGGCCGCCGGTTGCACCGGCGGCATCACCACCGTGCCGCTCGACGGCGTGCGGACCCTCGGAGGGGGCTCGGCGGGTGGCACCGGCAGCACCAGGGGGCCACGCTGTCCGCAGGCCGCGATGAGCGAACCCGCTAGAATCGCCGCCAGCAGCCGCACCGGGCGAGGCCCGGCACGACGACAGCTTTCACCCACGCGGGCACGACCGCGAACCATGAGACCAGCATAGCATGAGCGATCAGGCCTTCCAGCGCGACGCCGAGGCGACCCTCGACGCGATCGAGGCCGCGATCGAGCGCGCCGCGGACGGGGCGCTCGACGTCGACGTCGAGCGTCAGGGCAACGTGATCACGATGAGCTTCGAGGACGACTCGAAGGTCATCGTCAACAGCCACTCGGCCGCGCAGGAGATCTGGGTGGCCGCGCGCTCGGGCGGCTTTCACTACCGATTGCGCGACGGCCGCTGGATCGACGGACGCAGCGGCGACGAGCTGTTCGCCGCGCTGTCGCGGCTGGTGAGCCAGCAGGGCGGCGTCGCGGTGGTGCTGGCGCCCCGCTGACGGCGGCTTCACCAGGCGGCCCGAGTGCCGCGCGGTCCGGTCGGCGCGGCCGGGCCGGTTCGTGGACCTTTGCCGGGCATGGCGGATGCTACGCAGTGCGTACCCCCGCACGTTCCCAAGGAGGAACCATGAACCTGATCATCTGGCTCGTCGTCGGAGGCGTGATCGGCTGGATAGCCAGCATGATCATGCGCACCGATGCGCAGCAGGGCGTCCTGCTGAACGTCGTCGTCGGCATCGTCGGCGCCATGCTGGGCGGATGGCTCATCTCTCCGCTCCTCGGAGTGGGCACCATCAACCAGGACAACTTCAGCATCGGTGCGATGGTGGTGTCGCTGGTCGGGGCCGTGATCCTGCTCGCGATCGTCAATCTCTTCCGTCGGGGCTCGGTGCGCTGACGGACCGGAGGGCATCGCGCGCGGCCGCCCGTCCGGGGTCGCGCGCAGGACGGGGCGGCGCGCGGTGCGTCGCCCCGTTTGCATCGAGCCCGAGTCGTCGCGGGCAAGCCGGTGCCCGGGCATGGCCGTTGCCTGCCCGGTCTGGTCGACTCCGGCGCTCGCCGGGATCCGCGCCGAGGAGGTTCAGACATGCCCACGACACCGATCATTCCGCCCGCGCCGCGTACCCGCGGCGAGCATCCCGAGCGACCCGTCCGTCCCGCGGGCGACCCGCCGCGCCGGGTTCGGGCCGATCATCCTCGGACGTGAGTCTGCCCGCGCTGCTGAGCGGAGCGTCGCCGGCGTCCCTGCCGGCCGATGTGGTTCAATCGCGCCTGACCTCGCAGGGTTGGCGCGACATGATTCCTTCCGATCCGGCTCCGGCGCTTCGCATGACCCGAGACGAATTCGCGTCGCTGGTCACGCACGAGCTGCGCAATCCGCTCAATGCGATGACCGGCTGGCTGCATCTGCTGTCGGCGGATCCGGCGCCGCGCACGGAGTCGGCGCAACGCGCGCTCGCGGGCCTGCGCCGCGCGCTCGACCAGCAGCTCGCGCTGATCGACACCCTCGGTCGGGTGCTGCGCCTCATCGAGGGCGAGCGCGTCCGGAACGGCGAGCCGGTCGAGCTCGGCGGTCTGCTCGAGGCCTGTGCGGAGGTGCTGGGGCCCACGGCCCGCAGCGCGGGCCGCGAGGTGCGGATCGAGCAGGCAGGCGGTCCGTCGCGCATCGAGGGCGACCGCGGCGCGCTGCTCGAGGCGCTCCGCACGCTCGGCACCTATGCGATCCGTCACGGCGTGCCCGGTGCGCCGCTCGTCCTCGGCCTGGGCGTCGCAGGCGAGGCGCGTGTCGTGCGGGTCGGGATCGACGAGGGCCGGGATGGCGGCCTGTCGATCTGGAACGGCTTCGGATCGGGCGGACGTCTGTCGCTCGACCTGCTGCACGCGATGCTGACCGCCGAGGCCCATGGCGCACGCGTCGGCCCGAGCGGCGAGGGGCGGGTCGGTGACGTGCTGCTGATCCGCTTCGATTCGGGCGCCGCGTCCGCGGCCGACAGCGCCCCCGCAACCGACCCGCTGCGCGCATGAGCGAGCGGACCGATTCCGACCCGACAGGGAGGACCACGATGAGCGAGGTCTCGATGGGCGCGTCCGCGCCGGCCGGCCCGTGCCGGGTGCTGGTCGTCGACGACAACGTCGACTCGGCCCAGAGCATGAGCCTGCTGCTCGGCCTGGAGGGCTACCAGGTCGAATGTGCGTACGACGGCGAGGAGGCGCTGCACAGCGCCGAGCGATTCGCGCCGCAGGTCGTCCTCCTCGACCTCGGCCTGCCGCGCTTCTCGGGCTACGAGGTCGCCCGTCGCCTGCGTGCCGAGACCTGGGGCGATGCACTGCTGCTGGTCGCCGTCAGCGGATACGGGCGCGAGCGCGATCGGCAGGCGGCGCGCGAGGCCGGCTTCGATCTGCATCTCACCAAGCCGGCCGATCCCGACGAGGTGCTGCGCGTGCTCGCCGAGCGCCAGTCGCTGCGCGAGGCCGGCCGTCATGCGTCCGGTGTCACGGCCACCGCGCAGCCGGATGCAGCCGGCGCGGCGCCGACTGCGTCTGCTACGACAGCGCAAGGTCCCGCAGGCGTGCCCGCCCCTCGGTTCGACGCGCCCGCCGCAGGCGCAGCGCGCAATGCGTGACCCACGGCGCGGGCGCAGCCGGGCCGGACCGGCGCAGCGCGAGGCCGGCCGAGCGGTTCAGGTGCACCGAGGGCACGTCCCGTTCTCGTCATTTCGTCGGGGCAGGCATCCTTTCGGATGCGCAGCACGGTGCGTGCCTGCCCGGTCGGTCGACATGCGGTCGATGCGAGGCGAAGGAGCCTTCGAACGCGCTCCTATAATCGACCCATGCCCCACGTACTGATCGTCGACGACGAGCCCAATTCGGCCGAGATGCTCGCGACAGTGGTCCGAGGCGAAGGCTTCACCACTGCGGTCGCGGGCAGTCTGCGCGAGGCGCGCCAGCAGCTGGTGATGATGCCGGCCCAGGTGGTGCTGCTCGACCTGCGCCTGCCCGACGGCAGCGGCATGGACCTCTTCGAGGACACCGAGCTGCGGGGCAACGCCGAGATCGTGCTGATCACCGGCCATGCCTCGCTCGACACCTCCATCCAGGCACTGCGCGTCGGCGCCGCGGACTACCTGACGAAGCCGGTCGCGGTGGCGCAGCTCAAGCGGGTGCTCTCGCGGCTCGCGCAGCCCGGCGACCTGCGCGCCGAGATCTCGGACATGCGCCAGGAGTTCCGCACCTCGGGACGCTTCGGGAAGCTGTGGGGACGGTCCGATCCGATGCAGCGCGTCTACGACCAGATCGCGCGCGTGTCGCCGACGGTCGTCAACGTGCTGCTCGTCGGCGAGAGCGGCACCGGCAAGGAGGTGGTCGCCGCCACCATCCACGAACTGTCCCGCCGGCGGACCCAGCCGTTCCTCGCCGTGAACTGCGGCGCCATCTCGCCGCAGCTGATCGAGAGCGAGCTGTTCGGGCACGAGAAGGGCTCGTTCACCGGGGCGATGCGCCAGCACCGGGGCTTCTTCGAGCGCGCGCACGGCGGCACGCTGTTCCTCGACGAGATCACCGAGATGCCGCTCGACCTGCAGGTCAAGCTGCTGCGGGTGCTCGAGACCGGCGCATTCATGCGCGTGGGCTCCGACGAGCTCTTCGAGACCGACGTCCGGATCATCGCCGCCACCAATCGCCAGCCGCTCGAGGCGGTCCACCAGGGCAAGCTGCGCGAGGACCTGTACTACCGGCTCAACGTGTTCCAGATCCTGCTGCCGCCCCTGCGGGAGCGGGTCGAGGACATCGAGCTGCTCGCGCCGCACTTCCTGCAGGCGATCAGCGCGGCGGAGGGGCGGCCGAAGTCGTTCTCGCCGGCGGCGGTGGACCGACTCAAGCAGTACCACTGGCCGGGCAACGTGCGCGAGCTGCGCAACGTCGTCCAGCGCGCATGCATCATGAGCGACGGCGCCCTGATCGACGAGGTGCAGCTGCCCGACGAAGGCGCGCCGGCCCCGTCGCACGGCGCCCGGGCGACGCCGTCCGGACCGGCGACCGACGAGGGCCCGCCGATGCTGCGGGTGCGCGTCGGCGCCTCGATCGCCGAGGTCGAGCGCCAGCTCATCCTCGCGACGCTCGAGCACTGCGGCGGCGTCAAGGAACGGACGGCCGACGTGCTCGGCATCAGCCTGAAGACGCTGTACAACAGGCTGCGCGACTACGGCTCGGGCACCGAGCCTCAGCCCCCCGCGTAGCCGTCGGGCCGACGCGCGCCTCGGGCCCGAGCCCGGGGCGTCAGGCCTGCGGCCGGTGCGACATCCGCCGCACCTCCACCGACGGTATCTGCAGCGAGTCGCGGTACTTCGACACCGTGCGGCGGGCCACCTTGATGCCGCGCTGCTCCAGCAGCCGCGTGAGCTTGATGTCGGACAGCGGACGGGTCGCGTCCTCGGCGCCGATCAGCTCGGTGATCAGCGCGCGCACCGCGGTGGCCGAGCACGGCGCGCCCGCGGCGGTCTCCACGTGGCTGCCGAAGAAGTGCTTGAAGTCGAGCAGCCCGCGCGGCGTCGCCATGTACTTGCGGCTGGTGACGCGCGAGACGGTCGACTCGTGCAGGCCGACCTTGTCGGCGATCTCGCCGAGCGTCAGCGGCTTCATCGCCATCGCGCCGTAGTCGAAGAAGCGGCTCTGGTGGTCGACGATCGCCTGCGCGACGCGCTGGATCGTCTGGAAGCGCTGCTCGATGTTTCGCACCAGCCAGCGCGCCTCGCGCAGCTGCTGCGAGACGGGGGAGCCACCGCCTTCGCGGCCGCCCTTGAGGATGCTGGCGTAGAAGCGGCTGACGTGGATCCGCGGGATCACCTCGGGGTTGATCGACGCCACCCACTTGCCCTTCTGCTGCTGGACGATCACGTCCGCGACCACGAACTGCGTCTCGTCGGCCCCGAACCCGGCGCCCGGGCGTGGCGTCAGGCCGCGCAGCAGCACGGTCGCCGACTGCAGGTCGCACTCCTCGCAACCGAGCTCGCGCTGCAGCCGCTGGAAGTCGTGGGCGGCCAGCAGGTCGAGATGGTGGTCGACGATGCGGATCGCCAGGGTACGCGCAGGATGCTCACCGACCTCCAGCGCGAGCAGCTGCAGCTTCATGCACTCGGCGACGGTGCGGGCGGCGACCCCGGCGGGATCGAGCGCCTGGACGTGCCGCAGCGCGATCTGAAGCTCATCCGGGTCCGCCGGCGGATCGAGCGGGCACAGCGTGACCAGCTCGTCGAGCGGTTGCGTGAGGTAGCCCGAACCGTCGATCGCCTCGATGACCGCCTGGACCAGCACGGCGTCCCGATCCGACAGCCGCAGGCAGCCCGCCTGCTGCAGCAGGTGCTCGCGCAGCGTCGGCGTGCCGGGCACCATCAGCGCGGGATCCCATTCGTCGTCGCCGGCGCGCCCGGAACGGTAGTCGGTCGCCGCGCCGCTCCAGAGCTCGTCGAGCCCCGCCGACTCGATCGCCTCGGGCTCCTCGGTCGGCGCCTCGGTGGGCTCCGGCGGCTCCGCGTCGGTGGTGCCCGCCTCCTCGGACTCGACGGTCTCGAGGAACGGGTTGGTGGTCAGCACCTCCTGCACCTGCTGCTGGAACTCGAGCGAGCCGAGCTGCAGCAGCTGGATCGAACGCTGCAGGAACGGCGTCATCGTGAGCTGGTGCCCGGCGCGCATCTGGAGCGAAGCGGTCATCGGTGTACTTCCTGGTCGGCGGTCTTGAAGGGGGACACCGGACCGTCTGCAAGGCCTGTGCCATTGCCCGCAAACCGCCTGGACACGTCGCGATGCCGCACGGGTCGGCAGGTTTTGCAGGGTCGGGGGGCCTGGGCACGGAACTTTCTGCCGAGTGGCCCCGAGGGGGGCTGCCGCGCGTGCCGGGCCGCGATCGGGGTCAGCGTCTCGAGCCCGCCCTCGCCGTCGTCGTGGCGGGCGCCTGCGCGACGGCGGCGCCAGCGGCTCGCGTCGGCACGCCTTGCCGCGCGAGCCGCTCCATGTCGTCCAGCAGCGGCCGGCAGTGCACGACGAAGCGCCGCAGCGCCGTGTCGTCGCGAGGGCGATCGGCGGCGATCGCCGCCTCCAGCCAGCGCCGCTCGGCGCGACCGTGGCGCAGCACGAGCCACTGGAGCGCCAGGAACATCGGGTCCGAGAGACCGGAGCCGCCGGCTGCGACATGCCCGATCAGCTCGAGCATCTGCTCGTGCTCGGCGGTGAACGGCAGCATCTGCACGCGCTGCGCTCCGCCCGGCAGACGGTGCAGCAGCGCCGGATACAGCCAGCGTCCTTCCGCCTCGATGACGCGCGGTCCGTGGTCGATCAGCAGCCGCAGCGCCGGGCGGCTGCCGTGCGCCGCACGCCTCACGAGGCTCTCGAGTGCCAGATGCGGCGCCAGGATGGCTTCGATCGTGGGTGCCATGCCCTGCAGCAGCGATCCGCGTGCCCGTGGCGTCGCATTCATCTCGGCGCCTGCGGTCGTGCGCCGTCGGCCTCGTCGCGTAGGCCGACCAGTCGCTCGATCAGGTCGCCCTGCGACAGCGGCTTGCCGAGATGGTCGACGAAGCCGGCCCGCAGGCTACGTTCGCGGTCCTCGGCGCGGGTGAAGGCGCTCAGCGCGATCGCGACGATCCACGACGCCTGCGGCCGGCCCGTCTGTCGCTCGTGCTCGCGGATCCGCGCGAGGAGCTCGTAGCCGCTCTGGCCGGGGAGGGCGATGTCGCACAGCAGCACCGGTGGCGGACCGTCCGGCGGCAGCTCGCGCACCCGGCTCATCGCCTCGTGCGCATTGGCCGCGCACGACACCGTCGCACCCTGGGCCGACAGGAAGTCGGCGAGCAGTTCGCGCGAATCGTCGTGGTCCTCGACCACCAGCACGTGCAGTCCTGCGAGCAGTGCGGCCGCGTCCGGCGCATCCGGCAGCGCGGCACCGCTCCAGGCGTCGCCGTCGATCCGGCCGGGCGCCTGATCGGCCGGCGAGGGACAGGCCGCATCGTCCAGCCCGCTCATCCCGAGCGGCAGCGACACGGTGAAGCAGGCGCCTCGTCCGGGCCCGTCGCTGCGGACCATCACCTGGCCGCCGTGCGCCTGGACGATGTGCTGGACGAGCGCGAGGCCCAGGCCGAGGCCACCCGCCGCGCGCGTGCTCGAGCTGTCGGCCTGCCGGAACCGGTCGAACACGTGCGGCAGGAACGCCGCCTCGATGCCCTGGCCGTCGTCCTCGATCTCGATCTGCACCAGCCAGCCCAGGCGCTCGAGCCGGACCGCCACGTGCCCGCCGCTGCCGGTGAACTTCACCGCATTGGTCAGGAGGTTCCAGATCACCTGCTCGAGCCGGGACGGGTCGCCCACGGTCAGGAAGGGCTCGGGCGGCACCGACACCGAGACGGATATCTGCCGGGCCTCGGCCAGCGGGCGCACGGTCTCGATCGCGGTCCGCAGCAGCGGCACCAGGTCGACCGGGCGCAACGACAGCCGCAGCTGGCCGCTGACGATGCGGGCGGTGTCGAGCAGGTCCTCGACCAGCTGCAGCTGGGTGTCGAGGTTGCGCTGGATCACCTCGAGCGCGCGGCCGAGCAGCTGCGCATCGTCGGCACGCCGCCTGCGCAGCACATGAAGCCACCCCTGGATCGCGTTGAGCGGCGTCCGCAGCTCGTGCGAGACCACGGCGAGCATCTCGTCCTTGGCGCGGTCGGCGCGTTCGGCCTCGGCCCGTGCGTGGCGTTCGCGCGCGAGCGTCTCGTGGAGCGACAGCGACGAGCCGACCAGCAGCGCGAACTGCGACACCACGGCGATGTCCTCGGCGGTGAAGGCGCCCTCGCGCCGCCCGAGCAGCAGATAGCCCCGTGCATGACCGTGGGCGTCGAGCAGCGGCGCGGGCAGCCGCTCGACCACGGCTCCGCCGGGCGTGGGCGCCTGCGCCGACCGTTCCGATTCGAGCGCCGCGCGTCGCCAGCGCTCGAGCTCGGAGGGCGGCAGCGCGGGCCCGGCGTCGATGGCGATCACCGGATCCGGGTCGGAACCGGCTCCGAAGGCGACCGCCATCCCGATCGTGGCGGGCACGATCCGGCGCAGCTCGGCCGCGACCTTCGACAGCCGCTCGTCGACGGGACCGGGCGCACCGGTCGTGCGGAACGCGGCATTCACCGCACGCAGCGCGTCGTTGAACGCCGCGAGCCGCAGGTTGGTGTCGTGCAGCGAGGCGGTCCGCTCCCGCACGCGGCTCTCGAGCGTCTCGTGGGACTGCCGCAGCGCCGCGGTCATCCGGTCGGCGAGCGCGACCGCCCGGGCGCGGGTCGTGGCGATGGACCAGACGATGCCGAAGATCAGCAGGCTGCCGACGGTGCCCGCGATCGCCGTCACCGTCGATCCGTGCGGGCCTCTCGCCGCTGCAGCCGCGTCGCGCCGGACGCGCAGCTCCCACTCGCGGTCGGCCATCGGCACCGGCACGCGCAATGCGGGGCCGGCCGCCTCGGCGTCGAACCCGCCGCCTCCGAGCGCGACGTGCAGGACGGCGCCGCCGTCGCGGGCGTCACGGACCTCCACCTCGAGGTCCTCGCGCCCGCCGCCGATCGCGCCCTCGACGAAATCGCCGGCACGGAACGCCGCATACACCCAGCCGAGCAGCGCCGCGCGCCGTTCCTCGACGCTGACCGCCGGCGCACCTCGGCGGTAGACCGGCAGATAGGCCAGCACGCCGGCCTGCTCGGGCCGCCCGTTCTCCTGCACGAGCAGCACGCGGCCGGTGAGGCTCGGGCGGGCGGCGTCGCGCGCGGCCTGCATCGCGGCCCGTCGCACCGGTTCGCCGTACATGTCGAAGCCGATCGCGCGGGCGTTGCCGCGCGTCATCGGTTCGAAGTAGACCACCGGACCGAGCACGTCCCGATCGCCCGACGGATGCACGCGGTATCCGGGCATGCCGTCGCGCCGGATCGACGCCACGTGCCGCTCGAGCTCCGCGGCCTCGATCCTGGGCGCCCAGCCCATGCCCTCGATCCCAGGCAGGCCGGCGAGCCCGAGCGCGCCGACGAAGGCCTGCCAGGCCTCGCGGGTCGGCGGGCCCGAGGCCGCGAACAGTCCCGATGCGCCGCGCAGCAGTTGCTCGTAGGCCAGCATCCGCGTCGAGAGTCGCGCCGCGATCTGCACGACACGACCGTGGAGCTCGGCGCGCTCCGCCTGCCGCTCGCGGGCGTCGGCGAACCGCCAGGCCGCCGCGGTCAGGGCGAGCGAGAGGGCCAGCGCGAGCCAGGCCGCGCCGCGGGTGGCGCCGGTCGTCCATCCCGATCCGGAACCCTTCCGGCCCTGCGCGGCCGAGTCACCCCACCGGACCATGGAGGCCCCGATGCGGCGTTCCGACACACGCCGGCTCCCGTCGGATGCGGCGTCGCGCGGCAGGGCCGCGGCACGCACCCCGTTGCATCGCATCCATGCGCGTTGACCTCGGGGTCGACGCGCGGGCCCGCGCCCGCGCGTTCATGCCGCGAACTGCCCGGGCGTTACTGCGCCACGCGAACGACGATGTCGTTGCGCACCGCACGAACGCCCTTGGCCTGACGCGCGATCTCGGCGGCCCGCTCCTTCTCGAGCTGCGACTTCGCGAAGCCCGAGAGCTGCGTGACGCCATTGAGCGTCTCCACGCTGATGGACGTCGCGGCGACGTCCTTGTCCGCCGCCATCTTCGACTTGATCTCGGCGGTGATGCGGGAGTCGTCGACGTAGGCACCGACGGTCTCCTGGTTGCGCGCGACCGAACAGGCGCCCAGCGAGGCGGCGACGGCGACGATGACCGCGGTGCGGCGCAGGAAAGGGATCGTGAGGGTCATTGGATGCACTCCGAGAGGTGAATGGAAGGGGGGAGGGGACGAGGCCGGCGGCTCAGTGGCGGCGCGACAGCAGCAGGCCGACGATCAGTCCGCCGACGGCGGCGACGGTCAGGGCCGACAGCGGCCGCTCGGTGACGGTGTCCCGCGAATAGTCGATGCCGCGACGCATCTGCTCGCGGGCGCGATGGCTCATCTCCACGCCCTGGTCGAGCGCCTCGGTCATGCGGCCGCGCGCCTGCGACACGCGGCGCTCGAGCTCGCCGCGCAGGTCGCCGTGGCCGGTGCCGCGCGCGAGTTCGGAGAGGTCGTCGAGGAAGGCGCCGAACTCGGATCCGCCGCCTGAGTCGGTGCGGGTCGGACCGCCGACGCCGATCGAGCCGTTGCCGTTCCGCTCGCTCTGGCTGCCGGAGGGGATGCCTGGATTCATGGTGCTCATGGGTGACCTCGTGTTGTGTCGTCAGGGTTGAAGGCGGGGGGTGTCGTTGCGGAATGGCGGTCGGGGCTGCGGCCGAAAGCCCTCGACCTGGGATCCGACGGCCGGCCGGCGGGGCTCGCGATGCGCCTGCGCGCCCGATCGAGCGCCCGCGGCAACGGGCAGGCTGGCGCGGATCGACGTGCCGGCGCCGACCGCCGACGTCACGTCCAGCCGACCGCCGATCGCGAGCATCCGGTGCCGCATGCCGGCCAGGCCGTGATGACCGGCGCCGATGGCTCGTGTGTCGAAGCCCGCGCCGTCGTCGTCGACGGACAGCTCGATGCGGCCGCGCTGGCGTCGCAACGTGATGCGGACGAGGTCGGCCCGTGCGTACTTCTGGATGTTGGTCAGCGACTCCTGGACGATCCGATAGACCGCGAGCGCGGGCTCGCCGGTGAGTCGGATCGACGGGTCGAGCGTCACGCTCACGCGGCCCGCGAAGCGCATCCGATGCGAGGCGATCAGCTGTTCGAGCGCCGGGACCAGGCCGAGGTGGGTGAGCACGGTCGGGTGGAGCTCCTCGACGACCCGGCGCTTGAACTCGATGCCCTGGGTCAGCACCCGCTGCAGCGCGGCCAGCCGGTCCGCGATCGCGGGGTCGTGGCTCACCGGCTGCGCGGCCATCCAGGCCACGTCGAGCCGGGCCGCCGTGAGGATCGCGCCCAGCTCGTCGTGGAGCTCGCGGGCCAGTGCGGCCCGCTCGGCCTCGCGCGTCCGCTGCAACCACACCGCGAAGCGGGCCTCGTCGGTGGAACCGGCAGCCAAGGATGGGTCTTCGACGCGTCGTGAGGTGGGAGAGGGGCTCGAGGCGGGCACGATGGTTGCATCTCCATGGCAGCACCCCGACACGCTGGGGCTGTGCGACCCAAGTCAGCAATTACGGTGCCCGTCAGGAGAACGACCGACATGAACACCTCACAGAGCAGCACCAGCCGCAAGATCCGGGTCGTCATCTGCGACGACCATCCGATCGTTCGAGCCGGCTTCCGGCAGTTCCTGAGCGGTCAGCCGGACATGGAGAGCGTCGAGGAGGCCCCCAGCGGCCGCGAGGCGCTCGATCTGGTCCGCAACGACGCCTGCGACGTCATGCTTCTCGACATCTCGATGCCGGGGCAGAACGGCGTCGACGTGCTGCGTGCGATCCGGCTCCGCAAGCCGGAGCTGCCGGTGCTGATGCTGTCCTCCTTTCCGGAGCAGCACTACGCGCTCCAGATGCTCAAGCTCGGCGCATCGGGCTACCTGCCCAAGGACTGCGAGCCCGCCGACCTGCTGCGCGCGATCCGTTCGGTCGCCCAGGGCCGGCGCTTCGTGAGCGAGGCGGTCGGCGATCTGCTCGCCAACGGGCTCGGCGCGCACGGTGACGAGCCGCCGCACACCCAGCTCTCCGACCGTGAGCTGCAGGTCTTCCTGCGGCTGGCCAAGGGCGAGTCGGTGACCGCGATCGCCAACGTGCTGAACCTCAGCTTCAAGACGATCAGCACCTATCGCTCCCGTGTGCTGGAGAAGCTCAACCTGCGCTCGAACAGCGACGTGACCTACTACGCGATGAAGAACGGACTGATCCAGTAGTCCCGGCCGGCAACGGCGCGGGCCGCGCTCGTCGCGTGCGCCACGCGGCTGCCCGTCAGTGGACGGTGCAGTGTCCGCGGCGCAGGAAGTCGAAGAGTTCGTCGAGCTCGATGGACTTGTCGAACACGGCCGCGCCGAGCGCCTCGCAGTGCCTGCGGACGGCGTCGCTGGCATGGTTGGTCAGCACGATCCGACGCGGGACCGCGCCGACGACGAGCGGTGCGCGCCCGAGCGCGTCGAGCAGCCCCATGCCGCTGCCCCCGCGCAGCGCCAGGTCCAGCAGCACGAGGTCGCAGCGGTTGTCGCGAAGCCAGGCGAGGGCATCCGGCGCCGATTCGGCGAAGGCGACGACCCGGACCCCACTGAAGGCGGCGAGCATGGGGATGAGACGGCTGCGTACCAGCGCCGAGTCCTCGACCATCAGAGCGATCATCGTCCCGTCCTGCCTCGTGCCATCCGGCGCCGCCGGCCCTGCCCCGTCACCTCCTGCAATCTAGCCACGCGGGAGGCGCGGCGGTGTCGGAGCACGACCCGGTGCCGGGTGGGAGGCGGATCGCGGCGTCCCGCCTTCAGAGCTGCGAGCGGATGACGTGGGACGCGGCTTCGTAGAGGCGTTGGCCTCGCGAGCGGCGCCGCCACGCCTCGAAGGTCACCCGCCGTGCGCGCCCGAGGTCGGTGTCGAACAGCCCGATCTGGCGGGCGGCGAAGCTCGGGTCGTAGACGTTGAGGTTGGATTCGTCGTTCAGCCTGAACGACCGGTTGTCGAAGTTCGTCGAGCCGACCGAGACCCACCAGTCGTCGACGATCAGCACCTTCCAGTGGAACTGACAGGGCTCGTACGCATGGATGCGGACGCCGCCGCGCAGCAGCCGCCCCCACATGTACTGCGACGCCCGCCGCGCGATCGCGGAGTCCGTGCGCCGCCCGGGCACCAGCACCGTGACCGAGACGCCGCGCCGTACCGCGGCGAGCAGCGCGTCCACCGTCATCGCGTCCGGAACGAAGTACGCGGTCGCGATGCGCAGCGAGCGCGTCGCGCAGACCAGGGCGTAGTTGATCATCAGGTGCATGCTCTCCGCGCCGCCCGAGGGTGAGCTGACGAACACCTGCGCGGCGCTCGTGCCCGCGGGCTCGAGCGCGGGGAAGTACCGGTCGCCGTGCAGTAGCTCGCCCCGCCCCTTGATCCAGTTGTCGAGGAACGCCGCCTGGAGCTGCGCGACCACCGGGCCCTCGAGCCGGTAGTGCGTGTCGCGCCAGTGATCGGGCTGCGCTGCGTCGCCGTCCCAGGCGTCGGCGATGCCTACGCCGCCGGTGAATCCGACCCGACCGTCCACCACCAGCAGCTTGCGGTGGGTCCGGTTGTTCAGGCGGGTCAGGTGCGGCCAGCGGGGCGGGTGATAGCGCACGATCCGGACGCCGCAGTCCTCCAGCCAGGCGAGCAGCGAAGCGTCGATCGGCTTCGAGCCGACCCAGTCCAGCAGCACGTGGACGGGCACGCCCGCGCGGGCGCGTTCGGCGAGCGCGCGCGCGAAGCGGTCTCCCACGTCCCCGCTCCAGTAGATGAAGGTCTCGAACGTGACCGACCTGCGGGCCGCCGCGATCGCGTCCAGCATCGCCGGGAAGATCTCCCGCCCGTTGACGAAGGTATCGATGCGATTGCCGTGCAGCACGGTCGGCCCGAACAGCACCGACAGCACCCGGGTGTAGGCGGGGTCGTCGGAGCCGTACAGGCGGACGACCTGCTTCTGGATGCGCTTCTCGGCCTGCGCGAGGTTGGCGACGACGAGCAGCACCAGTGCCGCGACCGCCGCGCCGCCGGCCGCGACCCAGAGCCATGGCAGTGCGTCCGATGTCATTGCGTCCGATGCATCGCGTCGAGGTCGAGCGTCACCCTGCGGAGGCGCTGCAACGGCCGTGCCTGTGCCGGCCGTCCGCGACCCGGGCGTGCTCCTTGCAAGACGGTCCGCATGATCGAACGAATCGTCGGGTTGGGTTCCGAATACGTGGGGACGCTGGCCGCGCTCGCCCGCACCGAGGCCGCCGAGGATGCAGCGAGGCTGCGCACGGCCGCGACGGCGACGCTGCTCGCGGTCCTGGTCTGCGCGCTCGGGCTGGCGTGGCTGAACATCGCCGTGCTCCTGTGGCTGCTCACGACGCCATGGGCGATTCCCGGCGCGTTCGCGATCGCCGCGGTGGCCGGGGTCGCCGGCATCGTGATGCTGGCCGGCGCGCGGCGCGCGCTGGGCACGCTGCATCCGATGCAGGCGACACGCCGGGTGCTCGCCGCGGAGATCGGTGGCCGGGAACCGGGCGCACCCCCTCTCGACTCGGCGCCGATGAATGCCGAAGAGGCGGGCCTTCGACTGCGGTCCCTTCGCGCCGCGCTGCGCGAGACCGTCTCCCTGGGCCGTGGCGCCTCGGCCGATCCCGCGGCGGCCGTTGCGCCGCCGCGCTTCGAGCCGCGCAGCCGGACGATGCGCAGCGCGATGTGGCTGTGGCGCACGATCCCGAGAGTGCCTGCCGGTACCGCGATCACCGGCGCGCTCGGGGTGCTCGCCGTCAGCAGTCCGCGCCTGCGCCGCCTGCTCGCGATGCTCGCCCTCGTGCGCAATCTGGGCGGCCATGCACGGCCGGCTCCGCGTGGTGGCGCCCGCTCCGGTGGCCCGTTCCCCTTCCTGCACTGATCGCGTGACGGAGTCGTGTCGGATGCCCGCCCCGGTCACCTTCCACTACGCCCTGCGGTTCTCGTGCGAAGCCGAACCGGGCGCGAGGGTCCTGCTCGCCGTGCTGCCGGCCTGCACCCATCACCAGCAGCTCGTCTCCGAGCAGCTGAGCGTCCACGGTGCGGACGCGCGGTCGGTCGTCACCGAAGCCGCGACCGCGACCCGGTATCTTCGCGTCACGGCCCGTGGCGGGCGGCTGGACGTCGAGCTCGATGCGCGTGTCCGACTGCTGCTGGCCGAGCCCGGCGGCGGCCTGGTTCGGCGTGACGCGTGCGGGGCGATGCAGTGGGGCGAGTCCGAGTCGCTGCACTTCCTGCTGCCCAGTCGCTGGTGCCCCTCCGATGCGCTGGTGGACCTCGCCACGCGCGAGTTCCTGCAGATCGATCGGCCGTACGAGCGGATGCGCGCGGTCGAGCGCTGGGTCCGACGCCGCGTCCGACTGCTGCCGACCCGGTGTGCGGCAGACCCGCTGCCCGAAGCGGGCGCGTCCCGGACCGACCCGTGCGACGTGCGAGAGGCGCTCGGACGCGGCGCCGGCACGGCGACCGAACTCGCGCACCTGGTCATCGCGCTGTGCCGTGCGGCGCGACTGCCTGCGCGGTTCGTCACGACCGTGCCGATCGGCCGGCCGGCCGACGCGCTGCATCCGTGGGTCGAGGTGCTGGTCGAGGATGCCTGGCTCGCCCTCGAGCCGAGCCGTCGCATGCCACGCACCGGGCTGATGCGGCTCGGAACAGGGCGCGACGCGGCCGACGTGCCGGTGCTCATCGCCCATGGCGACATCGCCGATCGCGCGGTGGTCGCGTCGCTCACGCCCGAGCAGGCGTCGCTCGAAGCGCTGCACGAGCGGGACCGCGGGATCGAAGCGATCTGCGCGGCCACGCTCGGCAGCCTCGGCGATGCGACGCGCTGGCGTCAGGAGGCGCGGCTCGCGGCCCGCCATCCCGAGACCGCCGTGGCCGAGGACGCGCGCCCGGCGCCGTCCCGCATCGCTGCCGCCGCCGCGCGTGCCGCCGTGTCCGCGCCCCGCGAGTCCGGGCACGCGTTCATCTTCGCCCCGGGTCCGTCGTCGCGCCTGACGACATCCGAGGGCCCCGTTCGATCCGAATCCAACTAGGAGTCTCATCATGACCCGCTTGCACCTGTCCTCAGAACGCCCCCGGACCCGACTGCTGCTGGCCGCGCTCGTCGCGTCGAGCGCGTTGCTCGCCGCCTGCGACCGCAGCACCGAGGGATCGGGCTCGAGCACCTCGGGCACCACGCCCCCCGCCACGACGCCGCAGGCGGCTCCCGGCACGACGCCGGGCACGACACCGGGCACGACACCGGGCATGACGCCCGGCAGCACCGGTTCGGGCGGTGCGAGCGGCACGATGCCGGGGTCGTCCACCCCGGGCAGTGCGGGCGGCAACGCCCCGAGCGGCGCGAGCGGTGCCACGGGGACCGGCGGCGCCGCCAGCGGCACGTCCGGCAGCGGGATGGGGGGCGCACCGGGTGCCGCTCCGGGGACGTCCTCCACCGACGGCACGTCCAGCGGTACGACCAAGCGCTGAGGCGCCGCGCGCGATGCCCGTCCCCGTCGCAGGCGCGGCGTGGATGTTCGCGCTGGCGGGCGGGGTCGGGGCGACCGATCCGCGTCGGTCCGTGCCCGGCCGGATCGCGGCCGCCAGTCCCGGCTCGACGGTCATCAGCCGGGCTCGCAGCGGGGCCCGCATCGCCGACGTGCCGGCTCAGCTCGGCCGCGCGCCCGCCCGGCGCTACGACGCGGTCCTGATGACCATCGGTGGCAACGACGCACTGCGTCGCGTTCACCGCCGCGAACTCACCCGGCACGCGCGGCGTGCCGTCCTGACGGCGCGTCGGTTCGCACCGGAGGTGATCGTGGCATCGAGCGCGAACCTCGGCGCGTCGCCGATCGTGCCGTGGCCGATCACCCGACTGCTCGAAGTGCGCACCCGGGTCGTGCGCGACGCGCTGCGCGAAGCCTGCGCCTGCGAAGGCGTGCGTTTCGTGGACTTCTTCCGGCCGCTGCGCTGCGATCCGTTCGCCCGCGACCCCGAGCGCTACTTCAGCCAGGACGGCGTGCACCCGAGCGATGCCTGCTACGACCTGTGCTTCCGGGTGATCGAGCACCAGACTGCCCTCGCGGCGAGGCTCGCGCGGCGCGTGAGGGCGGGCTGAAAAAAAACGCCCCGCGCAGGCGGGGCGAAACCTCGCGTCCAAAGAGAACCGACGAGGCAGGGAAGGGGCACGACCCGGCGGGTCGCGCGACGCGCCGGGCGCACGCGCCGGCGATCCACGCGGGTGATTCGATTCCCATCGCTGTCTCGATGCACGGAAGGGATGCAGGAGGCGTGCCCGGGCCGGCCGAGGGGGGCTGCGGCCCTGCGACGCCTGGAACGCCCCGCGAGCGCCTCGCCCAGGCGAAGCCGGCAGTTTCGACCGATCCGTCGGGAAAACCTTGCACACACCGGGCGGCCTGCCCGCGCACGGGTGCGCCCGCCGACCGGGTCGGGCGCTGCCGGGAGCCGGCTGGGCCGGGAACGGAAACTGCCGAGTACCCGACGCGGCCCGTCGGCCGCGGGGAGGCAGCATGGCGCACGACGACCGGCACGACGGTCCCGCCGGGAAAACGGGACCGACCGCGGGACCGACCGCGGGACCGACCGACGAGGACACCCGCCGCTGGGGATACGACCCCGCCAACGACCGGCCGGCGCGCGGGATCGGGGAACGCCGCCCGGGGCCCGACGGCACCCTGGACGCAGATCACGATCCCGGTCGCGACGATCACCTCGCGACCGGCAGCGGAGGGGGCGACTGGGAGTCGAGCGCTGCGGGCATCGGCGAGCGGCGGGGGCCGATCGACCCCGATCAGCCCTTCGAGCTCAGCCCCCGTCCGGGCGACGCACTGGCCGGTCGGTCGGCCGAGGTCGCGCCGCACGCCGATGCCGGATCGACCGCGCGGGCCGACGCGGGGCCGCCCCACGAGACCGGCGACCCGCAGGCGGCCGACGCGGCCTTTCAGGACGACATCCGGGCGCGCCTCGCCCGCGAGCCCGATCTGGACGCGGGCGACGTGTCGGTGACCGTGGAGGACGGCACCGTGACGCTCGTGGGAACCGTGGCCGATCGGCCGACCAAGCACGCGATCGAGTCGCTGGTCGATCGGTGTCCGGGTGTGCGCCGGATCGACAACCGGATCAAGGTGATGCGCGGCGGCCTCCCGCCCGATCCCGACGCCCCGCCCACGCCCCGGCCGTCGGTGCCCGCCGATTCGCCGACCGCGCGCGACGAGGCCCGTGGCCGCCACAGCGAGCCGACGTCCGACCGGTCGGGGTACTACGGCTGAGGGGAGCCAGGGGGACGGGCGCCCCGATCAGAACACCTGTTCGCGCACCTGCTCGCCGCGTTCCCCGGTGCCGAGGCCATCCTCGGCGACACCGAGCGAGGCCACGCCCTGGCCGGGTCGTGTCTCGGCGTAGTACCAGTCTCCGTTCTGCTGGACGACACCGGCCGGGGGCTCGACGGGCCGGTCCGGCACGCCCTTGAGCGCCACCGCCATGTAGTTGATCCAGATCGGCAGCGCGAGCCCGCCGCCGGTCTCGCGATCGCCGAGCTTGCGCGGCTGGTCGAAGCCGACCCAGGCGACCCCCGCCACCTTCGGCGAATACCCGGCGAACCACGCGTCGTGGGAGTCGTTGGTGGTGCCGGTCTTGCCCGCGAGATCGGTGCGCTTGAGCCGCAGCGCCGCCGTCGCGGTGCCCTTGCGGACCACGTCGCGCATCAGACCGTCCATCAGGAACGCGTTGCGTGCGTCGATGGCGCGCAGCGCCTCGTCACCGGCCTTGCCCGGTCGGGCCTGCGCGAGCACCTTGCCGCTGGCATCGGTCACCCGGGCGATCAGGTAGGGCTCGACCCGATAGCCGCCGTTGGCGAAGACGGCGATGCCGCCGACCATCTGCCAGGGCGTCACCGCGCCCGCGCCGAGCGCCATCGTGAGGTAGGCCGGATGCCGCTCGGCGTCGAAGCCGAAGCGGGTCACGTAGTCCTGCGCGTACTGCGGGCCGATCGCCTGCAGCAGCCGGATCGACACCATGTTCTTGGACTTCGCCAGCGCGGTGCGCATGGTGATCGGGCCGTCGAACTTGCCGTCGTAGTTCTTGGGTTCCCAGATCTGCCCGCCGGTGACGGCGGCGTCCACGATCACCGGCGCGTCGTTGATGACGGTGCTGGTCATGAAGCCCTTCTCGAGCGAGGCCGAATAGATGAACGGCTTGAAGCTCGAGCCCGGCTGGCGCCACGCCTGGGTGACCCGGTTGAACTTGTTGCGGTTGAAGTCGAAGCCGCCGACCATCGCGCGGATCGCGCCGTCGCCGGTGTCCGCCGACACGAACGCCGCCTGCACCTCAGGCACCTGCGTGACTTCCCAGCCCTTCGGGCCCTCGGTGACGCGGATCACCATGCCGGGCTTGAGCCGGCGGGCCGCCGGCGCCTTCTCGGACAGCCACGGCGCCACCAGCTTGAGCCCGTCGCCGACGATCTCGATCGACTGTCCGCGGCTGCGCGCGACACGGATCGACTTGGGCTCCACCGACGTGACGACCGCCGGCAGGAAGTCGTCGATCTCGCCGGCCTCGAGCAGCGCCTCCTCGATCTTCTCGCCGCGGCGTTGCGGATCGGGCGGCAGATCGACCTGCGCCTCGGGGCCGCGGAAGCCGTAACGCCGGTCGTAGTCCAGCACGCCCTGGCGAACCGCGGCGTTGGCCGCCCGCTGGTCCTCCGCGAGCACCGTCGTGTAGACGTTCAGACCGCCGACGTAGGTCTCGTCCCGGAACTGCTCGTAGGCGAGCATCCGCGCGAACTCGGCCACGTACGGCGCCTTGACGGCGAAGTCGCCGCGGTCGGGCTGCAGCCGCGGCTCCTCCTTCAGCGCGGCCTGATACTGCTCGTCGGTGAGGAAGCCGAGCGAGCGCATGCGGCCCAGCACGTACTGCTGACGGATCCGCGCCCGCTTGGGGTTCACCACCGGGTTGTAGGCCGAAGGGGCCTTGGGCAGGCCGGCGAGCATCGCGGCCTCGGCGGCCGTGATCTTCGCGAGCGGCTTGCCGTAATAGATCTGCGCGGCCGATGCGAAGCCGTAGGCACGCTGCCCCAGGAAGATCTGGTTCAGATAGATCTCGAGGATCTGCTCCTTCGTGAGCTGGCTCTCGATCTTCAGGGCGAGCAGGATCTCGTAGATCTTGCGCGTGTAGCTGCGCTCGTTCGACAGGAAGAAGTTGCGCGCGAGCTGCATCGTGATCGTGCTGGCGCCCTGCGACTTGCCGCCGGCCGCCACGTTCGCGAGGGCCGCGCGCGCGATGCCCAGCAGGTCCACGCCGCTGTGCTCGAAGAACCGGTCGTCCTCGGCGGCGAGGATCGCGTGCTTCATGACCTGCGGCACGTCCTCGATCCGGGCGACGCTGCGCCGTTCCTCGCCGAACTCGCCGATCAGCACGCCGTCGGCGGTCCAGATGCGCAGCGGCACCTTCGGGCGGTAGTCGGTCAGCACGTCGAGCGAGGGGAGCCGGTCGGCCGCGAGGATCGCCGACAGCCCGAGCGTCAGGGCGGCGGCGACCGCCAGCGCGAGCGGCACGACCACCAGCACCGTGAGGAGGGTCAGCAGACCGAAACCCCGGTCGCGCCGCGAGCGGGCGAACGGAGCGAGGCGCTTGCGCACTGCCTTCATGGGGGGCCAGAGGGTCGAACAGGTGCCGATTATAGGGCTCGCCGACCCCGTCCACGCCCGACCCCCAGCGTGGCCGGACGCCCGGATCGACCGCTTCAGGGGGTCAGGCGACGAGTGGAGCAGGGGGGTCGACCGGCGGGTTCCGGACCGGGTAAATGCAACAGCGAAAAGCTTTACAGTGTGTCGACGCTGTTGTTAGGATCTCATCCTAATTCTGCAATCTCGTCGTAAGATCCTGTTTTATGACACTTTTTTCCACCTGACAAGACCGAGGCGCACGTGGCAGTCAGCCTTCAGGGCCTCTTCAGACGCGGTTCCCAGCCCATCCTGGGAGTCGACGTCAGCGCATGCAACGTCAAGCTCGTCGAGCTGGTTCCAGGTGGAAAGACGGGCATGCGCCTCGAGCGGTACGCGATCGAGCCGATCGAGCGGGGGGCCATCGTCGACGGCAACGTCGAGAAGCCCGAAGCGGTCGCCGACGCCCTGCTGCGCGCGATCCGGCGCACGGGGACCAAGACCCGCCTCGCCGCGATGGCCCTGCCGTCGTCGGCCGTGATCGCCAAGCGAATCTCGCTGCCGGCCGGTCTCCACGAGGAGGACTACGAGCTGCAGGTGGAGAACGAGGCCAGCCAGTACATCCCGTTCTCGATCGACGAGGTCAACCTCGACTTCCAGATCCTGGGCCCCGGCGCGCAGTCCGAGGAAGACGTCGAGGTGCTGCTGGCGGCCTCGCGCAAGGAGAAGGTCGAGGATCGTGTCGCGATCGCCGAGATGGCCGGCCTCAAGCCGGTGGTGATCGACGTCGAGCCCTTCGCGGCGCGCACGTCGATCGATCACGTCACGCGCTTCCTGCCCAACCAGGGCGAGGGCATGATCCTCGCGGTCTTCGACGTCGGTCAGACCACGACGAACCTGACCGTCGTGCTCAACGGCCAGACGGTCTTCGAGCGCGACCAGACCTTCGGCGGCAGCCAGCTTACCCAGGACATCGTCCGCCTCTACGGCCTGACCCTCGAGGAGGCCGAGCTCAAGAAGAAGAGCGGGGATCTGCCGGACAACTACGCGAGCGAGCTGCTCGCGCCGTTCGTCGAGCAGGGTGCCACCGAGGTCGCGCGCTCGCTGCAGTTCTTCTTCACCTCGACGCCGTTCACGCGGGTCGACCGCATCTTCCTTGCGGGCGGCTGCGCGGTGACCGCGGGCCTCGCCGAGGCGGTCGCCGAGCGCACGCAGGTGCCCACCGAGATCATGAGCCCGTTCCAGGGCATGGAGGTCGCGGGCGGCATCCGCGAACGTCAGCTGCGCCTCGATGCGCCCGCGCTGATGGTCGGATGCGGTCTCGCGATGCGGAGGTTCGACGTATGAGCGCCGGCGCCAAGATGGGCAAGGTCGGGCTCGCACCGGCCACCGAGATCGTCGACCAGACGGTGCGCAAGCTGGCGCCGATCCGGATCAACCTGCTGCCGCACCGCGAGATGAAGCGCGAGCGGCGCAAGAAGGACTTCGTCAGTCTCGCCGGTCTGGTCGGCATCGCCGGTGCGGTCGCCGCGTTCGCCGGCGGCTTCGCCATCAACCAGCAGATCACGGCGCAGCAGGAGCGCAACGCGTTCATCGTCGCCGAGAACGCGAAGCTCGATGCCGAGATCGCGGAGATCAAGACGCTGCGCGACGAGATCGCCGCGCTCAAGGCCCGCCAGCAGGCCGTCGAGAATCTGCAGAGCGACCGGACCGCGCCGGTGCGCCTGTTCGACGAGCTGGTGCGGCTCACGCCCGAGGGCGTCTACCTGCGACAGCTCAAGCAGGACGATTCGCGCGTGACCCTCTCCGGGCATGCGCAGACGAACGAGCGCGTCGCCGAGCTGCTGCGCAACCTCGCCGAGCGCAGCCCGCTGCTCGAGCGCCCCGAACTCGGCGAGATCAAGGAGATCGCGCTGCCGCCGGTCGCCGGCTCGCGCGAAGGTCGCAAGATCTACGAGTTCTCGCTCAACACGCTGATGAAGCGCGCCGCGCCGCCGACCGACGCCAAGCCCGCCGCACCGCGCGCCCAGGGCGACGGTCCGGTCAAGCTCGGCGCGCTGCGCTGAGGCACGCGAGACGCACATGGCCAACCTCTCCCTCAAGTTCGATTTCACCCAGGTCGCCGCGCAGTTCCAGGGCCTCAAGGGCCGGCATGCCGGCCTGTGGCCCGCGCTGCCGCG
>RPRK01000038.1 GCA_003818495.1 Burkholderiales bacterium
ACCGCGGCCCGATCGACGCGATCGTCTACGGCGCCCGGCAGACCTGGGACATGTCGTGGTTCTCGCTGCGGATGCTCGGCAAGATGCTCACCGGCGACCTGTCCTGGCGCAACCTGAGCGGGCCGGTCGCGATCGCGGACTACGCGGGGCAGTCCGCCAAGGTGGGCGTCTACGCCTATGTCGCGTTCCTCGCGCTCATCAGCGTGAGTCTCGGCGTCCTGAACCTGCTGCCCGTGCCGGTGCTCGACGGAGGGCATTTGGTATATTACGGCCTCGAAGCGATCAAGGGCCGACCGCTCTCCGATCGCTTCATGCAGGTCACCCAGAAGGCAGGTCTGGTCGCCATCGTCGGGCTGATGGCCGTGGCCCTGTTCAACGATCTGAGCAGGCTGTTCGGCGGGTGACACGCCGGGGGGCCCGCCGGCCCACCCGGGAGTTTCATGCGTCCGTTCGCGAAAACCGTGTTCGCGCTCGTCGCGAGCATGCTTGCCCCGCTCGCCTGGGCCTTCGATCCCTTCACCGTCCGTGACATCCGGCTCATCGGCGTGCAGCGCGTCGAGCCCGGCACCGTGTTCGGCTATCTGCCGATCAAGGTCGGCGAGCGACTCGACGACCAGCGCGCCTCGCAGGCCGTGCGCGCGCTCTATGCCACCGGCCTCTTCAACGACGTGCGGCTCGAGGTCGAGGGCGAGGTGCTCGTCGTCTACATCGAGGAGCGACCGTCGATCGCCAGCGTCGAGGTCAGCGGCTCGCAGGACATCTCCAGCGAGCAGATGCTCAAGGCGCTCAAGGACCTCGGTCTGGCGGAGTCGAGGATCTTCGACCGGGCACTGCTCGATCGCGCCGAGCAGGAGGTCAAGCGCCAGTACCTGGCCCGCGGGAAGTACGCCGCGAAGGTCACGTCGACGGTCACGCCCATCGAGCGCAATCGCGTCGCCATCTCGATGGCGATCGACGAGGGCGCGGATGCCCGGATCACGCAGATCCGCATCGTCGGCAACAAGGCCTTCACCGAGTCCACGCTGATCGACCAGCTGCAGCTGTCGACGCCGACCTGGCTGTCCTGGTACACGAAGACCGACCAGTACGCTCGCGAGAAGCTGGCGGGGGACCTCGAGCGCCTGCGCTCGTACTACCTGAATCGCGGCTACCTCGAGTTCTCGATCGACTCCACGCAGGTCTCGATCGACCCGGACCGCGAGGGCGTCTACATCACGGTCAACATCACCGAGGGCGAACGCTTCAGCGTCACCGGCTTCAAGTTCAGCGGCAACACGCTCGGCCGGGAGCCGGAGCTCGAGAAGCTGATGCTGGTGCGCGAAGGCGACGTCTTCAACGGTCAGCGCCTGGCCGAGTCGACGCGGGCGATGACCGAGATCTTCGGGTCGATCGGTTACGCGTTCGCCAACATCAACGCGATTCCGGAGGTCGATCGCGAGAAGCGCACGGTCTTCTTCAACATCACCGTCGACCCGGGCCGCCGCGCGTACGTCCGCCGAATCAACGTCTCGGGCAACGCGCGCAGCCGCGACGAGGTGGTGCGCCGCGAGCTGCGGCAGTTCGAGAGCGCCTGGTACGACACCGACAAGATCCGGCTGTCCCGCGAGCGCCTCACGCGGCTGGGGTACTTCACCGACGTCACCATCGACACCGTGCCGGTGCCGGAGGCGCCCGACCAGGTCGACCTCAACGTCAACGTCAACGAGCGCTCCACCGGGACCTTCCTGATCGGCGTGGGCTTCTCCAGCACCGACAAGCTGATCCTGACCGCCTCGGTGTCCCAGCAGAACTTCCTCGGCACCGGCAAGTCGATCGGCCTGAACATGAACACCGGTCGGACGCAGCGTTCGATCACCCTGACCAGCACCGATCCGTACTTCACTGCCGACGGCGTCTCGCGCAGCTTCGATCTCTTCTCGCGGCGCTTCAATGCCGACGAACTCGGGCTGGGCGACTACGTCCTCGAGACGCAGGGCATCGGACTGCGCTTCGGCATCCCGTACACCGAGGTCGATCGCGTCACCTTCGGCGTCTCGTACGAGCGCAACAACATCACCCTGGGGTCGAACCCGCCGGCGCGCTACCGCGAGTATGTCGATGCGTACGGCGAGAGCAGCTGGGCCGCCCTCGGGCAGATCGGATGGTTCCGCGACGAGCGCGACAGCCCGCTCACGCCGACCCGCGGCCTCTACATGGGCGGGAACGTCGAGTTCACGCTGCCGGTCGGCGATCTGCGCTACACGCGGGCCAACTTCGACACCCAGTACTACAAGCCGATCACCAAGGACTACACGATCGGGCTCTACGGCTCGGTGGCGCGGGGCTGGGCGCTCGGCGGCAATCCCTATCCGCTGTTCAAGAACTACTACGCCGGCGGCATCGGCTCGGTCCGCGGCTTCGAGGCGGCCAGTCTCGGTCCGCGCGACGCCGACGACTTCCCGCGCGGCGGTCAGTCCAAGGTCGTCGCGAGCGCCGAGTTCCTGTTCCCGCTGCCCGGCGCGGGCAACGATCAGCAGGTGCGGCTGTTCACCTTCCTGGACGTCGGCAACGTGTGGGCCGACACCATCGACCTGAGCGAGCTGCGCTACTCGACGGGCCTCGGCCTGAACTGGCTGTCCCCGCTCGGTCCGCTGAAGCTGTCGATCGGCTACCCGATCAACAAGCAGCCCGGAGACCGCACGCAGCGCTTCCAGTTCCAGATCGGGACAGGGTTCTGAGGCCGACCGTGCCGCCGGACGATATGCGAGAATGCGCGCGCCGCAAGACGCCTGCCGACCGGGCGCGCGGTGCCCCGAGGGACTGATTCGATGAACAAGCTCGTCCGGCTCGCCGCAGCGGGCATCCTGCTCGCCACCACGACGGTCGCGGTCGCGCAGCAGGACGCGCCGCCCAAGATCGGCTACGTGAGCCTCGAGCGGATCATCCGCGAGTCCGCCGCCGCGAAGTCCGCGCAGGAACGCATCCAGCAGGAGTTCTCCCGCCGCGACAAGGACCTGCAGGAGATGGCTGCCCGCCTCAAGCAGACCTCCGAGAAGCTCGAACGCGATGCGACCGTCATCGCCGAAGGCGAGCGGCAGCGCCGCCAGCGCGAGCTCGCCGATCTCGATCGGGAGTTCCAGCGCAAGCAGCGCGAGTTCCGTGAAGACATCAACCAGCGCCGCAACGAGGAGCTGGCGACCGTGATCGAGCGGGCCAACCGCGTGATCCGCCAGATGGCCGAGCAGGAGCGGTACGACGTGATCATCCAGGACGCCGTCCATGTGTCGCCGCGCATCGACGTGACCGAGAAGGTGCTGCGCGCGCTGAACGCGGCGAAGTAGGGCGGGTCCGTGCACCGAGCGCTGCCCGTTCCGGTCTCCGTCGACGCCATCGCCGAGCGGCTCGGCGGCACGGTCAGCGGCGACGGTGACCGGCGCATCGCGCGGCTCGCCTCCCTGGACGCCGCCGGCGCGGACGCGGTCTCGTTCCTGTCCGGGCGGCGCCACGCGCGCAGCGCCCGCGCGAGCGGCGCCGCCGCGCTGATCGTCTCGCCCGCGCTGCAGGACGAGGCGCCCGAGGGCGCCGCGCGCATCCTCGTCGACGATCCCTACGTCGCCTATGCGCGCCTGTCGCAGTGGTTCGAGGCCTTGCTCGCCCCCGTACAGGGCCCGGCGTCGATCGACCCCGGGGCGCGCGTCGATACCGGCGCGCGGCTCGGTGCGGGCGTCGCCGTGGGGCCGGGCGCCTCGATCGCGGCCGGTGCCCGCATCGGCGACGGCTGCCGGATCGGTGCCGGCTGCGCGGTCGGGGAGGGTGCCTCGATCGGCGCCGGCTCGATCCTGCATCCGAACGTGGTCGTCTACGCGGGCGTGACCATCGGCGCCCGGGCGGTCGTGCACGCCGGCACCGTGATCGGCGCCGACGGCTTCGGATTCGCGCCCTCGCGGGCGGGATTCGTGAAGATCGCGCAGCTCGGCTCGGTGCGCATCGGCGACGACGTCGAGATCGGCGCGAACTGCGCGATCGACCGCGGCGCCCTCGACGACACCGAGATCGCCGACGGCGTGAAGATCGACAACCTCGTCCAGGTCGGCCACAACGTGCGGATCGGCGCCCACACCGTGATCGCCGGCTGCGTCGGCATCGCCGGCAGCGCCACCATCGGCGCGCGCTGCATGATCGGCGGCGGGGTCGGCATCTCCGGCCACATCGAGATCTGCGACGGTGCGATCATCGGCGGCTTCTCGCTCGTCGAGCGCAGCGTCGACGAACCCGGCTTCTACACAGGCGCCTGGCCGCTGCAACCCCACGTGCAGTGGGAGCGGACGGCGGCGACCCTCAAGCAGCTGCCCCGGCTGCGGCAGCGCCTGCGCGGGCTCGAAGCCCGCTCGGGCGAGCCCAAGGACTCCGAATGACCACCATCGACATCCGCGGCATCCTCGAATACCTGCCGCACCGCTATCCGTTCCTGCTGATCGACCGCGTGCTCGAGCTCGAGCCCGGCAAGCGCATCGTGGCGATCAAGAACGTCACCATCAACGAGCCGTACTTCGTCGGGCACTTCCCGCACATCCCGGTGATGCCGGGCGTGCTGATGATCGAGGCGCTCGCGCAGGCCGCCGGCGTGCTCTCCTTCGAGACGCTCGGGCGCAAGTCAGACGCGAGTTCGGTGTTCTATTTCGTCGGCATCGACGGCGCGCGCTTCAAGCGGCCGGTCGGTCCCGGCGACCAGCTGCGACTCGAGGTCGAGATCATGCGGTTCGCCAAGTCGATCTCGAAGTTCCGGGGCGTCGCGACGGTCGACGGCCAGGTCGCCGCCGAAGCCGAGCTGATGTGCACGCTGCGTGACGTGGCCCCGCCGCAGACGGCCGCCGCGGCTCGCCAGGCGGGCGACTGACCATGGCGCGCGTTCATGCGAGCGCCGTCGTCGATCCGGGCGCCGAGCTCGACGACGACGTGGAGGTCGGCCCCTTCGCCGTGATCGGCGCGGGCGTGCGGATCGCGGCCGGCACCCGGATCCTCGCTCATGCGACCGTCGAGGGACCGACGACGCTCGGCCGGGGCAACGTCGTGCATCCGCACGCCACGATCGGCGGTCCGCCCCAGGACAAGAAGTACCGCGGCGAGCCGACGACGCTGGAGATCGGCGACGGCAACACCTTCCGCGAGTGCGTGACGGTCAACCGGGGCACCATCCAGGACACCGGCGTCACGCGGATCGGCGACGACAACTGGGTGATGGCGTACGTGCACATCGCGCACGACTGCCGGATCGGGTCGCACACCATCCTCGCCAACACGACCAACCTCGGCGGCCACGTCGAGCTGGGCGACTACGTCATCCTCGGCGGCTGCACCCAGGTCCACCAGTTCTGCAAGGTGGGCGCGCACGCGATGACCGGCACCGGCACGATCCTGCTGCACGACGTGCCGCCCTACGTCCTGGCCACCGGCAATCCGTCGGCGCCGCACGGCCTCAACACCGAGGGGCTCAAGCGGCGCGGCTTCGAGGCCGAGACGATCGCGCTCCTCAAGCGCGCGTACCGGACGCTGTACCGCTCCGAGCTGTCGCTGCAGCACGCCCGGGAGCGGCTCGAGGCCGAACTGCTCGAGCTGACCGCCCACGAGGCGGCATCGCAGGCGGCCCTGCCGGCGACGGCCCTGACGGCCGCGGAGTCGCTGCGGCTGCTGACCGGGTTCCTGGCGCGGGTCGAGCGCGGCATCGTCCGCTGAGCCGGGCGCCGTGGCGAGCCTGATCGTGGCCGAGCCCGCGTCCCCGATGCGGGTCGGCATGGTCGCCGGCGAGACCTCGGGCGACCTGCTCGCCTCGGCCGTGCTCGACGGGCTGCAGTCGCGGCTCGGCGGCCCCGCGGGCCTGCAGGCGGGTGGCATCGGCGGCCCCGCGATGGGGGCCCGCGGCTTCGATCCCTGGTGGCCCTCGGAGCGCCTCGCGGTGCGCGGCTATGCCGAGGTGCTGCGCGAGTACCCGGCGCTGCGCGCCATCCGTTCGCGGCTCCACGACCGGATGGTCAGCTGGCGGCCGGACGTCTTCGTCGGCGTCGACGCGCCGGACTTCAATCTCGACCTCGAGCGGCGTCTGCGGGAGTCGGGGATCCGGGTCGCCCACTTCATCGGCCCCTCGATCTGGGCCTGGCGCGGCAAGCGGATCGAGAAGATCCGCCGGTCGGTCGACCGGATGCTGCTGGTGTTCCCGTTCGAGCAGAAGCTCTACGACGAGGCCGGCGTGCCGGCGACCTACGTCGGCCATCCGCTCGCCGATGCGATTCCGCTGCAGGCCGACGGTCCCGCCGCGCGGCGCGCGCTCGGCCTGCCCGAGCGCGGCCAGGTCGTCGCGGTCCTGCCCGGCAGCCGGGGCGGCGAGATCACCTACATCGCGCCGGCCTTCGTCGCGACGATCGGCTGGCTCGCCCGACGTCGTCCCGACCTGGTCTTCGTGATCCCCGCCGCCACCGAGACCCTGTACGGCCGACTGCGGGCGCTGCTCGCCACGGCCGATCTGCCCTCGGGCACCGACGTGCGCCTGGTGATGGGGCGCTCGCACGACGCGATGGCCGCCGCCGACGCGGTCCTCGTCGCCAGCGGCACCGCCACCCTCGAGGTCGCGCTCTACCGCAAGCCGATGGTGATCGCCTACCGGATGGCATGGCTGAGCTTCCGGATCATGCGGCGCATGGGCTATCTGCCGTGGATCGGGCTGCCCAACATCCTGTGCAACGAGACCGTCGTGCCGGAGTTCATCCAGGACGGCGCGACGCCCGAGGCGATGGGGGCGGCGCTGCTGGCGCAGCTCGACGACCCGTCGCTCGCGGCGCGCCTCGCGGAGCGCTTCGCCGGCCTGCACGAGACGCTGCGCCGCGATTGCGCACAGCGTGCGGCCGAGGCGCTGCTCGCCATGCGACCGGCCGCACGGAGTCTCCCGCGATGAGCCGTCGTGCCGTCGCGGCGGGACAGGGCGCCTTCGCGCTCGCCTTCGATACCCGGGTGGTCTGCGGCGTCGACGAGTCCGGGCGCGGGCCGCTCGCCGGGCCGGTCGTCGCCGCCGCCGTCATCCTCGACCCCGCGCGTCCGATCGACGGGCTGCGCGACAGCAAGCAGCTCAGCGCCGCGCGGCGCGAGGCCCTCGCGGACGCGATCCGCGAGCGCGCCATCGGCTGGGCGGTGGCGCGCGCGAGCGTCGACGAGATCGACCGGTTGAACATCCTGCGCGCCTCGCTGCTCGCGATGCGTCGCGCGGTCGCCGCGCTGCCGGTCGCGCCCACGCTGGCTCGGGTGGACGGCAACCAGCCGCCGACGCTCGACTGCGCGATCGAGCTGATCATCGGCGGCGATGCGATCGAACCCTGCATCTCGGCCGCCTCGATCCTGGCCAAGACCGCGCGCGACGCCGATCTCCAGACGCTGCACGCCGCCCATCCGGGCTACGGCTTCGACCGGCACAAGGGGTATCCGACCGCCGAGCACCTCGCACTGCTCCGCAGGCTCGGCCCGTGCGACGCGCACCGCCGCAGCTTCGCGCCGGTGCGCGCGGCGATCGGGCAGGCCGGGCGATGAGCGCACCGCCGCGCCGAATCACCTCGCGCGACAATCCGCTGTTCCGGGAGTTGGCCGAGCTCGCGCATTCGGCCCGCGAACGGCGTCGGCAGGGCCGCTCCGTCCTGGAGGGCATCCACCTCTGCGAGGCCTGGCTGCAGCGCCACGGCGCGCCACGGCTGGCCGTCGCGACCGACGCGGGCCTGGCCCATCCCGAGGTCGGTCCGCTGCTCGCCCGACACGGGGTGGTGCCGACCGTCCTGGCGGCCGATCTGTTCGACGCGGTCTCGACCCTTCAGCACGGTGTCGGGCTGGTCTTCGCCGTCGACACACCGCATCCGGGGCTGCCCGCGACGATCGATGCGGATGCGGTCTATCTCGACCGGGTGCAGGATCCGGGCAACGTCGGCACGCTGCTGCGCAGCTGCGCGGCCGCCGGTGTTCGGACGGTGCTCACCGCGCCCGGTACCGCCTGGTGCTGGTCGCCGAAGGTGCTGCGTGCCGGCATGGGCGCCCATTTCCATCTCTCCATCCACGAAGCCGTGCCGTGGTCCGCGGTCCGATCCCGGCTGGCCGTCGAGGCGATCGGCACCCGGGCGCAGCACGCCGAATCGCTGTTCGAGGCCGATCTGCGGGCCCCGGCGATCTGGCTGCTCGGCAACGAGGGGGAGGGGCTGTCCGAGGAACTCGGCGCCGACGTCGCCCGCTGGGTCCGGATCCCGCAGGCCGAGGGCGTCGAATCGATGAATGTCGCGGCCGCGGCCGCGGTCTGCCTGTTCGAGCAGCGCCGTCAGCGCGCGACCCGCTGAGGAAGCCGGCCGGCCCGGCTATTCCAGGTCGAGCAAAGACAGCGCCGTCGTCGCGATCTCCTCGATCGATCGGGTGGTGGTCGACAGCCACGGGATGCCCTCGCGCTTCATCATCGCCTCCGCCTCGTTGACCTCCATCCGGCAGGTCTCCAGCGCGGCATAGCGGCTGCCGGGCCGTCGCTCGTTGCGCACCTCGGAGAGCCGCTCCGGCGAGATCGTCAGACCGAACATCTTGTTCTTGTACCGATACAGGACGTCGGGCAGGCGCCCGCGCTCGAAATCGTCGGGAATCAGCGGGTAGTTGGCTGCCTTGATGCCGTGCTGGACGGCGAGGTACAGGCTCGTCGGCGTCTTGCCGCAGCGCGAGACGCCCACGAAGATCACGTCGGCCTGCTCGAGGTCCTTGTGGAGCTGCCCGTCGTCGTGGGCCATCGAGTAGTGGATGGCCTCGATCCGCTGCTTGTAGCGGTCGGATTCGGCGACCGCGTGGAACCGCCCGATGGTGTGCGTCGACTTGACGCCGAACTCGGTCTCGAGCGGCCCCACGAAGGTCGCGATCAGGTCGAGGAACAATGCCTCGGCGGTCCGCACGATCTCGTTGATCTGCGGGTTGACCAGCGTGCTGAAGACGATCGGCCGACGACCGTCGATCAGGCCCTGGTGGTTGATCCGGGTGACCGCTTCGTCCGCCTTCTCGGGATTGTCGATGAACGGCAGGCGGACCTGTCGGATCTTCAGCCCCTCGAACTGCGACAGCACCGAGTGGCCGAAGGTCTCCGCGGTGATGCCGGTGCCGTCCGAGACGAAGAAGACCGTTCGATCGGCTGGACGCTGGCGGGATTCGGGCATGCGGACCTCGGGGGCAATGGGGGTCGGCCGCGGCGTCGGCCGCCGACTCGAGAGGGCATTTTCCTCGGCGGCGCCTCGGGGCGCACAGTAATATCGGCGCACCGGCGGGTGGGACCCCCCGGAGTGTTGCAGCCGCGCCGTTGGCCCTTCGTGCCCAGCGGCCCGACTACAGCGCTGCCTGCGCCGGCCTGTCCCGGCGAGCGGCCCCCCCTTTCCCACACTCCAGGACCTTTCCATGACCGACCCCCACGCAGGACGCTACGTCGTCCCGTTCGAGGACTTGCGGATGACCGACGTCGAGTCGGTCGGCGGCAAGAATGCCTCGCTCGGCGAGATGATCAGCCAGCTCGCACACGCCCATGTCCGGGTGCCGGGCGGCTTCGCCACCACCGCGCTCGCGTTCCGCGACTTCCTGTCGGAGAACGGCCTGACCGCGCGGATCAACGCCCGGCTCGCCGCGCTCGACGTCGACGACGTCAAGGCGCTCGCCGCCTGCGGCGCCGAGATCCGCCGATGGGTGGTCGAGGCGCCCCTGCCGGCACGGCTCGATGCCGAGATCCGCGAACACTTCACCCGCATCCAGGCCGAGTCCGGCGCCGAGATCTCGCTCGCGGTCCGCTCTTCGGCCACCGCCGAGGACCTGCCGGACGCGTCCTTCGCGGGCCAGCAGGAGAGCTACCTCAACGTGGTCGGCATCGAGGCGGTGCTCGACCGCGTCAAGCACGTGTTCGCTTCGCTCTACAACGACCGTGCGATCTCGTACCGGGTGCACAAGGGCTTCGCCCACGCCGAGGTCGCGCTGTCGGCCGGCGTTCAGCGGATGGTCCGCAGCGACCTCGGCGCCTCGGGCGTGATGTTCACGATGGACACCGAGTCCGGCTTTCCGGACGTGGTGTTCATCACCGCGGCCTACGGGCTGGGCGAGACGGTGGTGCAGGGCGCGGTGAATCCCGACGAGTTCTACGTCCACAAGCCGATGCTGGCAGCAGGCAAGAAGCCGATCATCCGCCGCCAGCTCGGTTCCAAGCTGCTGCGCATGGAGTTCGAGCCGGACGGCGGGAACGGGCGCTCGGTCCGCACCGTCGACACCTCGGTCGAGCAGCGCACCCGCTACTCGCTCGCCGACGACGAGGTCATCGAGCTCGCGCGCTACGCGGTCATCATCGAGCAGCACTACGGCCGCCCGATGGACATCGAATGGGGCCGCGACGGTCGCGACGGCAAGCTCTACATCCTGCAGGCACGACCGGAGACGGTGAAGTCGCAGCATGACGGGCGCCAGATGCGCTTTCGCCTGAAGGCCACCTCGGACGTGCTGGCCAGCGGCCGCGCGATCGGCCAGAAGGTCGGCGCCGGACCGGTGCGGGTCGTCGGCGACGCCAGCGAGATGGAGCGCGTGCAGCCCGGCGACGTGCTGGTCACCGACATGACCGACCCGAACTGGGAGCCGGTGATGAAGCGGGCCTCCGCCATCGTCACCAACCGCGGCGGGCGTACCTGCCACGCCGCGATCATCGCGCGCGAGCTCGGGATCCCGGCAGTCGTCGGCTGCGGCGACGCCACCGACCACCTGCACGACGGGGCGCTGGTGACCGTCTCGTGCGCCGAGGGCGACACCGGCTACATCTACGACGGCATGCTCGAGACGGAGATCACCGAGGTCGAGTCCGGCGTGCTGCCCGAACTGCCGGTCAAGATCATGATGAACGTCGGCAATCCGCAGCTCGCCTTCGAGTTCGCGCAGATGCCGAACCAGGGCGTCGGCCTGGCCCGGCTCGAGTTCATCATCAACAACAACATCGGTGTCCATCCGAAGGCGATCCTCGACTATCCGAACGTCGCCCCCGACCTGAAGAAGGCCGTCGAGAGCATCGCCCGCGGCCACTCCAGCCCGCGCGCGTTCTACGTCGACAAGCTGGCCGAGGGCATCGCGACCATCGCCGGTGCGTTCTGGCCGCGCCCGGCGATCGTTCGGCTCTCCGACTTCAAGTCGAACGAATACCGCAAGCTGATCGGGGGCAGCCGCTACGAGCCCGAGGAGGAGAACCCGATGCTCGGGTTCCGCGGCGCCTCGCGCTACATCTCGCCGGACTTCGCCGAGTGCTTCGAGATGGAGTGCCGTGCGATGAAGCGCGTGCGCGAGGAGATGGGGCTGACGAACGTCGAGGTGATGGTGCCCTTCGTGCGGACCGTGCGCGAGGCCGAGCAGGTCGTGGGCCTGCTCGCCAAGTACGGCCTCAGGCGTGGCGAGGGCGGCGCGGCGGACGGCACCGGCGGCCTGCGGCTGATCATGATGTGCGAGATCCCGTCGAACGCGATCCTGGCCGAGCAGTTCCTCGAGCACTTCGACGGCTTCTCGATCGGCTCGAACGACCTGACCCAGCTCACGCTCGGCCTGGACCGCGACTCGGGGCTGGTCGCCGAAGGGTTCGACGAGCGCGATCCGGCGGTGAAGGCGCTGCTCGAGCGGGCGATCACCGCCTGCAACAAGGCGGGCAAGTACGTGGGCATCTGCGGGCAGGGTCCGTCCGACCATGCGGACTTCGCCGAGTGGCTGATGCAGCAGGGCATCGCGTCGATCTCGCTGAACCCCGACACGGTGGTCGACACCTGGACGCGTCTGGGCAAGCTCGCCCGCTGACGCCATGGGATCCGGCCCGCGCCGCGGCGCGGGCCGGTCGGCTCAGCGCCGCGCCACGCAGGGGCCGGCGACCTGCCTGCCTTCGTTGAGCAGCGACGCCTCGTTGCCCTTGCTGAACAGGATCGCGTTGCCGGCACCGTAGCGCAGGCCGGACGCGGTCGGCTGCTGCTTCATCTGCCAGGCCTCGCCGCGCCAGCGCAGCACGGCCTGATCCCGGCCGAAGGCCACCAGCAGCGGCGCCACGCCGTTCGGACAGTCGAAGCTGCGCAGCCGCCAGTCGGGGTCGCGCGCCATCACCATCGAGCCGGCGTCGCCGAGGGACAGCTCGAGCAGGCCGCTGCCGAGCTTCGCGGCGCGCACCATCGCGAGCTGACGACCGAAGCGATCGGCCTCGGAGGCGCGCGGGCACGCCTTGCGCGTGCCGCGGACCGGGCCGATGGTCAGCGCGGACCCCGACTGGTTCCAGCTCGCGCCCCCGCTGTTGCAGTCGAGCTGTGCGGCCAGCTGGCCGCCGTCGAGGAACTCGATGTTGAAGGCGCCCGGGTCGGCCGGTGCGACCAGCCCGGCCGCGGTCAGCGTCCCGAGCCAGTACCAGCTGGAGCCCGCGAGCTTCGGTGGCGGCGGGGCCGGCGCGGGGGCCGGGGCCGAGTCGGGCACCGGTTGCGAGGGCGGCATGCCCCCGGGTGCGGGCATCGGACCCGGTCCGGGCATCGCGCAGCCCGCGATCGCGACGGCCGCAGCGATCGCGATGGCGACGGGCCCGCGTGCGCGCGGGTGAGAGTGAGGGGGCCGTCGATCCATGTCGCCTCCGCGGATGTCGTCGAGAATGGGGCGCCCGGACCGTGGCGTCGGATCACGAACGCCGAAGCGGATCCGCCGGGGCCGGGACGTCGAAAAGGAAAAGGGCGCCGAACCGCAGCGCCCCCCGGGGACTCGGGCCGGCACGAAGCCGGCCCGGGTGGTCGATGTTACTTGACCACCATCATCGTCTCGCGCTTGCCGCCCTTGTACGTGTACAGGGTCAGCGTGCCGTCCTTGATGTCGCCCTTCTGGTCGAACTGGATCCTGCCGGTCACGCCGTCGTAGCTGATCTTGGCCAGCTCGGGCAGGTACTTGGCCGGATCGGCCGAGTTCGCCTTCTGCATCGCCGCGACCATCGTCATCGTCGCGTCGTAGACGTACGGCGCGTAGATCTGGACGTCGGCACCCATCTTCTCCTTGAAGCGGGCCTTCCAGGCGGCCAGGGCAGCCTCCTTCTCCTTCGTCACGCCGCCGGCCTCGGCGCACACCACCTGGCCGTCGGCCATGCCGTCGCCGGCCAGCTTGATCAGCTCGCTCGAGCAGATGCCGTCGCCGCCCATGAACTTGGCGTTGATGCCGAGCTGCTTCATCTGGCGCAGCATCGGGCCCGCCACCGCGTCCATGCCGCCGTAGAAGACCAGATCGGGCTTGGCGCCCTTGAGCTTGGTCAGGATGGCGTTGAAGTCGGTGGCCTTGTCGTTGGTGAACTCGCGGCCGACGACCTTGCCGCCGGCAGCCTTGACCGCCTTCTGGAACTCGTCGGCGACGCCCTGGCCGTAGGCCGTGCGGTCGTCGATGATCGCGATGCTCTTGGCCTTCACGTCCTTGACCGCGTACCGGCCGAGCGTGCCGCCGAGCTGGCCGTCGTGGGCGACCACGCGGAAGGCCGACTTGAAGCCCTGGAGCGTGTACTTCGGATTCGTCGCCGACGGGGAGATCTGCGGAATGCCCGCGTCGTGATAGATCTTCGAGGCCGGGATCGTGGTGCCCGAGTTCAGGTGGCCGATCACGCCGTTGACCTTCGCGTCGACGAGCTTGGTCGCCGCGGCGGTGCCCTGTTTCGGGTCGGCCGCATCGTCCTCGGACAGCAGCTCGAACTTGACGGCCTGGCCGCCGAGCTTGATCCCCTTGGCGTTGAGGTCTTCGATCGCGAGCTTGGCGCCCAGCTCGTTGTCCTTGCCCAGGTGGGCGATGCCGCCGGTCAGCGGGCCCACGTGGCCGATCTTGACGACCGTCTGCGCCGAGACGGCGCCGGCGGCGAGGGTGAACGCCGAGGCGACTGCGAGGCTCAGGACCTTCTGGTGCAGATGCATGGAGTCTCTCCTGGAGAGTTAGGCTGGTGTCGTGTGCGGGGAAGTGTGTGCGACGGAACCCACGGCGCCGTGCTGGGCACGAATCCTAGCCGGAACGCCGTCGAAAGCCAACGACGGCCCCGGCGGCAGGCTGGACTCGTCTTCCTGCAACGCGGTGGACGGTTGACCTGTTGACCGCCGGCGGGTCATGCTGCGCGCACCATGGCGATCCAGTACTGGTGGTGGATTCTCGCGCTCGGCATCGGCATTCTCGAACTGCTGTCCGGGACGTTCTATCTGCTCGTCATCGCGGTGGGGTGCGCGGCCGGAGGGTTGGTCGCCGCGGTCGGGGGGCCCCTCTGGGCGCAGTTCGTGACCGCTGCCGTGGTGTCGATCGCAGGCGCCGCCTGGGCGCGCCGCGCCCGCGCCGGCGCACCGGCGCCCGAACCCGCCGGTCGCAACCGTGACGTGGTCGCCGACGTCGGCGAGCGCGTCCGGGTCACTGCCTGGGACACCGACCGGCGTGCCCGGGTCCAGTACCGGGGCACGCAATGGACCGTCGAACTCGCCCCGGGCGAATCGGCCGAGCCCGGCGAGTACCGCATCCGCGAGGTGGCCGGCAACCGCCTGATCCTCGCGCGGCCGTGAAGCAGACGTCGCAACCGCGACCGGAGGAAGGATGATCGGAACCAGCGTTGTCGCGGCGGTCGTGCTGCTGCTCGCCGTCGTGTTCGTGGTGCAGACGCTCAAGGTCGTCCCCCAGCAGCATGCGTGGATCGTCGAGCGGCTGGGCAAGTTCCACCGCACCCTGTCCCCGGGGCTGTCCTTCGTGGTCCCCTTCATCGACCGGGTCGCCTACAAGCACCTGCTGAAGGAGATCCCGATGGATGTCCCCAGCCAGGTCTGCATCACGAAGGACAACACCCAGCTCACGGTCGACGGGGTGCTCTACTTCCAGGTCACCGACCCGATGCGCGCCTCCTACGGGTCGTCCAACTTCATCGTGGCGATCACGCAGCTGTCGCAGACGACGCTCCGCTCGGTCATCGGCCGTCTCGAGCTCGACCGCACGTTCGAGGAGCGCGACTTCATCAACGCCAGCGTCGTCTCGGCGCTCGACGAGGCGGCGATGAGCTGGGGCGTGAAGGTGCTCCGGTACGAGATCAAGGACCTGACGCCGCCTGCCGAGATCCTGCGTTCGATGCAGGCCCAGATCACCGCCGAGCGCGAGAAGCGGGCCCTGATCGCCGCCTCCGAGGGCCGCAAGCAGGAGCAGATCAACATCGCCACCGGCGAGCGCGAAGCATCGATCCAGCGCTCCGAGGGCGACAAGCAGGCCGAGATCAACCGCGCGGAGGGCCAGGCGGCCGCGCTGACCACCGTGGCGGCCGCGACCGCGGCCGCGCTGGAGCGGATCGCGATCGCGGTGCAGCGTCCGGGCGGCATGGATGCCGTGAACCTGAAGGTCGCCGAGCAGTACGTGCAGGCGTTCGGCGAACTCGCCAAGCAGGGCAACACGCTCATCGTGCCGGCCAACCTCGCCGACATGTCGTCGCTGATCGCGGGGGCGATGAGCGTCGTGCGCGGCGCACAGCGTCCGGGCACGCCGGGCTGAGCGGCCGGCGCGTCGAGCGATGACCTCGCCGACGATCCTGGCCGGGGTGCGGCGCTCGCTGGCCGCCCACTCGCCGTACTCGGAGCTCGACGAGGACGCGCTCGACTTCGTCGCCCGTCGCGTCGAACTCACCTACTTCGCGCGCGGGGAGCGGATCGTGGGCCCCTCGGACGGACCGCCGGCCCGCTGCTGGATCGTCCGCCAGGGGCTCGTCGAAGGGCGGCGCCCGGGGCGGCCGGACGAGCCGCCCGCCTCGACCCTGACGCCCGGCGACACGTTCCCGGTGGGCGCCCTGATGGCCGAGCGCCCCGTGGTCAGCGACTACTGGGCGGTCGGGGACGTGTTCTGCTGGGCCCTCGCGAAGACCGATTTCGACGCCCTGATCACCCGCAGCCCGGCGTTCCTCGACTTCTGCAAGCGCCGCATGGGGGCGCTGCTCGACCTGTCGAACCGCGCCCTGCAGGCGAGCTACGCGCAGCAGGCCACCCAGTGGCGCTCGATGGCGACGCCGCTGGGCGACCTGCTGCGGCGCGCGCCGGTCACCGTCCCGGCCGACATGGCGCTGCGCGAGGTGTTCGAGCTGATGGAGCGGGAGCGGGTCGGCTCGGTGATCGTGGGCGACGCGCAGGGGATCTTCACGCGTCAGGACGTGATCGGCCGGGTGGCGCTGCCCGGCGTGCCGCTGGAGGCGCCGATCGCGTCGGTCATGACGTCGCCGGTGCTGGCGCTCGATGCGCGCGCGACGATCGCGGAGGCGATGCTGCTGATGGCGGAGCGCACGATCCGACACGTGCCGGTGCGGCGCGACGGCGTGCTCGCCGGCGTCGTCACCGAACGCGACCTGTTCGTGCTGCAGCGCCAGACCCTGCGCGGCATCGGCGAGGCGATCGGTGCCGCGTCCTCCACGGCGGCCCTCGCGCGGGCCGCCGAAGACATCCGCGAATGGTCGTCGACGCTGGTCGCGCAGGGCGTGGCGTCGGCCTTCGTGACCCGGCTGATCAGCCGCCTGAACGATCAGGTGGCCCAGCGCGCGATCGGGCGGGCCGCCGCCGCCCACGGCGTCTCGCTCGAAGGCGTCTGCTGGCTGGCGCTCGGCAGCGAGGGCAGGGAGGAGCAGACGATCGCCACCGACCAGGACAACGGCCTGGTGTTCGACGACGCGACGGACGAGGCCGGCCGCGACCGCCTCCGGGCCTTCGCCGAGTCGGTCAACGCCGAGCTGGACGCCTGCGGCTATCCGCTCTGCAAGGGCGGCATCATGGCCGGCAATCCGAAGTGGTGCCTGGCGCGCCGCGACTGGGAGGCGCTGTTCGAGGGCTGGATCGATCGGGGCGATCCGCAGAGCCTGCTCGCCGCCAGCGTGTTCTTCGACTTCCGCCCGCTCGCGGGTGATGCATCGCTGGCGATCGGCCTGCGGGAGCGGGTCACCGTCCGTGCCGCCGCGAACGGGCGGTTCCTCAAGCAGATGAGCGACAACGCCCGCCGCAACGGGCCGCCGACGTCCTGGACCGGCGGCCTGATCGGCCAGCTCTTCACCCACGACACGCCCGAGGTCGACCTCAAGCTGCACGGCACCGTCCCCTTCGTCGACGCGGCGCGGCTGCTCGCGCTGGCGCATGGCGTCCGGGCCACCGGGACCGCCGAACGTCTGCAGGCGCTCGCGGACGCCGGCACGCTGCCGCCCGGCGAGACCCATGCATGGATCGAGGCCTTCCAGTTCCTGCAGAGCCTGCGGCTGCGGGTGCAGCACCAGCGGCCAGGGTCCGTGGCCAACCCGAACCTGCTCGATACCCGGATCCTGTCGGACCTGGACCGGCGGATCCTCAAGGAGGCCTTCCGCCAGGCTCGCACGCTGCAGCAGCGGCTCGCGCTCGACTGGCCGGGCTGAGACCGTGGCCGGCTGGCTGTCGTGGCTGCGCAGGTCCGAACCCGAATCGGCCCGTCTCGAGCGGGTCGCCGCCCTGCGCTGGGTCGTGCTCGACGTCGAGACATCCGGACTCGACGTCGCGAAGGACACGCTGCTGTCGATCGGCGCCGTCGCGGTCAGGGCAGGGCACATCGTCGTCGACGACAGCTTCGAGCGGGGCGTCAGGCCACGGGCGGCGAGCGACCGCGCGAACATCCTGATCCATGGCATCGGCGAGGAGGCCCAGCGTGCCGGCGTGCCGCCGGCGCAAGCCTGCGGCGACCTGATCGACTGGGCCGGCGCCGCGCCGCTGGTCGCCTTCCATGCGGCCTTCGACCGGGCCTTCCTCGAGCGCACGGTCCGCGACACGCTGCGTCGACGCTTCGATGCCGACTGGCTCGACCTGGCCGCGCTGGCGCCCGCGCTCAACCCGGGCGTCCGGGCGACCGCCCTGGACGACTGGCTCGTGCACTTCGACCTGCCGGTCGACGAGCGTCATCGTGCCGGCGACGACGCGTTCGCGACGGCGATGCTGTTCCTGCGGCTGCTGGCGCAGGTGCCGCCCGGGGAACGCGACCTCGCCGGTCTGCGGCGCCTCGCCCAGGCCGGACGGTGGCTCGGGTGACCGGACGGTCGCCCCCGGATCCGGGCGGCCGGTCCACGTTAAGGAAGCGTTAAGGGGACAGGGCGAGCATCCGGGGCATGCACTCCCTACCGCTGCGCCCCACCGAACGCATCGCCTTCCCTCCGGTCCGTGCCCACCGGGCGGTGGCGCCCGGCGCGCGACTGCGCCACCACCCGCTGGGCGATCCCGACCGTGCCGCCGTCGAGCGCTTCGTCGACCGGGTGTACGCCGAGCGCTACGGTGCGAGCGTCCCGAGCTGGGCGCCCGAACTGGTCAGCGTCGTCGCCGGCGGCGAGATCGTCGCCGCGGCGGGCTGGCGACCCGCGCACGGCCCGCTGTACCTCGAGCGCTACCTCGATGCGCCGATCGAGCGCCTGATCGTCGACCGGCTGGGCCGACCGGGCCCGCCGCGCGGGCGGATCGTCGAGGTGGGTCACCTGTCGGCGATCCAGGCCGGGCAGGGCGTGCGGCTGATGGCACGGCTCGGCGCCTATCTGGCGTCGCTCGGCTACGGCTGGGTCGCCAGTACCGCGACCCCGGGGGTCCGCGCCACGTTCGAGCGGATGGGGGTGGAGGTCCTGGAGCTCGGGCATGCCACGGCCCAGGCCGCCGGGCCGCACGCCAGCGCCTGGGGCAACTATTACCAGCGCGGCGCGACCGTCGTCGCGGGCGAGCTGGCGGGCAACCTGTCGCGGGTCGCGCCGGGAGCGCTGCGATGAGCACGCCGATCGAGTGGCTGCTGCGCGGCGATCCGGGACGGGACGCGCTGCTGTCGCCCGGCACCCGGCTGACCGCGGGCGAGCTCGCGGCACGGGTGAGGGAGGCGGCCGATGCACTCCACGAGCACGGCGTGCGGGTGCTCGCCACCCTCGACGACAACGGTCCGGACTGGGCCGTCGCGGACCTCGCCGCATGGCACGCGGGCGTCGTCCACGTGCCGCTTCCGGCGTTCTTCACCGCCGAACAGGTGTCGCACGTGCTGGCCGCCGCCGGCGTCGATGCGGTCGCGACCGGCACGGGCGCGGCCACGGGCACGCCGTGGGCCGGCACCGGCCTGCGACTGAACCGGACGGGGGCGCGGCCCGTCGAGATGCCCGCCGGTACCGTGAAGGTCAGCTTCACGTCGGGCAGCACCGGGCGGCCCAAGGGCGCCTGCCTGTCGGGCGAGGCGCTCGGCCGTGTCGCCGAGGGCGTCGCGACAGCGTTGGCCCCGATCGGCGTCCGGCGTCATCTCGCGGTGCTGCCGCTGGCGGTCCTCCTCGAGAACATCGCAGGCCTGTATGCCCCCCTCGCCGCCGGGGCGTCCGTCGTGCTGCCGCCGCTGGCCGAGGTCGGGCTGCAGGGCTCGTCGCGATTCGATCCGCGCGCGCTCCAGGCCGCCGTCGCACGCTGGCAGGCCGACTCGGTGATCGTGCTCCCGCAGATGCTCCGCGCCTGGGCCGGTGCCCGCGCGGCGATGGGCGCAGACCTCCCGGGGCCGCGGCTGGTGGCCGTCGGCGGTGCCGCGGTCGGCGCCGCGACCATCGCCGCCGCCCGCGCCACCGGGCTCGCCGCCTACGAAGGGTACGGGCTGACCGAGTGCGGCTCGGTGCAGACGCTGAACCTGCCGGGCGCCGACCGGCCGGGCAGTGCCGGACGCCCGCTGCCCCATGCCGCCGTTCGCATCGGACGGGACGGCGAGGTCGAGGTCAGCGGCGCGCCGATGCTCGGCTACCTCGGTGTGCCCGGCTCCGCCCCCTCGGGCTGGTGGGCCACGGGTGATCTGGGTCGCCTCGACGAAGCGGGCTTCCTGCACCTGTCGGGGCGCCGCGGCAACCTGCTGATCACGGCCTTCGGCCGCAACGTGTCGCCCGAGTGGGTGGAGACCGCGCTGCAGTCGCAGCCGGCCATCGCGCACGCCGTGGTCCTCGGCGACGCCCGCCCCGCGCTGCTGGCGGTGCTCTGGTCGTCCCGCCCCGACGCGCCGGCCGCCGAAACCGCCGCCGTGCTCGCCGAGGCCGTCGAGCGCGCCAACGCGACGCTCCCCGACTACGCACGGGTGCGTCACTGGGTGCGGGCCGAGCGCCCGTTCGACCCGGTGTCCGGCACCGCCACACCCAACGGTCGTCCGCTGCGCGGCGCGATCGAATCCTTGCATCGGGCCGCGATCGCGGCCGCCTACGACAGGAGCACCGACGATGTCATTTCATGAACGGCTGTTGGCCGAAACGGCTACCGAGCGCGCCGCACTGCATGCCGTGCCGATCATCCAGGACGTGATGCGCGGCCACGTGACGGTGGCGAGCTACCGCGCCTTCCTCGTCGAGGCCTGGCACCACGTGCGACATACCGTGCCGCTGCTGCAGGCGGCGCGCGACGCGCTGCCGGCGCGCCTCGACTGGATGCGCGCCGACTTCGACGAATACGTCGTCGAAGAGATCGGCCACGACGAATGGATCCTCGACGACCTGCGCGCCTGCGGTGCGGACGTCGAGGCCCTGCGCGGCAAGCCCGCGTCGCCCGCGACCGAGGTGATGGTCGCCTATGCGTACGACACCGTCTCGCGCGGCAACCCGGTCGGCTTCCTCGGCATGGTCCATGTGCTCGAGGGCACGAGCGTCGCGCTCGCGCTGGCCGCCGCCGACCGCATCCAGTCCGGCCTCGGGCTGCCCGACGGCGCGTTCTCGTACCTGCGCTCCCACGGGACGCTCGACGTCGAACACACCGCGCACTACGCCGACCTGGTGAACGCCCTCGAGGATCCGGCCGACCAGGCAGCCATCGTGCACGCCGCCCGGATGTTCTACCGCCTGTATGCCGACGTCTTCCGCGGGCTGCCGCGACCGGTCGCCGTGCCGGCCGACGAGCGGGTGGCCGCGTGAGCGCCTCCGTCGTCCTGACCGGCGCGACCGGCGGCATCGGCCGCGCGATCGCCCGGGCGCTGATCGCCCGGGGCGACCGGGTGGTGCTCGTGTCGCGGTCCGCCGACGAGGTCGGACTGCTCGCGCGCCAGCTCGGCCAGGGCGCGCCGCCCGGGGCGGTGGAGGCCCTGGCCGTCGACATCACGCGTGCCGAGGGGCGCGCGGCGATCGTCCGCGTGGCGACGGAGCGACGCTGCGACACGCTGGTGAACAACGCCGCCATCCCCAGCTTCGGTCCCATCGAGGCGCTCGACGACGCCCACGTCGAGGCGGTGATCGCCACCGACCTTGTCGCGCCGATGCTGCTGACCCGTGCGCTGCTGCCGGTGCTGCGCCTGCATCGCCGGGCGACGGTCCTGAACGTCGGCTCGACGCTCGGACGCCTGGGCCTGCCGGGCTTCAGCGTCTACGGCGCGGCGAAGTTCGGTCTGCGCGGGTTCAGCGAGGCGCTGCGGCGCGAACTGTCCGACGGCCCGGTGCGGGTCCTCCACCTCGCGCCGCGGGCGACCCGCACCGCGTTCAACGACGCCCGCGTCGATGCGTACAACCGCGCGACCGGTACCCGGAGCGACCCGCCCGAGCGGGTCGCCGCCGCGGCCGTCGCGATGCTCGACGGCGGCCCCGCGGAACGCTTCCTCGGCTTCCCCGAAGCGCTCGCGGTCCGTCTCAACGGACTGGTGCCCACCTGGCTGGACGGTGCGTTCGGTACCCACCGGACCGCGTTGCGCGCCGACCGGACCGCACCGGTGCTTCCGACCCCGACCCTGGCCACGACTCCGACTCCGACCACGATCCCCCTGGAGACCCACGAATGAACCTCCGATTCCACGTCCGCACGCTGGGCGCCGTCCTGGTGCTCGCATTCGCCACCACGGCCGTTCGGGCCGCGCCGATCGACGATGCCGTCGCCGAGCTGCAGCGCGAGTGGGAGACCATCGCCTACAAGGTGCCGCCCGCGCAGCGTTCCGATCGCTACGAAGCCCTCGCCACGCGGGCTCACCAGGCGAGCGTGGCTCACCCCGGGCGCGCCGAGCCGCTGATCTGGGAGGGCATCGTCGTCAGTTCGTGGGCGGGTGCGAAGGGCGGGCTGGGCGCGCTGTCGCTGGCCAAGCAGGCGCGCGGGCTGTACGAGAGCGCCCTGAAGATCCGGCCCGAGGCGCTGGAGGGCTCGGCGCTGAACAGCCTCGGGGTGCTGTACTACAAGGTCCCCGCCTGGCCGATCGGGTTCGGCGACAAGGCGCGTGCGCAGGACCTGCTGCAGCAGGCCCTCGCGATCAACCCCAAGGGCATCGATCCGAACTACTTCTACGGCGACTTCCTCGTCGAGGCCGGCCGTCCGCAGGAGGCGATCCCCTTACTCGAGCGCGCGCTCCAGGCACCGGCCCGCGCCGGGCGCGAACTCGCGGATGCCGGCCGACGCGACGAGGTGCGCGGGCTGCTCGAGCGGGCCCGCGCCCAGACGCGCTGATCGAGACGGCTCAGGCGCGAGCCCGCCGCACCGTGACCTGCAGGCCCTCGATGCCGGCCGGACCGGTCCGGTTCTCGAAGCGGATGTCCAGCCCGTGCAGCGCGCAGACGCGCGACGCGATCGATACGCCGAGGCCGCTGCCGGTCTCTTTGGACCCTGCCGAGCGGTGGAAGCGCTCCCCGAGGTGGGCCCGGGTCGCTTCGTCGAGCCCGGGCCCGTCGTCCTCGACCACGATGCGGTCGGCGGCGACCTGGATGACGACGCGGCCGCCGCGCGGGCCGTAGCGCGCGGCGTTGTCCACCAGGTTGCGCAGCATCGAGGCGAGCAGCCCCGCGTCACCCGCCATCGGCATCGGCTCGACCCCGGTGTCCGGCCAGTCGACGGCCACCTGCGCATCGTGCGCCTCGATCACCGGCAGGGCATCCTCGAGCGCCTGCCCGATGACCGCCCGCCAGTCGATCGGGTCGTGGCGCAGTCCGGTCGACGCATCGGCACGGGCCATCGCGAGCATCTGCGACACCAGGTGGGCCAGGCGCTGCAGACCGGCCGAGACGCCGACGACCGCCCGCTCGCGATCGGCCGCGTCACCCGAGAGGCGCAGTGCGTCCCAGTGGGCGCGGGCCGTCGCGATGGGCGTGCGCAGCTCGTGTGCGGCATCCGCGGTGAAGCGCCGTTCCTGCCGGATCGCGTCGTCGACGCGCAGCAGGAGCCGGTCGATGGAGCCCACCAGCGCGACCAGGTCGGCCGGCACCCCGGCACTCCCGATCGGCCGGAGATCGTTCGCGTCGCGGCGCTCCAGTGCCTGCGAGAGCGAACGCAGCGGCGCGAGCGCCCGCCGCACCGAGAACGCCAGCACCACGAGGAGCAGCGGCAGGACGGCCAGCCATGGCAGCAGCTGCGACAGCAGCAGCCCTTCGGCCAGTTCGGCCCGCTCGGAGAGATCCTGGCCGACCGCGACCCGCCTCGGCCCGCCCGTCGGGTCGCGCAGGTAATAGACCCGCCACCGGCGGCCGTCGATCGGCAGGTCGGCGAAGCCGTCGGCGCCATCCCGCCAGGGCAGCGAGGCGCCCTCGGTGTCGGACAGCACCCGTCGATCGCCGATCCACACCGCGACCGACAGCGTCTGCAGCTCGGCCGCGCCACCGGCCGGAGCCGCCTCGCCGAGGCCGCGCGGCGTCGCGCCGGAGACGCCGTTCGGTTCGACGCCCGGAGGCAGCAGCGACAGCACCTGCCGCGACAGCCTGACCAGTTCGGTGTCGTAGAGCTCGTCGATCTCGTGCTGGGTCCGCCACCAGGCGGCGCCGGCCGCGACCGCCCACACCAGCGGTGCCATCACCGAGATGTACAGCAGCAGCCTGCGCTGCAGGGTCATGGCGGGCCGTCCGCGGGCCGCATGGAGTCCGCCGCACCGAGCGCGTAACCGACGCCGCGGACGGTGCGCACGATGGCCGGGTCGATCTTGCGCCGCAGGTGGTGGACGAACACCTCGAGCGCGTTGCTGTCGAGCTCGCGGTCCCAGTCGTAGAGCTTCTCGAGCAGGGCGGCCTTCGACAGGATCCGATTGGGATGCGCGAGGAGGACCTCGAGCAGGGCGGCCTCGCGCGGCGTGAGCTCGATCGCCCGCCCGCGCCAGGTCGCGGCGCGGGTGTCCGGCCGGTAGTCGAGCGCCCCGTGTCGCCAGACCGGTTCGGGGCGGCCGCGCACGCGCCGGACCACGGCGCGCAGCCTCGCGGCCAGTTCCTCGACCGCGATCGGCTTGACCAGGTAGTCGTCCGCGCCGGCGTCGAGTCCGCCGATGCGGCTGTCGACCGCGTCGCGGGCGGTGAGGATGAGCACCGGCACCCGGTCGCCGCGATCCCGCCAGCGCGCGAGCCACACCGTGCCGTCGCCTCCCGGCAGGCCGAGATCGAGGACGATCGCATCGTAGGGGGCCAGCCCGAGTGCCGTGTCGGCGCTCGCGCCGCGGTCGACGCGGTCGGCGGCGAAGCCCAGCGCACGCAGGCCGGCCAGCAGGCCTTCGGCGAGCGCGTCGTCGTCCTCGACCAGCAGGACCCTCATCGATGCGCCCGCGGTCCGACGCCCAACGTCAGCCCGAGACGCGGGTGCCGGTCTTCACCAGGCGCTGCTTCTCGCGCTGCCACTCGCGGTCGCGCTCGGCGTCGCGCTTGTCGTGCTGCTTCTTGCCCTTGGCGAGGCCGACCTCGAGCTTGATGCGGCCGGCCTTGTAGTGCAGGTCGAGCGGCACCAGCGTGTAGCCCGCGCGCACGACCTTGCCGATCAGCTTGGCGGTCTCGGCGCCATGCAGCAGCAGCTTGCGGGTGCGCGTCGGATCCGGATGCACATGGGTCGACGCCGAGGTGAGGGGCGTGATGTGTGCGCCGAGCAGGAACAGCTCGGCCCCACGGATGATCACGTAGGCTTCCTTCAGGTGGGCCCGCCCGGCGCGGATCGCCTTGACCTCCCAGCCCTCGAGGACGAGTCCGGCCTCGTGCTTCTCCTCGATGAAGAAGTCGTGGTAGGCCTTGCGATTGTCGACGATGCTCATGGGAGGGCGCGTGGCCCGGAGGGGTAGAATCCGGCCGATTCTAGCAGTCGCCCCCGTTCGGCCCCGCCGAGCCCGTCGTGATGCCCTCGGTCCAGAAGTCCGTCCTCGTGCCCTACGGCGCCCCGCTGATGTTCGGCCTGGTCGAGCAGGTCGAGGCGTATCCGCAGTTCCTGCCGTGGTGCGGCGGCGCCGAGGTGCACGAACGCGCCGAGGGCCGCATGGTCGCGACGATCCGCATCGACTTCCGCGGGCTGAAGCAGTCGTTCACCACCGAGAACCTGCACGAGACCGACCGCAGCATCCGGATGTCGCTGCGCGACGGGCCGTTCTCGAAGCTGGACGGGCTGTGGCTGTTCACGCCGCTGCGCGAGGACGCCTGCAAGATCGAGTTCTCGCTCGACTACGTCTTCGCCGGCGCGCTGCTGTCGCGCGCGCTCTCGCCGGTGTTCGACCAGATCGCGGCCAGCTTCGTCGACGCCTTCGTCAGGCGCGCCGAGGCGGTCCATGGCTGAGGACGCGCTGTCGATCGAGGTGGTCTGGATCGGCGCGGACCCGCCGCTGCGGGTCGCGGTGAGGGTGGGGGCGGGCGCCACCGTCGCGCAGGCGCTCGCCGCCAGCGGCATCGCGGCGCTCATCGCCGCCTCCAGCCGGGTGCCGGCGGGCGAGGGCCCCCTGGATGCCATGACGGTGGCCGTTCACGGCCGCACCGCGGCGCCCGGCGACGTGCTCCACGACGACGACCGGATCGAGCTGCTGCCGCCGCTCTCCGTCGACCCCAAGGTCGCGCGCCAGCGGCGCGCCGAGCATCGGCGCCGTCTGGCGGGGGAACGGCGCTGGACGCCCGACCGCGAACGGATCGCCCCGGCGCGGCTCCCGCGCGGCTGACGACCCGAACCCGCGGGCCTCAGGACGACGCGCAGTGCTCGCGCGCGGTCTTGCGGGCGGATTCGAGCCGCTGGGCGCGCTGCGTGTCGTCGATGAACTCGCGCTCGCCGCGCTCGTTGACGCGCGACATCCGCATGCCGCTCTCGAGGGTGCGCAGCTCGTTGCGGGTCTCCTCGCAGGCGGCCGCGAGCTGCTTGGCCTTCGCCGCGTCCCCGGCGGCCTTGCGCTCGGCCTCGGCCCGTTCGAGACGGCGCTTGCGGAACTCGAGCTCGCGGTCCGCGGCACTGGTCGCCGCGGGCGCGGACGGGGCGGCGCCCGGGCTCGCACCCGCAGTCGGCGACGCACCCGCCCGCTCCGAGGGCGCCCGGAGCCCGGGCCCCTTCAGCACCGCATCGGGCGAGATCGAGGTGGGGGGCGGCAGGTCGGAGTACACGATCCGGCCGTCGGCGTCGCGCCACTTGTACTGCGCGTGGGCATGCGGCGCGACGGTGATCGCCAGCAGAAGCAGGGGCAGCAGGTGGCGCAACGGCATGTCCGGGCCCTCGGGGCGGATCGTGAGACCGTGCCGATGCTATGCCGTCGCCACCGCGCGCCGATCCCGACCCCGACCGGCGGCCGGGCGCCGGGGCCGGGCGGAGCCCGGTATACTCCGCTTTTGTGCCTAGAGGCCCCCATGCGACTGGCCAAGAAAGCACTGACGTTCGATGACGTCCTGCTGGTTCCCGCGTTCTCCGAAGTCCTCCCCCGCGACACCTCCCTCGCCACGCGCCTGACGCGCGGCATCGCGCTGAACATCCCGCTGATCTCCGCGGCGATGGACACCGTCACCGAGTCGCGCCTCGCGATCGCCATCGCCCAGGAAGGCGGCATCGGCATCGTGCACAAGAACCTGCGCCCGTCCGAGCAGGCGCGCGAGGTCGCGCGGGTCAAGCGCTTCGAGTCCGGCATGGTCCGCGACCCGATCACCGTGACGCCGGAGATGCCGGTCCGCGAGGTGATGGAGATCACCCGCCAGCACAGGATCTCCGGCCTGCCGGTGGTGCGCGGCAAGCAGGTGGTCGGCATCGTCACCAACCGCGACCTGCGCTTCGAGTCGCGGCTCGACGCGCCGGTGTCGTCGATCATGACCCCCCGCGAGCGGCTGGTCACGGTGCGCGAGGGCGCGACGCTCGAGGAAGCCAAGACGCTGATGCACGCGCACAAGCTCGAGCGCGTGCTGGTCGTCAACGATGCCTTCGAGCTGCGCGGCCTGATGACCGTCAAGGACATCCTCAAGCGCACCGAGCATCCGAACGCCTCGAAGGACGAGTTCGGCAAGTTGCGCGTGGGCGCGGCGGTCGGGGTCGGCCCGGACACCGACGAGCGCGTCGAGCTGCTGGTCAAGGCCGGCGTCGACGTCGTCATCGTCGACACCGCGCACGGCCACTCCAAGGGCGTGCTCGAGCGGGTGAGCTGGATCAAGCGCACCTTCCCCCAGGTCGAGGTCATCGGCGGCAACATCGCCACCGCCGACGCCGCACGCGCGCTCGCCGAGGCGGGTGCCGACGGCGTGAAGGTCGGCATCGGGCCGGGCTCCATCTGCACGACCCGGATCGTCGCCGGCGTCGGCGTGCCGCAGATCAGCGCCATCAGCGACGTCGCCGACGCGCTCGCCGGCAGCGGCATCCCGCTGATCGCCGACGGCGGCATCCGCTACTCGGGCGACGTCGCCAAGGCGCTCGCCGCCGGCGCCTACTCGGTGATGATGGGCTCGATGTTCGCCGGCACCGAGGAGGCGCCCGGCGAGGTGATCCTGTACCAGGGCCGCTCCTACAAGAGCTACCGGGGCATGGGCTCGCTCGGCGCGATGGCCGACGGCGCGGCCGACCGCTACTTCCAGGACTCTTCCGCCAACGTCGACAAGCTGGTGCCCGAGGGCATCGAGGGTCGCGTCGCCTACAAGGGCTCGGTGCTCACCATCATCTACCAGCTCTGCGGCGGGGTGAGGGCGAGCATGGGCTACTGCGGCTGCCGCGACATCGACGAGATGCGCACGCGCCCGAGCTTCGTCGAGATCACGTCCGCCGGCATGCGCGAATCGCACGTGCACGACGTCCAGATCACCAAGGAAGCGCCCAACTACCAGGTCGAGTGAGTTCGACCGCTCTCCAGGACCGGACCGGCCCGACCGGTCCGGCGAGCGCCATGCACGATCGCATCCTCATCCTCGACTTCGGCTCGCAGGTCACGCAGCTCATCGCGCGCCGCGTGCGCGAGCTGAACGTCTTCTGCGAGATCCATCCGCACGACGTGTCCGAGGACTTCGTCCGGGCCTACGCGCCCAAGGGCGTGATCCTCTCCGGCAGCCACGGCTCCACCTACGAGGATGCGGCGCTGGCCGCCCCGCAGACGGTGTTCGAGCTGGGCGTGCCGGTGCTCGGCATCTGCTACGGGATGCAGACCATGGCCGCGCAGCTCGGCGGCCGCGTCGAGTACTCGGACCACCGCGAGTTCGGCTACGCGCAGGTCCGCGCCCGCGGCCACACGCGGCTGCTCGACGGCATCGAGGACAGCCGCAACGCCGAGGGCCACGGCCTGCTCGACGTCTGGATGAGCCACGGCGACAGCGTCACCGAGCTGCCGCCCGGCTTCGTCGTCATGGCGTCCACGCCGAGCTGCCCGATCGCGGGCATGGCCGACGAGGCGCGCGGCTTCTACGCGGTGCAGTTCCACCCCGAGGTCACCCACACGAAGCAGGGCGGCGCGATCCTCTCGCGGTTCGTGCTCGATCTCTGCGCGGCGCGCCCGGACTGGACGATGCCGAACTTCGTCGACGAGGCCGTCGCGCGCATCCGCGAGCAGGTCGGGGCGGAGCAGGTGATCCTGGGCCTGTCCGGCGGGGTCGACTCCTCGGTCGCGGCGGCGCTGATCCACCGCGCCATCGGCGACCAGCTCACCTGCGTCTTCGTCGACCACGGCCTGCTGCGCCTGAACGAGGCGAAGCAGGTGATGCAGACCTTCGCCGAGAACCTGGGGGTCACCGTCGTGCACGTCGACGCCTCCGACGAGTTCATGCGCAAGCTCGCGGGCGTCTCCGACCCCGAGGCCAAGCGCAAGATCATCGGCGGCGAGTTCGTCGAGGTCTTCCAGCGCGAGTCCGGCCGCCTGCGCGATGCGCGCTGGCTGGCGCAGGGCACCATCTATCCCGACGTGATCGAGTCGGCCGGCTCCAAGACCGGCAAGGCCAAGACGATCAAGTCGCACCACAACGTCGGCGGCCTGCCGGACACCCTGCACCTGAAGCTGCTCGAGCCGCTGCGCGAGCTGTTCAAGGACGAGGTCCGCAAGCTCGGCGTCGCGCTCGGGCTGCCGCCCGACATGGTCTACCGCCATCCGTTCCCCGGCCCCGGGCTGGGCGTGCGGATCCTCGGCGAGGTCAGGCGCGAGTACGCCGACCTGCTGCGCCGCGCCGACGCGATCTTCATCGAGGAGCTGCGGGGCACGCGCGCCACCGAGCGCGACCTCGCGGCCGGCCTGGTCCGGGACGGGGAGGTCGGTCGCAGCTGGTACGACCTGACCTCGCAGGCCTTCGCGGTGTTCCTGCCGGTGCGCTCGGTGGGCGTGATGGGCGACGGCCGGACCTACGAGTACGTCGCGGCCCTGCGGGCCGTGCAGACCCAGGACTTCATGACCGCGCACTGGGCGCACCTGCCGCACGAGCTGCTCGGGCGGGTGTCGAACCGGATCATCAACGAGGTCCGGGGCATCAACCGCGTGGTGTACGACGTGTCGGGGAAGCCGCCGGCGACGATCGAGTGGGAATGACGCCCTCGAGCCCTGCACGCTGCAGGGATCCTTCACCGGGCAGGGTGCGCGCCTGGACTCGGTGACCCGGTCTTCGGTCGCTGCCGATACCGCTGCGGCTGCTGTGGGCAGCGCAGCCAGAGCCCGCTCGCCAGTGCGTCCGATGTCGGACGCCCTGTAGACTGCGCCACGTGATGTCCACCTGCGCGACCGAGACCCGTCACCACGACCGCCGCGTCGGTATCGTCGGCGTGGGCAACATGGGCGGCGCGATGGCCCGTCGGCTTCTCTCGTGCGGCTGGACGGTCCGGGTGCACGACATCGACCGCGCCCGGACCGACGCGCTCGCCGCGGAAGGCGCGATCGCCTGTACCCGAGCGGCCGACGCCGCGGACGGTGTCGGCGCGACCCTCGTCTGTGTGGTCGACGCCGTACAGTGCGATGCGGTGCTGTGGGGGCCCGGCGGGCTGGTCGAGCGCCTCGGCGGCCTGGCCGGACATGTGGTGGTGCTGTGCCCGACGATCGCCCCACAGGACGTCGAGCGCATCGAGGCGCGCCTCGCTGCACTCGGGGCCGCCACCATCGACGCCCCGATGTCCGGCGGACCGCAGCGTGCGGCCGATGGAACGATGAGTCTGATGGTCGCCTGTTCGGAGGCGAGCTTCGAGACGCAGCGGGTGCTGATCGAGACGCTGTCGGACCGCGTGTTCAGGCTCGGCGTTCGCCCCGGTGATGGCGCGCGGATGAAGCTGGTGAACAATCTCCTCGCCGGCATCAACCTGGTCGGCGCTGCCGAGGCACTGGCCCTCGCTCAGCGGCTGGGGCTCGACCCCGGCAGGGCACTCGATGTGATCGAGGCGTCGAGCGGCCAGAGCTGGGTCGGCACCGACCGGATGCGCCGTGCCATCGTCGGCGACTACGCACCGCGCGCACACGTCACCCTGCTGGCCAAGGACACCGCGCTCGCGGTTCAGGCGGCGCGCAGCACGGGCTTCGAAGGGCCGCTGGGCCCGATCGCGCGCGACGTGTTCGCTCGCGCGCTCGACGCCGGCCTGGGGCCGCTGGACGACGCGGTGCTGTTCCGGCTGCTCTCGCGCCCAGGCGGTTGAGCCAGGCCGAGTGCTCGTGCGTGCGCTCTACTACTGCGAGTCATGCCGCGGCGGGTCGCGTTCGGCGGACATCGCGGTGTTCCTGCTGGTGTGCTCGGTGGGCGTCACGCGGGCCCGCTAGTTCAGCGGCGCACCTGTCTGCGGCGCATGCGCCAGCATGGCCGCCACCAGCTCGTCCATCGTGGCCAGTACGCAGGCGCTCTCGTGCGGCGCGCTGAGGAAGAACCGGACCGCGCCGGGCTGGCGCATCACCGGCGGCAGGCGCGCCACGTCCCGGTACACGGCCTGCGTGGTCAGGAAGCGCGCGAACGCATTGCCGCCCTCG
>RPRK01000039.1 GCA_003818495.1 Burkholderiales bacterium
CGGCGGCCACGGGGGCCACCTGGTCGATGTCGTGGACGTCGGTCAGCACCGGCACGCCGATCTGCGCCCTGACGTCGTCGAGGATCCGCAGCCCGCCGTCGAGTCCTGGCCCGCGGAACGAGCCACCCGAGCTGCGGTTGGCCTTGTCGAACGACGACTTGTAGATGAACGGCACGCCGAGCGCGGCGGCGATCTCCTTGAGGCGCCCGGCGGTGTCGACCGCGAGCTCGCGCGACTCGATCGCGCACGGCCCGGCGATCAGGAACAACGGGCGATCGAGCCCGACCTCGAATCCGCAGAGTTTCATCGGGACCTCAGGCGGCCTTGAGCGCGGCGCGGCGCGCAGCGTGCGCGATCGCGGCCCCGACGTAGGCGGTGAACAGCGGATGGCCGTCGCGCGGCGTCGAGGTGAATTCCGGGTGGAACTGCACGCCGACGAACCAGGGGTGCGCCTGGCGCCCGGACTGCGGCAGCTCGGCGATCTCGGTCAGTCCTTCCGAAGGCGTGCGTGCCGACACCTTCAGTCCGGCGGACTCGAGCTGCGCCACGTAGTGGTTGTTGACCTCGTAGCGGTGGCGGTGGCGCTCGCTGACCGCCTCGCCGTAGATCGACTCGGCCAGCGTGCCCGGCACGACCGGACAGCGCTGCGCACCGAGGCGCATCGTGCCGCCGAGGTCCGAGCCCGCATCGCGGCGCTCGACCTTGCCCTCGCGATCGAGCCACTCGGTGATCAGACCGACCACCGGATGCGGCGTCTTCGGATCGAATTCGGTGCTGTTGGCGTGATCGAGCCCGCACACGTCGCGCGCGAACTCGATGACCGCGAGCTGCATGCCCAGGCAGATGCCGAGGTACGGCACGCCGTGCTCGCGGGCGTAGCGGATCGCGGCGATCTTGCCTTCCACGCCGCGCTTGCCGAAGCCGCCCGGCACCAGGATCGCATCGAAGGGCTCGAGGCTCTCGGCCCCGTCGCGCTCGATGTTCTCGGAGTCGATGTACTCGATCGCCACCCGGCTCTCGGTATGGATGCCGGCGTGCGTGAGCGCCTCCGACAGCGACTTGTACGACTCGGTCAGGTCGACGTACTTGCCGACCATCGCGATGCGCACGGTGCGCTTGGGATGCTGCTGCCGGTCGACCAGGCGGTCCCACACCGACAGGTCCGCCGGCTTCGCCTCGAGGCGCAGCACCTCGCACAGCAGGTCGTCGACCTTCTGCTCGTGCAGCATGCGCGGGATCTTGTAGATGGAGTCGGCGTCCCAGACGGAGATGACCGAGTCGAGCGCGACGTTCGAGAACAGCGAGATCTTGGAGCGCTCGTCGTCCGGGATCCGGCGGTCGGCGCGGCACAGCAGCAGGTCGGCCTGGATGCCGATCTCGCGCAGCTTCTGCACCGAGTGCTGGGTCGGCTTGGTCTTGAGCTCGCCGGCCGAGGCGATGAACGGCACCAGCGTCAGGTGCACGAAGCAGGCGCTGCCCCGGCCCATCTTCAGGCTCATCTGGCGGGCGGCCTCGAGGAAGGGCAGCGACTCGATGTCGCCGACCGTGCCGCCGATCTCGACGATCGCGACCTCGGCGGCTTCGGGCGTGCCCATGCCGGCCCCGCGCTCGATGAACGCCTGGATCTCGTTGGTGATGTGCGGGATCACCTGCACCGTGCGCCCGAGGTACTCGCCCCGGCGCTCCTTGCGGATCACCGAATCGTAGATCTGGCCGGTCGTGAAGTTGTTCACGCGGCGCATCTTCGCGGTGATGAAGCGCTCGTAGTGACCGAGGTCGAGGTCGGTCTCCGCGCCGTCCTCGGTGACGAACACCTCCCCATGCTGGAAGGGGCTCATCGTGCCCGGGTCGACGTTGATGTAGGGGTCGAGCTTGAGGAGGGTGACACGCAAGCCGCGCGATTCGAGCAGCGCGGCCATCGACGCGGCGGCGATGCCCTTCCCGAGGGAAGACACCACCCCGCCGGTGACGAAGACGAATTTGGTCATGGCGGCCAACAGGAAATGGCGATTATACCAATGCGCCCCGCGGCCGCAGGATCTCGGTCTTCACATGGGCCGGCAGGGGTGCCGAGCGGCGTTTCGGGAAGTCGACCCAGACGATGCGGGCGGTGCCGTCGGCGAAGACGGTGCCGGGGTCGTCGACCCGGCCGAGCTCGAGGTAGGTCTGGAAGCTGGAGGTGCCGAACTCGCCGAGATACTGGCGCACCACGACCGAACCCGGATAGACCAGCTCGCGGCGGAAGTTGCAGGAGGCGCTGACCAGGATCGGACCCTCGCCGTCGGGTCCGGCGAGGATGCCCATCGCCTCGAACCAGGCGATCCGGCACTGCTCGAAGTAGCGGAAGTAGACCGTGTTGTTGACGTGACCCATCGCGTCCATGTCACCCCAGCGGATCGGGAGGGTGAGTTCGCAGATCGGCGTGCGGTCGGTCATGATTCGGTTTCGCTCCCCTCGGCTGCCGATGCCCATGACCCCCCATCCGCTGCGCACGGTCCTGCACGACGAGATCCATACGCGGCCGCGCCCGGCAGTCAAGGCACCTCATGCAGTGTCGCACATCTCCCTGCTGCAGCCGCAGCGCATGCCGCGGCCGACGCCGGCGTCGCTGATCGACTGGTGCGTGCGGCATGCGGTCGACCCGCCCGCCCCCGGGCAGAGCCATTTCGACGCGGACCTCGGTTCGCTCAGGCTGAAGTGGGAGCGGCACGGCGAGTTCGACGACTACACCGTCTACTCGGCAGGGATCGACCCCGAGGACCCGTTCGCGCGGAACCCCGGCGACGTCGTGATCGCGGACCTGCTCCAGGCCGCCGACGGCGAGATGATCGCCGCGCTGCGCATCGCGGTGGTGCATGCCGGCACCACCCGGATCGAGGAGAAGACGGTCGCGCGCATGCTCGGCTCGCCGAACTTCGTCGGCGCGAAGATCTCGGACGGGCAGGCCTCGCTGTTCTCGAGCTTCCGGCTCGACGAGCGCGGCTTCGGTCGGTTCCTGCTCGCCGACGCGGTCACCACGCCCTCGCAGCTCGGTCGCGCGGTGCAGCGGATCATCGAGATGGAGGTCTACCGGATGATGGCGATGATCGCCTTCCCGGAGGCCCGACGCATCGGCGGCGAGCTCGATCGCATCGAGCAGCGGCTCTCCGACCTGGTCGCGCGTCTCGACGTCGCGCCGGCCGAGGAGGAACCCGAGATGCTCCACGAGGTGACCCGCCTGTCGGCCCTGCAGGAGCAGCTCGCGACCTCCGCCGCCTTCCGGTTCGGCGCCGCCCGCGCGTACCGCTCGCTGGTGCGCCAGCGCGGCGAGGAACTGCGCGAGTCGCGACTGCAGGGCCTGCAGACGCCGACGGACTTCCTGGTGCGACGCTTCGAGCCCGCGATGGCCACCTGCGACGCAGTGGCCGCCCGGCTGGAGTCGGTCTCCGAGCGGATCGCCCGCGCCAGCGGCCTGCTGCGCACCCGGGTCGAGATCGAGCGCGAGCGCCAGAACCAGGCGCTGCTGGGCGCGATGAACCGGCGCGCGAAGCTGCAGCTGCACCTGCAGCAGACGGTCGAGGGGCTGTCGGTCGCCGCGATCTCCTATTACGCGACCGGGCTCGCCGGCTACCTGTTCAAGGCCGCGGCCAAGGCCGGCGCCCCGATCGAGCCCGAGCTCGCCACCGGGGTCGCCGTGGTGCCGATCGCGCTCGCCGTGTGGTGGGCGATGCGATCGGTGCGGCTGCGGCTCACGCGCGAGATCCCGATCGACTGATCGACCGGGTCGCCGCCCGTCGCATCCGGCGGGCCGCGTCGGGCCGAGGCGGGCCGGGTCAGGTCAGGCCGAAGCCGTCGTCCGCCGAGATCACCGCGCCGTTGACGAAGCCCGAGTGGTCGGACGCCAGCAGCAGCAGCAGCCCGTCGAGGTCCTCGGGCCGGCCCAGGCGCTTGCGCGGCAGCATCGAGACCAGCTTGCGGCCGGGTTCGGTCTCCCAGTGGTGGTCGTTGAGCTCGGTCCGGATGTAGCCCGGGCAGAGCGCATTGACGTTGATGCCGTGGCGTGCCCACTCGAGCGCCATGGCGCGGGTCATCTGCACCACCGCGGCCTTGCTCATCGCATAGACCCCGATCTGCGCCAGCGGCTTGAGCGCCGCCATCGAGGCGATGTTGACGATCCGGGCCGCGCGGTCGGGTTCGTCCTTGGCGCGGGCGATCATGCGGCGCGCGACCGCCTGCGCGACGAAGAATGCGCCGCGGGTGTTCGTGTCGAAGACGAAGTCGAAGTCCTCGGGGGTCACCTCGAGCAGCCGCTGGGTCGTGCTGACACCCGAGTTGTTGACCAGCACGTCGATCGCGCCGGCGTGCTGCTCCGCCTCGGCGACCCCCGCCTCGATCGAGGCCGCGTCGGTCACGTCCATCCGGACGACGTGGGCATCGCCCCCCTCGGCCTCGATCTCGGCGCGCAGCTCCTTGAGCCGCTCGATGCGCCGGGAGGCAAGCACCACGGTGGCGCCGTGCGCGGCCAGCACCCGTGCGAAACGCTCGCCCAGACCGCTCGAGGCGCCGGTCACCAGCGCGGTCTTGTCGGAGAGGTCGAAGCTCAGGGTGGCGGGCATGGCGGCTCCAGGAAGGCCGCGATGATCGCACGGCCGCCGCCCCCCGGACGGCCGCGCCGGCGCAGGCCGCCGCGGCCCCCTGTTTGCGCACCCGCATCGCCTCGGCGAAAATCGCCTGCTGCAGACAGGACGGGACATGGACATTCAACGCGATTCGATGGAGTTCGACGTGCTGATCGTCGGCGGCGGGCCGGCGGGGCTCGGCGCGGCGATCCGCCTCAAGCAGCTGGCCGCCGAACGCGGCGGCGAACTGGCGGTGTGCGTGATCGAGAAGGGCTCCGAGATCGGCGCGCACACGCTGTCGGGCGCGGTGATCGACCCGCGCGCGCTGACCGAGCTGATTCCGGACTGGAAGGCCCGCGGCGCGCCGCTCGACACCGAGGTCACCCACGACGAGGTGATGTTCCTCTCGGAGACCAGGGCCATCCACACGCCGCAGTGGGCGATCCCGACCGGCCTCAAGAACCACGGCAACTACATCGCCAGCCTGGGCAACGTGGTGAAGTGGCTCGGCCAGCAGGCCGAGGCGCTGGGCGTGGAGATCTACCCCGGGTTCGCGGCGGCCGAGATCCTGTACACCGAGTCGGGTGCGGTCCGCGGCGTCGCCACCGGCAACATGGGCGTGGGCCGTGACGGCGAGCCCACCGACGCGTTCCAGCCCGGCATGGAGCTGCTCGCGAAGTACACGCTGTTCGCCGAGGGCTCGCGCGGCCACCTGGGCCGTCAGCTGATCACCCGCTACGCGCTGGACCGCGACAGCGACCCCCAGAGCTACGGCATCGGGATCAAGGAGCTGTGGGAGATCGAGCCGTCGAAGCACCGCAAGGGGCTCGTCGTGCACACGGCCGGCTGGCCGCTCGACAACGACACCTACGGCGGTTCGTTCCTCTACCACTTCGGCGACAACAAGGTCGCCGTCGGCTTCGTCGTCGGGCTGTCGTACCAGAACCCCTGGCTGTCGCCGTACGAGGAATTCCAGCGGTACAAGACCCATCCTGCGATCCGACCCACCTTCGAGGGCGGCAAGCGGCTGTCCTACGGCGCCCGCGCGATCACCGCCGGCGGCATCATGTCGCTGCCGAAGACCGTGTTCCCGGGCGGCGCGCTCATCGGCTGCGACGCGGGCTTCCTGAACGCATCGCGCATCAAGGGCAGCCACGCCGCCATCAAGACCGGCATGCTCGCCGCCGAAGCCGCCTTCGAGGCGGTCGGCGCCGGCCGCAGCGCCGACGAGCTCGTCGCGTACCCGCAGGCCTTCCGGTCCTCCTGGCTCTACGACGAGCTGTGGCAGGCGCGGAACTTCAAGCAATGGATGTCGAAGGGGCTGGTGGTCGGCACCATCGGCGTCGGCATCGAGCAGGTGGTGCTGGGCGGCAAGGTGCCGTGGACGCTCCACCACAAGCACGCCGACCACGAGTGCCTGCGTCCGGCTTCGGCGTTCAAGCCCATCGTCTATCCGAAGCCCGACGGCAAGATCACCTTCGACAAGCTCTCCTCGGTGTTCATCTCGAACACGAACCACGAGGAGAACCAGCCGGTCCATCTGACGCTCAAGGACCCGAGCGTGCCGGTGAAGGTCAACCTCGCGATCTTCGGAGGCCCCGAGCAGCGCTACTGCCCGGCCGGCGTCTACGAGTACGTGAAGGAGGACGACGGCGCCGACCGGCTGCAGATCAACGCGCAGAACTGCGTGCACTGCAAGACCTGCGACATCAAGGATCCGACGCAGAACATCGTCTGGGTCGTGCCCGAGGGCGGCGGCGGACCGAACTACCCCGGCATGTGAGCGTGACCGCACCGCGTCGGGCGCTGATCGCGGGGGCCGGCGGACTGGTCGGGCAGCGGCTGCTCGCCCGGCTGCTCGACGATCCCGCCTACGGCGAGGTCCACGCGCTGCTGCGTCGTCCCCTGACCGACGCGCAGCGCCCCGCCGGCGCAGCGACCCGACTGCGCGAGCACGTCGTCGACTTCGCGACGCTCGGGCGGACACAGGGCTTTCCGGTCGCCGACGATCTCTACGTGTGCCTGGGCACGACGCTCAAGGCCGCGGGCTCGCAGGAGGCCTTTCGTCGCGTCGATTTCGACACCGTCGTCGGCGTCGCGAGACTGGCGCGCCGGCACGGAGCGACGCGCTGCGTGGCGGTGTCCGCGCTCGGTGCCGATCCGGCCTCGCGGGTCTTCTACAACCGGGTCAAGGGCGAGGCCGAAGCGGCGCTGGCGCGGCTCGACTACCCGTCGCTCACGGTGCTGCGACCGTCGCTGCTGGACGGCGATCGCGTCGAGTCCCGGCCGGGCGAGCGCGCCACGCTCGTCCTCGCGCGGCCGATCGCCCGCTGGATCCCCGCGCGCTGGCGCCCGGTCAGTGCCGAGGCGGTCGCCCGCTGCATGCTCGATGCCGGCCACCGCGGCGACGCCGGCCTGCGCATCATCGAGTCCGACCGCATCCAGGCGTTCGCCGGTTGATGCGCCGCATCAAACGGCGGTAGCATCCGCCCCCGGGGCATCGCTCGCGACCGCCCTGCCCTCCTACCGTCCGGCTGCCGGCCGACCGTCCGAAAGGAACCCTTCCAGATGAGCAAGCTGTATCCGAGCGCGGCTGCGGCCCTGGCCGACATCGTCCGCGACGGGCAGACGATCGCCGTCGGCGGCTTCGGCCTGTGCGGCATCCCCGAAGCGCTGATCGCGGCGCTGCGCGATTCGGGTGTGCGTGACCTGACCTGCATCTCGAACAACGCCGGCGTCGACGGCTTCGGCCTGGGTCAGCTGCTCGCGACCCGTCAGGTCCGCAAGATGATCGCCAGCTACGTCGGCGAGAACAAGGAGTTCGAGCGGCAGTACCTGGCAGGCGAGCTCGAACTCGAGTTCACGCCGCAGGGCACGCTCGCCGAGAAGCTGCGTGCCGGCGGCGCGGGCATCCCGGCCTTCTTCACCAAGACCGGCGTCGGCACGATCGTGGCCGAGGGCAAGGAGCTGCGCGAATTCGACGGCCAGACCTACGTGATGGAACGCTCGCTGGTGCCCGACGTGTCGCTGGTCAAGGCCTGGATGGCGGACCGGGCGGGCAACCTCGTGTTCCGCCGCACCGCACGCAACTTCAACCCGAACGTCGCGATGGCCGGGAAGATCACCGTGGCCGAGGTCGAGACGGTGGTCGCCACCGGCGAGATCGATCCGGACGCCGTTCACCTGCCGGGCATCTTCGTGCACCGCATCGTGCACAACCCGACCCCCGAGAAACGGATCGAGCAGCGCACCGTGCGCGCGGCTCGCTGAGAGGAGCACCGACGATGGCCTGGACCCGCGACGACATGGCGGCGCGCGCCGCGCGCGAGCTGCGTGACGGCTTCTACGTGAACCTCGGCATCGGGCTGCCCACGCTCGTGGCCAACCACGTGCCGCCCGACATGGAGGTGTGGCTGCAGTCGGAGAACGGCCTGCTCGGCATCGGTCCGTTCCCGACCGAGGACGAGGTCGACCCCGACATGATCAATGCCGGCAAGCAGACGGTCACGCCGCTGCCCGGCTCGTCGATCTTCTCGTCGGCGGATTCGTTCGGCATGATCCGCGGCGGCAAGATCAACCTGGCGATCCTCGGCGCGATGCAGGTCTCCGAGCACGGGGACCTCGCGAACTGGATGATCCCCGGCAAGATGGTCAAGGGAATGGGCGGTGCGATGGACCTCGTCGCCGGGGTCGGTCGCGTCATCGTGCTCATGGAGCATGTGGCACGCCGCAAGGACGGCGGCGAGGACCTCAAGATCCTGCCGGCCTGCAACCTGCCGCTGACCGGACTCGGTGTCGTCGACCTGATCATCACCGACCTCGGCGTGATCGAGGTGAGCCCGAAAGGCCTGGTGCTGCGCGAGGTGGCGCATGGCGTCACCGTGGCCGAGATCGTCTCGAAGACCGGCTGCCCGCTGGACACTTCGGCGATCGCGTCCGCCGCGACGCGCTAGGGGAAAGCAGACGGCCGCGTCGGCATGACCGACGCGGCCGTTCGGGTCGGACGGCGAGCGGGGCGACTCTCGGTGTCGGACGGATCGGCGGTGTGTCACCGACCCGTCGTGTGCACCGCGCGAGCGGCCCGCCCCGGCTCGACTCAGTAGGAGCGCGGGCGACGCTGGCCGGCGAATCCGCCGCCACCGCCACCTCCGCCGCCACCGTTGCCGGCACCACCGCCGTAGCCGCCGCCTCCGCCTCCGCCTCCGCCGCCGTAGCCCCCGCCGCCGCCTCCGTTTCCGCCGCCGCCATAGCCGCCGCTGCCGGAGCGGCGGAAGCCACCACCGCCACCGCCGCCGCCCTGCTGTTCGCGTGCCTCGTTGACGACCAGCGCGCGTCCCTCGAGCGAGTGACCGTTCAGCGCACGGATCGCGTTCTGGGCGCCGTCGTTGTTGGCCATGGTGACGAAACCGAAGCCGCGCGAACGACCGGTCTCACGGTCGGTGATGATGCGGGCCTCGATGACCTCGCCGTGTGCGGCGAACATCTCGGAGAGCTGGGCATCGGTGGCGCGCCACGGCAGATTGCCGACGTAGATCTTGGTGCTCATGCGTTGACCTCGAAATCAAGAGTCCCTTTGCATTCCAAGGCGAAGCATCAGCAACCGGCCCGACGGCACCGGTCCCATCGCAGCGATCCGGGAAATGCAAACCTCGGTGCGGTGGCCTCAGCCCGAAAAGGAAGAGCGAGAGGAAGAAATATCGAACACGGTGCGATCGGGACGGACGTGGTGAAGAAGATGATGAAGGATCAAAACGACCGGAAAACGACTGGATGACGACCGTAAATCGCCTGGATAACCGAACAGCACAACACGCAAGCAAAGGGCGTGCGCACGAGGACTTTGCCACAAGCGCCCAAGCCACGCACTAGACAATTCGTATTAGTCTGTACGCGATTCTCACCGACGCGGCAAGGATATCACTAATTTCTCACTACTCGGATGCACTTCCTGCGCGATCGGGAGATCGCGCGCGAATGGCTTGCCAAGCGACGATGACTGGATAAAAATACAGGCTTCGCGGCCCGCCGCGCTCCAGCCGAGCTCCTCCCATGCGTGACCTCACCGCCCGTCAGCAGGAAATCCTGGGACTGCTCCGGCAGCACATCGCCGACACCGGCTTCCCGCCCACTCGCGCGGAGATCGCCGCCAAACTCGGCTTCCGCTCCCCCAACGCGGCCGAGGAGCACCTGAAGGCGCTGGCTCGCAAGGGCGTCCTCGAGCTGACCTCGGGTGCCTCGCGCGGCATCCGGCTCAAGCTGCTGCCAGGCATGGATGCCGACACCGAGCGCGGGATGGCCGGCAGCGCGGTGCAGATCGCGCTCAGCCTGCCCCTGGTCGGCCGCGTCGCCGCCGGCAGCCCGATGCTGTCGCAGGAGCACATCGAGGCCAGCTATGCGCTCGACCCGAGCCTCTTCGCCGAGAAGCCCGACTACCTGCTGAAGGTCCGCGGCATGAGCATGCGCGACGCCGGCATCCTCGACGGCGACCTGCTCGCGGTACGGCAGGCGAGCGAGGCGCGCAACGGCCAGATCGTCGTCGCCCGCGTCGACGGCGGGGTGACGGTCAAGCGACTGCGTCGCCGCGGCCACACGATCGAGCTGCTGCCCGAGAACCCGGACTTCGAGCCGATCGTCGTCGATGCGCGCACCGACGACTTCGCCCTCGAGGGCATCGGCGTCGGACTGGTGCGCAGCGGCAAGTCGCTGTGACCCGCCCGGCGCGCCGAACGAGCAGCCATGGCCACCCCACCGGGGTCTGCGGCGCCGCTGCCACCCGGCGTCTGGCGCGCCGACCGGGTCGCTGACGGCGGCGTCTCCGCGCTCCCGAGCACGTTTCCCGAGCTCGACGCGCAGCTGCCGGGCGGCGGCTGGCCGCTGGGCATGCTCACCGAGCTGATCGCCCGTGAACCGGGCATCGGCGAGCTGAGGCTGCTGGTGCCGGTACTGCGGCGCCTGACGATCGAGCGCAAGGTGGCCATCCTGCTCGGTCCGCCGCACCTGCCCTACGCACCGGCTCTCGCCGCCTTCGGCATCGACCTCGACTACCTGATCGTCGTGCAGGCCACCCAGGCCGCCGACCGGCTCTGGGCCGTCGAGCAGGCGCTGCGAAGCGCGAGCTTCGGCACGCTGCTCGCCTGGCTTCCGCAAGGCCGTACCCGCCCCGAGCACCTGCGCCGGATGCAGCTGGCCGCACAGGGCACGCGGGGTCCGGTCTTCCTGTTCCGGCCGCTGCCCGCCCAGTTCGAATCCTCACCCTCGCCGCTGCGGCTGCTGCTGCTGCCGCGCCCAGGTCAGCGACTGTCTGTGCAGTTGCTCAAGCGACGAGGCCCCGTGCTCGCGCAACCGCTGCTGCTCGACCTGCCGCAGCCGCCCGCCACGACGCGCCCTGGTCGCCCCGCGCCGTACGGCCTCACGCCGTCCGATGCCCCGGTGTCGACGACGCGATCCGACACCCTCGACGCGACGTCCGAGGCACCCGGTCCGGCTCCGGTCGGATTCGGCACCGCGCACGTGCTGCTGCCGGCCGAAGCCGGCCTGCCCGCCTCGCCGACCGCGTCCGAGCGCTCGCGCCACTGAGGCACCCACCATGCTGTGGATCGCCGTGCACTGCCACCGGCTCGCGCTCGATCGCGTGCTGCGAGCCCACGTCGACGGCGACGACGGACCGCTCGCGATCTGCGACCGGCTGCAGGTCCTGCAGTCGAACCCGGCGGCCGAGGCGCTCGGCGTCCGGCCGGGCATGCGCCGTGCGACCGCGCTCGCGCTGGCCGCGAGCCTGCGGATCGTCGAGCACGACCCGGTCGAGGATGCGCACGCCCTCGCGCAGGTCGCGGGCTGGCTGCTGCAGTTCACGCCCGGGGTCGCCCTGCAGCCACCCGACGGCGTGCTGCTGGAGGTCGGGGCGAGCCTGCGGCTGTTCGGCGGGCGCGAGCGCATCGAGACCCGCATCCGCGACGGCCTCGCCGCGCTGGGCTTCGGCCTGCGGCTCGGGGCCGCGCCCACCGCGACCGCCGCCTGGATGCTCGCGCGGTGGCAGGACGGGATGCGCATCGAGCACGAGTCGCTGCTCGCCGCCGGGCTCGGACCGCTGCCGGTGGCGCTGCTCGAGGCGGCGGCGCCGCACGCCGACGCGCTCGCCGCGATCGGCGTGCGGCGTTTCGCCGACCTGGCCCGACTGCCGCGCGCAGGGCTCGCGCGCCGCTGGGGGCCGGCCCTGCTCGACCAGGTCGACGCCGCGCTCGGGCGACGCGCCGAACCGCAGCGCTGGTTCGAGGCGCCGGCGAGCTTCACGCTGAGCCTGGAGCTGCTCGCGCAGATCGAGCATGCCGAGGCACTGCTGTTCGCCTCGCACCGGATGCTGCTGCAGCTCGCGGGCTGGCTCGCGGCACGGCAGTCGGCGGCGCGGGAGGCGGTGCTGATCGGCGAGCACGACAGCGGGCGCCATGCGTGTGCGCCGACCCGGGTCGTGCTGCGGCTCGCACAGCCGAGCCGCGACCCGGCGCGCTGGGTCGGCGTGCTGCGCGAGCGTCTCGCGGTGCTCGAGCTGCCCGCACCGGTGCACACGCTGCGGCTCGAGTGCCTGCACACGGTCCGGCTGCCCGGCACGCACGGCGAGCTCTTTCCCGCGGCCGGCACCGATGCGGAAGGGCTCGGGCGCCTGGTCGAACGACTGCAGGCGCGCCTCGGCCGAGACCAGGTGCAACGGCTGATGCTGGCGGCCGATCACCGTCCCGAAGCCGCCTACCGCGTCGAGCCGGTGGAGGACCGCGCGGTACGCGGCCCCGAGGTGCCGCTGCCCGGCCTGCCGCGCCCGCTGTGGCTGTTGCCGGAGCCGCTGCCGCTGTCCGAGCGCGACCAGCGCCCGTGGTGGCGTGGCCCGCTCACGCTGCTGGCCGGCCCCGAGCGCATCGAGACCGGCTGGTGGGACGACGGCCTGGTGCAGCGTGACTATTTCATCGCCGAGGACGAGTCGGCCGGCTGGGTCTGGATCTTCCGCACCCGCAGCCGGGAGGACGACGCGGGCTGGTACCTCCAAGGCATGTTCGGCTAGAAGCCGTGGATAAGCCTACTGCGCGTCCCGATCCGGCGCCTGTGGTGCTCGCCGTACTCACGTACGGCTGCGCTCCTCGGCGCCGGCTCGGGCCTGCTCGCTACGGCTTCTCCACGGCTTCTGACGCGGTGCTCTTCCGGGAGCCTCGGCACCGCGCCTCATCGCCGGCTCGGGCCTGCTCGCCAAGGTTCTCCACGGGTTCCGGGGTCCCGCAGCGCCGCGTGCGTGCTCGTGCGGGGCGCGGCTACACTCCGGCGACCATGCCTGCTCAAGACACCCTGCTCCTCGCGCTCGACCAGGGCACGACCTCGTCGCGCGCGATCCTCTTCGACCGCGACGGCACGCCGGTGGCCAGCGCACAGCGCGAGTTCCGCCAGCACTTTCCCCAGCCCGGCTGGGTCGAGCACGACGCCAACGAGATCTGGGCGACGCAGCGCGCCACGATCGCCGAGGTACTCGCCCGCGCCCGGACCTCGATCGGACGCGTGCACGCGCTCGGCATCACCAACCAGCGCGAGACCACGTTGCTGTGGGACCGCGCCAGCGGCGAGCCGATCGCCCCGGCCATCGTCTGGCAGGACCGCCGCACGGCGCCGCTGTGCGCGCGCCTCAAGGCCGAGGGCCGCGAGGCCTTCGTGCGCGGGCGCACCGGCCTCGTCCTCGATCCGTACTTCTCGGCGACCAAGATCGCCTGGCTGCTCGAGCACGTCCCCGGCGCGCGCGCCCGCGCCGAACGTGGCGAACTGGCCTTCGGCACCATCGACACCTGGCTCGCCTGGAAGCTGTCGGGCGGCGCGCTGCACGTGACCGACCCGACGAACGCCAGCCGCACCCTCCTCTTCGACCTGCACACCGCCGACTGGAGCGACGCGCTGCTCGCGCTCTTCGACATCCCCCGCGCGCTGCTGCCGCGGATCGTGCCCTCGTCCGGCCCGATCGGCGAGATCGAGCTCGAGGGCCGACGCCTGCCGCTCGCAGGCATCGCGGGCGACCAGCAGGCCGCGCTCTTCGGGCAGGCCTGCTTCGCCCCCGGCATGGCGAAGAACACCTACGGCACCGGCTGCTTCCTGCTGATGAACACCGGGGCGCGGCCGCAGGCCTCGGCCTCGGGGCTGCTGTCGACCGCCGCGTGGACGCTCGCCGGCCCGGACGGCCCGCAGCGGCGCTATGCGCTCGAGGGCAGCGTCTTCGTCGCCGGTGCGATCGTGCAGTGGCTGCGCGACGGGCTGGGCGTGATCGCGCGGGCCGACGAGGTCGAGCCGCTCGCCGCCTCGGTGCCGGACACCGCGGGCGTCCACGTCGTGCCCGCCTTCACCGGCCTGGGCGCGCCATGGTGGGACCCGGAGGCGCGGGGCGCGGTGCTCGGCCTCACTCGCGGCGCCACCCGCGCGCACCTGGCACGCGCCGCGCTCGAATCGATCGCCTTCCAGAGCGCCGATCTGCTCGTGGCGATGCAGCGCGACGCCGCCGAGCCGCTCACCGAACTGCGCGTCGACGGCGGCGCCTCCGCCAACGACCTGCTGATGCAGTTCCAGGCCGACCTGCTCGGCGTGCCGGTCGTGCGCCCGCGGGTGCGCGAGACGACGGCGCTCGGTGCGGCCTGCCTCGCCGGCCTGGCGACCGGCTACTGGCCGGATGCCGAGGCGCTGACGGCCCGCTGGCAGGTCGACCGCCGTTTCGAGCCGGCGATGTCCCGCGACGAGGCGGCGACACGGATGGCCGGCTGGCACGACGCGGTCTCGCGCGTGCGCACCGGACGCGAATGAGCGCCGCAGGAGCGGTGGCGCCGCGCCCGATGGGCCTCGGCGCGGCGGCGACGATGGTGATGCTGTGCGGGATCTGGGCACTCGGACAGATCGCGATCAAGGTCGGCGTGACGGGCATCTCGCCGCTCTGGCAGGCCGGGCTTCGCTCGCTGGGCGCGGCGCTCGTGCTGGCCGCCTGGATGAGCCTGCGCGGCATCCCGCTGCGGCCGGCGCCGGGCATGGGGCCGTGGTCGATCGCGATCGGCACGGTGTTCGCGCTGGAGTTCGTCTGCCTCTACATCGGGCTGTCGCTGACGACGGCGGCGCGCGGCTCGGTGCTGCTCTACACGGCGCCGTTCTTCGTCGCGCTCGGTGGCCACCGCCTGCTCGCCGACCCGCTCACGCCGACCCGGATCGCCGGTCTGGGCCTCGCCTTCGCAGGCGTGGTGGTCGCGCTGTCGGACCACGGCGACGGCGTGGCGCACGGCGACTGGCTGGGCGATCTGCTGTGCATGGCCGCCGGCATCCTCTGGGCGATCACGACGCTGATCATCAAGGCCACGCCGCTGCGCGCCGAGCCGCCCGAGCGCGCGCTCTTCATGCAGCTGGCGATCTCCGCCGTGCTGCTGCTCGCCGCCTCGCGCGCCTTCGGCGAGCCGGGCGTGTTCGCCGCCACGCCGCTCATCTGGGCCGCGTTCGCCTGGCAGGTGCTGGCGGTGGCATCGTTCAGCTACCTCGGCTGGTTCGTGATGGTGCAGCGGCACTCCCCGGCGAAGGTCTCGGCCTTCACCTTCCTCACGCCGCTGTTCGGTGTCGCCTTCGCCGCCCTGCTGCTGGGCGAGGCGCTGACGCTGTCGCTGCTGGCCGCGGCCGCGCTGATCGCCGGCGGCATCTGGCTGGTCAACCGCCGCTGAGCACGCGGCGAAGGAGGTCCCGATGCTCGAAGGCGGCTGCCTCTGCGGCGACGTGCGATACCGGATCGACGGCCCGGTCTTCCGGATGAGCCACTGTCACTGCTCGATGTGCCGCAAGGCGCACGGTGCGGCGTTCGGGACCTACCTGAATGCACGGGCCGAGCACTTCGCGATCACGCAGGGCGCGGACCGGATCGGCCGTTACGACGCCTCGCCCGAGGCGGTGCGCACCTTCTGCACCCGCTGCGGCGCGACGCTGCAGTGGATCGCGCATGCACCGGGGGCCTCGATCGGCATCGCGGCCGGCACGCTCGACGACGACCCCGGCCTGAGGCCTGCGCGACACATCTACGTCGCCTCCAAGGCCCCGTGGTACGAGCTCCCGGACGACGGGTTGCCTCGCCACGACGGCCCCGGCTGAGGCGCCGACCCTCAGCGCCCCGGCGGCGGATCCGCGAACACCGGCGCCCGCTTCTGCAGGTTGGCCGCCACCGCCTCGGTCTGGTTCGCGCTGCCGAGCAGCCTGATCTGCTCGTCGGATTCGGCCTGCAGCACCGTGCCCGGATCGGCCGACTCGGCGAGCTGCAGCAGACGCTTGCCCGCGCGGATCGCATCGGGGCTGCGACCGGCGATCTCGCGGGCCAGCGCGAGCGCCTCGGCGTACGGATCCGCGCAGACGCGGGTCGCGAAGCCGAGCGCCTGCGCCTCGGTGCCGTCGAACACGCGCCCGCTCCAGGTCAGCTCCCGGATGACGTCGGCACGCGCCAGGCCGCGCATCAGCAGCGCGCCGGCCATGTCGGGCACCAGCCCCCACTTGATCTCCATCACCGACATCCGCGTGTCGGCGGTCACGAAGCGCAGGTCCGCGCCGAGCGCGAGCTGAAAGCCGCCGCCGAAGGCCACGCCGTGCACCGCCGCGATCACCGGCACCGGCACGTCCTGCCAGACCATCACCGCGTACTGCGCGTCGTTCGACAGCCCGTGCGTGCGTGCGCCGAGCCGCATCTCGTGCGACATGCCCATGCCGCCGTCGCCGGGGTTCTGCGCCATCTTCTCGAAGCGGCCGAAGTCGAGCCCCGCGCAGAACGCGCGCCCCTCGCCCGACAGCACCACCGCCCGCAGCCCGGGCATCGCGATCAGGGACTGCCCGGCCTCGCGCAGCGCCTCGAACATGGCCGGATCGAGCGCGTTCATCTTGTCGCCGCGCACCAGGCGGACATCGGCGACGCCGGCGTCCATCGTCACCTTCACCCGATCGTTCATCCTCGTCCCCTCGTCGGTTCTCGCTGTTGTCGGTTCTCGTCGCCGGCGGCTCAGGGCCGCAGCCGGTCCACGGCGTCGGTGATCACGCAATCGACGCCCCAGCCTCGCAGCAGCGCGGCGCGCGCCGGGTCGTTCACGGTGTAGGTCAGCACCCGCAGCCGCTCGGCATGCGCACGCGCCACCACCGCCTCGGTCAGCGATGCGTGGTTCGAATCGAGCGCGACGCAGCCGAGCCGGCGCACGCGCTCGAGCCAGTCGTCGGGCAGGCGATCGACCAGCAGCGCACGCGGCAGCCACGGCACCGCGCGCCGCGCGGCGGCGAGGGCCTCCTCGGAGAACGAGGACAGCAGCGGCGGCACGGCCGCATCGCGCCACAGGTGGGCGGCCGCCATGCCGACCGCGGCCCCGGTCTCGGTCTCGCGCCCCGGGCTCGGCTTGATCTCGACGTTGGCGAGCAGCCCGTTGGCGCGCAGGTAGGCCGCGACGGCAGCGAGCGTCGGCACAGGCTCGCCGGCCCACGCCGGGCCGTGCCAGGACCCCGCGTCGAGCTGCGCGATCTCCGCGAACGCCCAGGCACCCGCCGGTCCGCGGCCGCTCGTCGTGCGATCGAGCGTCGCGTCGTGCAGCAGCACCGGCTTGCCGTCGCCCGAGAGCTTGACGTCGAACTCGAAGAGGGTGTGCCCGAGCGACGCACCCACCCGCATCGCGGCCAGCGTGTTCTCGGGAGCGAGCTTGCCCGCACCGCGATGCGCGGCCACGGCCGGATACGGCCAGCGGTCGAAGTCGACCTGAGGCTCGGGGAACGGATGCTCGGCCATGGGCGGGCTGCGGCGGGACGGCAGGGACGGCGGATCGCCCGATGTTACCGGAGCGTCGGGCCTGCCCGCTCGCGGGCGATCAGATAGAGGCCGCTCGCGACGACCACGCCGGTGCCCAGGACCACCGTCCAGCCCGGCACGTCGCCGAACACCCACCACCCCAGCAGCGTCATCCACACGATCTGCTGGTAGAGGAACGGCGCCAGCACCGTCGCGGGCGCGAAACGGTGGGCGACCGCGAGCAGCCAGTGCCCGAGCCCGCCGAAGATGCCCATCACGGCGATGAGCCCCCACTGCGAGGCGCTCTCGGGCGTGCGCCAGAACGCGATGCCGAAGGGCGTGAGCAGACAGGCCGCGGCCAGCGCCGAGAGGAACTGCGTGGCCTCGGGGCGGTCGGTCGCGGCGAGCCGGCGGGTCAGCAGGTTGAAGAGCGCATAGAGCACCGCGTTGCCCACCGACAGCAGGATCGCGGGGTGGAACCCCTGGGTGCCGGGCCGCACGATCAGCAGGACGCCGACGAAGCCCGTGGCGATCGCCAGCCAGCGGCCGACGTCGAGCCGCTCGTGCAGCAGCCACGCGCCGAACAGCGCGATCAGCAGCGGCACGGCGAACTGGATGGCACCGGTCTCGGCGAGCTGCAGGTACTGAAGGGCCCAGAAGTTCAGCGCCGTCATGCAGAACAGCATCCCGCCGCGCAGCAGCTGCAGGCCGGGGTTCGCCACCCGCACCAGCGCGCGCCCGTGCCTGGGGCCGAGCAGCAGACCGGTGAACAGCACGTGGCCGACGAAGCGCAGCCACACCACCTCGATGACCGGCAGGCGCTGCACCAGCCACTTCGCCGTGGTGTCGAGCACCGCGAAGCACAGGAAGGTGATCGAGATCAGGCCGATGCCGAGCAGGCGGTTCCGCGCGGAGTCTTCCCTCAGCACTCCGCGGCTGTTGCATCGAGCCCGAGTCGGGCGGCGACCTCCTGCGCGATCGCGAGCGACGAGGTCAGGCCCGGCGACTCGATGCCGAACAGGTTCACCAGGCCGGAGACGCCGTGCACGCCGGGGCCCTGGATGATGAAGTCGCCGGCCGGGTCGGTGGGTCCGCTGACCTTCGGCCGCACGCCGGTGTAGCCGGGTTGCAGCGCGCCGTCGGGCAGATCGGGCCAGTAGCGGCGGATCGCCTCGTAGAAGCGCGGCTCGAGACCGTCCTCGAACGCGTAGTCGGGGGCGTCGGGCCAGCGCGTGACGTCGGGGCCGAACTTGCAGCGGCCGGCGAGGTCGAGGGTCACGTGGATGCCCAGACCCGCGTGGTCGGGCATCGGATAGACCAGATGCGTGAACGGCGTGCGCCCGGCGAGCGTGAAGTAGTGGCCCTTCGCGAAATGGGCCGGCGGCACGTGGACGGACGGGAGACCTTCGATCGAGCGGGCCACGCGCTGTGCCGCCAGGCCCGCTGAATTCACCAGGAGTCGGCAGCGCAGCGAGATCGGCTCGGCGCCGCCCGCATGCAGTTCGAATCCGCCGTCGACCGCGCGGGCCCGCTCGAACGGCGTGTGGGTGACCAGCGTGGCGCCGGCGGATTCGGCGTCACCGAGCAGGGCCAGCATCAGGCCATGGCTGTCGACGATGCCGGTGCTCTCCGACCACAGGCCCGCGACCGCGCGCACTGCGGGCTCCATCCTGGCGACATCAGCCGCCGACATGGGTTCGAGCGGCACGCCGTTGGCCGCGCCCTTGCGCGCGTAGCCCTCGAGGACGGGGATCTCGGCGGCGTCGGCCGCGACCAGAACCTTGCCGATGCGCTTGTGCGAGACACCGCGTGCGGCGCAGTAGGCGTACAGCATCGACTTGCCGCGGACGCACAGCGTCGCCTTCAGGGAGCCCTGGGGGTAGTAGATGCCGGCGTGGATGACCTCGGAGTTGCGCGACGAGGTCTGGGTGCCGAACGACTCCTCGGCCTCCAGCACCAGCACTTCCCGCCCTGCGAGCGCCAGCGCACGGGCCACCGCGAGCCCGACCACGCCCGCGCCGATCACGACTGCGTCGACCGATTCCATGGGGAAGATTGTAGCCGAGCCCCCCCTGGCGGCCTGCGGTACTCTGGCACGTTTCCGGGCCGTTCGGCCCGCGATTCGAACCGTCCGGGAGACCGACCGATGACCGTCCGCCTGTACTACGCGCCCGGCGCGTGCTCGTTCGTCCCGCACGTCGGATTGGAGCGGATCGCCGCGGCCACCGGCGAGCCCTTCGAGGCGGTCCAGATCAGGCTGCACAAGGGCGAGCACCGCACGCCGGAGTTCCTCGCGATGAACCCCGACGGCCAGGTGCCGGTGCTGCAGGTCGACGGCCGCACCCTCACGCAGATCGTCGCGATCTGCGACTGGATCGCCGGCCGTCATCCGCAGCTCGGGCTGCTGCCGGTCGACCCGTGGGCACGGGCGCAGACCCTGTCGCTGATGGCCTGGATCAACAACACGGTCCACCCGACCTTCGCGCACGTGTTCATGCCGCAGAAGTTCACCGACGACGCCGAGGCGCAGACCCGCGTCAAGACGTTCGCCGCGGCACGCTACCGCGAGCAGCTCGAGCGGATCCAGGGGTGGGTGGGCTGCGCGCAGCCGTGGCTGACCGGCGAGCAGCCGTCGTTTCTCGACGCGTACGTGCTGACGCTGCTGCGCTGGGGCGGGTACGCGGGCATCGATCCGGCGACGCTGCCGGCGCTGCGCGACTACGTCGCACGCTTCGCGCAGCATCCGACGGTCGCCGCCGTCATCGCACGCGAGCGGATCGAGCTGGACACCTTCAAGCCCGCGGCGGCCTGAACGCGCCGGCCTGCCCGGGCACCCCGAGGGTGACCGAGGCGGGCTCAGCCCTGGCCGTCGGCCGGGGCGCCGGTACCGGGCGCTGCGGAACCGACCTCGCCCTCGGGCGCGGGCGCGCCGTCGTCCGGGAGATCGCTGCCGCCATCGGGCCCGCCGGTCGTCTTGCGCGCGGCTTTCTCGGCCTTCTTGGCCTTCTTGGCCAGCTCGCGCTGACGCTTCTCGTACTGGTAGTTCGGCTTCGCCAAGTGATGATCTCCCCTAGAAACCGGCACCATACCCGATTCCGGCGCGCCGGTCGCCGGCGCGTCCGGCGCCCGAACCTCAGGCGGGAATGACGAGCTGGGTCTGCGTGACCACCGCGCAGAGCTTGCCGGCCTCGGTGCGCACGAGCGTCTGCCAGACCATCGTCGTGCGGCCGCGGTGGAACGGCGTGCATTCGCCGGTCACGGTCGTGCCCACCGGGGCGCCCGCCAGGAACTTCGTCGACGACTCGACGGTCGTCGTGCGGGCCCCCTCGGGCAGGTTCACGAAGGTGCCGACCGCACCCAGCGTGTCGGCGAAGGCCATGACCGCGCCGCCGTGAAGGATGCCGCCGGTCGTGCACAGGTCGGATCGGACGCGCATCGTCGCGGTGACGCGCTCGGCGGTGGCCTCGGTCAGCGTCAGGCCCATCAGGCCCGGCAGCAGAGGTTCGAAGAGCTTCTGGATCGCGGCTGCATCGGTCAAGGGGGCCTCCCGGTAGGTGCCGCGATTGTCCGGGCGGGCACGGGCCGCGGCAACCGCACTCTGTTCCGGACCGCATCGCGGATGCTATAACGGTGTCTCAGACCGGCACGTGGGGAGCCGGTCCCGGAGGCGGTCCCGATGTCGTTCCTGTGGCCCCAGATGCTCTGGCTGCTGCTCGCGCTGCCGGCGTGCGTCGCCGCCTACGTCTGGCTGCTCCGCCGGCGCAAGGCGGCGGTCGCGTATGCGAGCCTGACCCTCGTTCGCGAGGCGATGGGTCCGCGCGCGGGACTTCGCCGTCACGTGCCGCCCGCGCTCTTCCTGCTCGCGCTCGCAGCGGCGCTGCTCGCCGTCTCGCGGCCGACCGCGGTCGTCACCCTCCCCTCGCAGTTCCACACCATCGTGCTCGCGATCGACGTGTCGCTGTCGATGCGCGCGAACGACGTGCTGCCCGACCGCATCACCGCGGCCCAGGCCGCGGCCCGCTCGTTCATCGAGGATCACCCGCCGCGCGCCCGGATCGGCATCGTCTCGTTCGGCGGTTCGGCGCAGCTCGTCCAGAAGCCCACGGACCGCAGCGACGACCTGATCGCGGCGATCGACCGGTTCCAGCTGCAGCGCGGGACGGCGACCGGCAGCGCGCTCGTCGTGGCGCTGGCCACCCTGTTCCCCGACGAGGACATCGACGTCGAGTCGGTGGTGTTCGGGCGGGCGGGCGGGCCCGGGGGCCGCGGCACGGCGATCGATCGGCCCGCCCGGCCCGAGCGCGAGCGGCCCGCACCGGTCAAGCCGGGCTCGTACGCTTCGGGGGTGATCGTGCTGCTGTCGGACGGTCGGCGCACCACCGGCCCCGACCCCATCGAGGTGGCCAAGATGGCCGCGGACCGGGGCGTGCGGGTGTTCACCGTCGGCTTCGGCACCGTCGAGGGCGCCACGATCGGCTTCGAGGGCTGGTCGGCGTACGTCCGGCTCGACGAGGAGACGCTCAAGGCGGTGGCCGAGATCACCCGCGGCGAGTACTACCACGCGGGGACGGCGGCCGACCTCAAGAAGGTCTATCAGGACCTGAACACGCGCTTCGTCCTGGAGCGCAAGGACACCGAGGTCACCTCGCTGTTCTCGCTGGCGGCGGCGCTGATCGCGGCCCTCGCCGGCGTGCTGTCGCTCGCGTGGTTCGGGCGCTTCGGGCGCGGCTGAGCGTCAGGGGGCAGTCGCCCGCTTCACCCTCGGCGCGATCATCCGCACGATGTCCGCATCGGGCGGCACCGACCCGATGCTCGCGCGGCGCGCCATCCGGTTGGAGGCGAACGAGTAGGCATCCGCCGACAGGTAGCCGCCGCTGCCGGCGGCGCGCATGACGACCACGAGGTCGGCGCGTCCGTCACGATCGAGGTCCTCGATGACCACGCGTTCGACGCCACCGTCCCTCGGATGGACGAGGCCCGCGATGAACCGGTCGGTGGCCGTGGCCGCGGGGCCGCCGCCGTAGAGCCTGACGGTGTAGCTGCCGACCGAGCGGGGCTCCTGGTCGCCCTCGGCGACCAGGACGAGGCGGCCGTCGGGGAGCGTCACGCGGAAGACGACCCGGGGATCCGCAGGCGGAACCGGCGCATCCACGGGGGCCTGCACCGCCGGTGCCTGATCGGGTGCCGGTGCCTGAGCGGGTGCCGGTGCCGGTGAAGGGGCCGCTGGCTCGGCCGGCGACGTGCTCCCGCTCGCGCTCCCGCCCGTGCCGGCGTCCGTCGGCCGGCCCGCGGGCGCCGATGCGCCCGACTCGCCCGACTGCGGGGCCGGAACGGTGTCCGGCGGTGTCGCCGGCACGGTCACTGCGGGCGGCGTGGACGATGTCGGATTCGGCTGTGCCGCCGCCAGGCCGGGGGCCCAGGCGAGTGCGCCGGCGAACGCGCACGCGAACGAGCAGGCGAACGTACGGGCACTGCCTCGTGCACCGTCGAGGGCGGCGTGCGGCTCGCCGCGCCCCGCTGACTGCGGCGATCCGACCTCGGCAGACGCCCGGCGCGAGCGCGACGGGCGCTGGGGGGGGACGGTGGCGTGATCGCTGAACGGAAGGGTCGGCACGGTCTACAGGTCCTGGGCGTAGCGGGCGAGCATCTGCGCCTGCGTCTCCGCAGGCGCCTCGTCGCCGATCTGATCCTTGAGCATCTCGCCCATGGTGGGCAGCACGGAGCGTGGAACATGGCGCCCCGCATCCCAGAGCTTCGAGCGCATCAGCGCCTTGGCGCAATGCAGGTAGGCCTCCTGCACCCTCACCTCGATCACCAGCCGCGGCGACCGCGGAAAGAGCGCCAGCCGCGCGGCGTCGATGCTCAGCCGCGCCGTCCCGTTCACCCGCAGCGTCTCGTCCACCCCGGGCAGCATGAACAGCAGGCCCAGGGAGCCGGTGGCGACGATGTTCTCGAGCGTGTCCAGGCGGTTGTTGCCGGAGGCGTCGGGCAGCAGCAGCGTGTGCTCATCGGGGGCGAGCACGAAACCCGGCTCGCCCCCGCGCGGCGAGGCATCCATCGTGCCGTCCGGGCCGCGGCTGGCGAGGACGACGAAGGGCGACATCGCGACGAAGCGACGGCAGTGCGCATCGAGCGCCGCCAGCTGCTTGCGAAGCGAACGCTCCTTGGCGGGCGGATACAGCGCTCGCAGCGCGTCGAGGGTATCGATCGGCATCACGGACTCCGGGCCGCGGTGCCGGGCCGGGGTGCCCGCGGTGCCGCGACCGCTCGGGCGCAGGTGTACCCGAAGACGCCCTGCGAGTCGAGTCGGGCGCGGGGCGCGCGTCTCGGGGCGCCTCGCGGCGCCGACCCGACGCTCAGGACGCGAGCGGCGGCGGGCGCCGCTTCAGGAGATAGCGCTGCTCGCCGTCCATCACCAGCTCGCCGCGCTGGTTCAGCACCGTGGACCGCATGGCCAGGACACCGGTCGTGCGGCCCGGCACCAGTTCCGAGACCTCGAGCAGACAGCGCAGCGTGTCGCCGGCATGGACCGGCCTGAGGAACCGGCTGCGCTGCTCGATGAAGCCCTTCATCGAGTCCTCGACCATGTGCGGCCACAGGCCCGCACCTGCCGCGGTCTGGATCAGCACCTGGAAGCCGTGCGCGAGCAGGCCGGGCGAACCGTGGGCCCGGCAGTACTCGACGTCGTAGTGCGACGGATGGTTGTCGCCGCTGGCGAGCTGGAAGGCCGCGAACAGCGCTTCGGTGATCGTCCGCGACGGCAGCGGGAACCGCTCGCCGACGTGGAAGTCCTCGAACCAGCGCTGCTCGCAGAGGGCGGGGTGGGTGGAATCGGCGGTCATGCCCGCCTGTGTACCGGAACCCCCGCCGTGCGTCGAGTCAGCGGCCGGCCCGCCCGTGCTCAGCCGGTGCCGCCGATCCCCGGGGCGTCGATCGCAGGCAGCGTCACCGCGCTCTGCGACGGCGTGTCGCCACCGTCGACGCAGACCCGATCCCGACCCGAGCGCTTGGCACGGTAGAGGCTGAGGTCGGCGCGTGCGAGCAGTTCGCCGGGGGTCATGCCGGGCCGTGCGAGCGCGACGCCGACCGAGACCGTGACCTGGAGCGCCTCGCCGAACTCGGTCCAGGGGTGGGTGGCGACGGCCTCGCGCAGGCGGTCGGCGACCGCGCGAGCGGCGTCGGACCCGCCGGAGGCCGGCAGCACCACCAGGAACTCCTCGCCGCCCCAGCGTCCGATCCGGTCGCTCACCCGCAGGGAGCGGGCCGCGACCGTGACGAAGCGGCGCAGCACGTCGTCCCCGACGGGGTGGCCGAACCGGTCGTTGATGCCCTTGAAATGGTCCAGATCGACCAGCGCGACCGCCAGCGGCCCGCCCGTCGTGTCCACGCTCGCCAGCGCGGTGTCGAGCGCATCCATGATCGCGCGCCGGTTCAGCGCACCGGTCAGCGCGTCGCGCATCGCCAGCCGCTCGAGGCGTCCGGTGGCGTCGGCCAGCTCGCGGCCGCGCTGCACCAGCTCCCGCCTAAGCCGCGCCCCGTAGAGCCCCAGCAGCGCGCAGCGGCCCAGCGACAGCGAGACCCAGATCGTCGACAGGGCGGCCTGCAGCGGCGTCGCTGCGGGCAACGCCGGCGGCACCTCGAGCGAAGAGACCACCGCGGCGAGCCCGACGGTGATCCCGGCCCAGGCGAACAGCAGCTGGCGGGGTGTCATCCGCAGCGCCGCGAAGGCGAAGACGATGAAGAGCACCGCCGCCAGCGGCATCGCGACCGCCGGCGAGAGCGCCGCGGCGGTCAGCGCGACCGCCGAGGCAGTGAGCAGCTACGGCAGCGTCAGGTATCGGTCGCGGGGGCGCCGGTTCCAGCGCAGGAGGAATGCGATGGCGAATCCGCCGCCGCTGAGCAGTCCACCGATCGCGACCGTCCAGAACGCCGCCTGTGCCGGCACGCCGGCCCCCCAGGACAGCAGGGCGAGCATCAGCGCGTCGACGCACCAGCTGCCGGTCGCGACCGCCAGCATGCGCAGCGGCGGCACGTCCCGGGCCGAGGGGTCGGCCGACGAGGAGGCGGTGTGCGAGGCAGCTGCGGTAGGGGGCGCGGTCGATCTCATGGGGGTGTCACGGTCGATCCGCCCGCCGCCGAGGTGCGCTGCGGACGAGGATCGACGACGGATGGTCTACAGGACAGCCCCGTGCGGTCGAGCGCGGGTCGCCGACCGGACGGGTCGAGCGGTCGAGCGGAGTGCCGGGGTCGGCCCCGGCTTGCACCACGACGGGGCCGGGACAGCGCCTGCCTCAGGCTTGCGGCAGACGCCCTTCGACCACCGTGTGTCGCCCTTCGACCCGGACCTCGACCTCGAAGCCGAGGCGGGCGAGCCGCCGCGACACCGCGCCCGGCGACTGCCAGCTCTCGTATCGGCCGTTCAGGTACGGCAGCACTCGCCCGGTGAGCTCGAACAGCCATCCGTTGCCGAGGATGTAGAGCACGTGGGCGAGCCGTGCCACGCTGCGGGCCCGCCAGGCCTCCCCTAGGTAGCCCAGGACCGTCCTGCGGTCGTGCAGGGTCAGCCAGATCCGTCCGCCGGGGCGCAGCACCCGCCGCATCTCGGCGAGCGCGCGGGGCACGTCGGTGTAGGGCAGCGAGACCCGGCACATCGCGAGGTCGACGGTGCCCGCGTCCAGCGGGATGCGCTCGGCGCCGGCGACCTCCAGCTGCAAGCGGTCGCCGAAGGTCTGTCTGCCGTGCACGATCGCCGCCTCGTCGACATCGATGCCGATGCACCGTCGCCCCTCGGTGCCAAGCGCGATCAGGGACTGACCGATGCCGCATCCGACGTCGAGGACTGTCGAGTCGCCGTCCCGAAGCTGCGGCAGCACGCGACGCGAATCGCCTTCGTCGAGGGCGATCTTCAGTTCTTCGAGGTGATAGGCGAGGTGCTTGGCCATGAGCCGGGGGCCGCGCGTCGGGTTCCTGGGACCGGCATGGTGACCGCAGCCGCGGCCCGCGGCAAGTTCAGTCGTGGACCGGCAATTCCACCGCCAGACCGAAGCGCTCGAACTCGACGATGCTGCCGGGCGGCGCGCCGAGCCTGCGCAGCGCATGCCGCACGAAGGGGACGCCCTCCTCCACGCTGACGAGCTCGAGGTCGAGTTCCACCGACACGATGCGGCGATCGCGGGTCGCCTGGGTGCCGCCGCCGACCACGCGCCCGAGCTTCTCCCGGCGAAGCGCCTCGTCGAGCGGGTCCGAGTACTTCACGGCGCGGGCGGCGGGGCTCAGCGGATCGGGCAGCCGCACGTGGACGGACACCGGCTCGCCGCACCGGCCGGTGACGGGGGCGAGCGCCGCCACCACGCCGAACACGGCGGCTCGGACGAACGAGCGGAGGCTGAACCGGACCAAGGCGGACTCCGAGCGGCGTGGACATGACGCGAGCATAGCCGCTGTCGGCCCTACAGGGTCCGTGTCATGAAGACGCTGTGCGGATCCTCGGCATAGTCGCCGAACGGTCCGCAGGGCTCGAAGCCGAACCGCGCGTAGAGGCGACGGGCCGGTTCGAAGGCCGGCATCGAGCCGGTCTCCAGGCTCAGACGCACGTAGGACCGGGCGCGAGCCTGGGTCATCAGGTGCCCGAGGAGCGCGGCCGCCACGCCTCGCCCGCGATGCGCATCGACCGTACGCATCGACTTCACCTCGCCATGCGCCGCCTCGAGCTCGCGCAGCGCCCCGCAGCCGAGCAGCGTGTCCCCTTCCCAGGCCGACCAGAAGGTCACGTCCGGTGCCCGCAGGCGGTCGACGTCCATCGCGTGGACGCTCTCCGGCGGCGACAGCGTGTGCATGTGACGCAGATGTGCCTCGAGGAGCGCACGGATGGGCGCGCCGGTCAGGTCGTCGAGCACGATGTGCATGGTCTGCGCGGGGTCCGCCCCGCCCCTATCGGTATTGCGCCGCGCTGATGAACTGGCCGAAGGTCTCGCACCAGATCACCACGGTCGTGAATCGGGCCGGGTCCACCGACGCCGGCACCGGGACGATGAAGTTCTCGAAGGTCTTGACATCGCCGACCCGGACCATCGTCGACTTCAGCCGCACGAAGTCGGCCTCGGTCTCGACGAAGGTCGGCGACAGGTAGAGCTTGTAGTCCGGCCCCGGGGCGAGCCGACCCGCCAGCACGATGCTGCGCGCTCCGATCGAGACCGTGCCCTCGCCCCAGTGCAGCGCGTCGCTGTCCTTCAGGTCGCGGCGGAACCGGCCGGTGAAGGCCGCCTCCCCCGCCTGGGCGGCCACTTCGGCGCCCGAGGGCGCGTCCGGGGCGATCAGGATGGGCAGCGCGTAGATGCCGAGCGCGAAACCGATCGCCAGAAAGCCGAGGTGCGAGACGACGAGGAGAAGACGCTTCATCGCGAGGCCCCGCAGGTCAGTACAGCCGAGCGGCGTCGCCGCCGTCGGCCGCCAGCACCGCGCCGTTGACGAAGCTCGCCGCGTCCGAGCACAGCCAGGTGATCGCCTGTGCCGTCTCCTCGGCGTTGCCCAGCCGGTTCATCGCCGAGTACCGGTTGGCAAGCGTCGCATAGCGTTCCACGCCCTTCTTCACCGGATCGACCATCTCGGACAGCGTGAAGCCCGGCGCGATCGCGTTCACCCGCAGTCCCGCCTGCCCGTAGTCGATCGCGGCGGTCTTCGTGAGCCCGATCACCGCGTGCTTGCTGGCGCAGTAGGCGGCGTGCCCGATGGTGCTCGGCTTGTAGCCGAAGATCGACGACACGTTGACGATGGCGCCCGTCCCCCGCGGCAGCATCGCGCGGATCTCGTGCTTCATGCAGAGCCAGACCGCGCGCAGGTTGATGGCCATCACCGCGTCCCAGCGTTCCTCGTCGATGTCCGCGACCGGCAGGTTGACCGGGCCGCTGATGCCCGCGTTGTTGACGGCGCAGTCGAGCCGCCCGAAGCGATCGAGCGTTCGCGCCACCAGCGCCTCGATGTCGGGCGTATGCGTGACGTCGGTCCGCACGAAGAGCCCCTCCCCGCCCAGGGCCTCGATCTCCCGCACGACCGCCTGACCGGCGTCCTCCCGGCGCGCGGCGACCACCACCCGTGCGCCCTCGCGGGCGAACTGCAGGGCGGCCGCGGCACCCAGTCCTGCGCTCGCGCCGGTGACGATCGCGACCTTGCCTTCGAAAGCCTTCATGGGAGGGGTCCGCGCGGAGCGGATTCGGTGGGCGAGATGCGATCGTAAGCCTGGGGGCCGGATCGCCGCGAGTCGCGTTCCGTCGCCCGAGGCCCCGGCGTCGCTCTCGGATCAGAGCGAGCGGCCCATCCAGGCGTGCAGGCCGGTCGCGACGACCAGCAGGAGGAACGCCGCAACGTCGATCCGCACGACACGCGCCACCGGCTCGTTCGCGCCGCCCACCAGCAGTGCGAGCACGACGAACGCGCCCGTGCTGATCAACCCTGCGGCGAGCGCCGCGCCGCGCAGGCTCTCGACGAACGCGCCCGTACCCAGCAGCACGCCGATCAGGCCGAAGAGCACGGCGCGATGGCGCAGCAGGATCTCCAGGCTCGGGTCGTCGACCCGGATGCCGTAGAGGGAGGCGAGCCGGTCGGACCCGGCCACGCCGACGACGGGCAGCAGGTGGATCGCACTGACGAGCAGCAGGATGGCTTGGAGGACGGGGCGCATGGCGGGACGGCGGTTGACGGAACCGCCGTTGTAGACCGTCGCGCCTCGCCACGCGATGACGCGGCGGGTCATCGCCGCGCCCGATGCGCCCGATGCGCCCGATACGTGCTCGTGGCGGCGTCTCCGATCCGGGACAGGGTCGCGGACCCGAGGCGTCGCTGCACGATCCGCCGCGCACTGGCACCATGACGGATACGGCGCCTCGCTCCGAACGCCGCCAACCCCCGGGACCCTGCGATGCGACTCTCCACGATGCGGCTGCGTGCCGCGGCTGCCCTGCTTGGCGTGTCTGCGGCCCCGGCCGCCATGGCCCACCATCCGATGGGCGGCGCCGTTCCCGAGACCGCCTGGCACGGCGTGCTCTCGGGCCTCGCGCATCCGATGATCGGGCCCGACCACCTGCTCTTCCTGGTGGCCGCGGCCGTCGCCGCCGCGTGTTCGGACCTGCAGCCGGCCCGTGCGATGCGGCTGCTGCTCGCCTTCGTCGCCGCCGGCATCGCGGGAACCCTGCTGCGGGTGCCGGGGATCGAGCTGCCTTTCGCCGAGGCCGCCGTCGGTGCGTCGCTGCTCGC
>RPRK01000040.1 GCA_003818495.1 Burkholderiales bacterium
CCGCGGCCCGGGCGAGGCGCTCGGCCTCGAGCGCCGCCTCGTCGACCGCGGGATCGGTGGCGACCGGCTCCTGGGCGGGGGCGTCGTGCGCGGGGGCGTCGTGATCAGGCGCGGGCGCCTCGTGCGACGCCTGCGGCACGGCCGGGACCGCCGGACCGGCCGGCAGCGGCACGCCGCTCGGATCGATGGGCTCGATGGGCTCGATGGGGTCGATCATCGCGCTCACCGCAGCTTCAGCGACGACAGGCCGAACAGCACCAGCATCATCGTCACGATCCAGAAGCGGACGACGACCTGGGACTCCTTGACGCCACCCACCTCGAAATGGTGGTGCAGCGGCGCCATCCTGAAGATGCGGCGCCCGACGCCGTACCGCTTCTTCGTGTACTTGAACCAGGCGACCTGCATCATCACCGAGAGGGTCTCGGCGACGAACACGCCGCCCATGATGAACAGCACGATCTCCTGCCGGACGATCACCGCCACGGTGCCCAGGGCGCCGCCGAGCGCGAGCGCGCCCACGTCGCCCATGAAGACCTGCGCGGGATACGCGTTGAACCACAGGAACGCGAGCCCGGCGCCCGCGATCGCGCCGCAGAACACCACCAGTTCGCCAGCCCCCGGCACGTACGGGATCAGCAGGTACTTGGAGAAGACCGCGTTGCCGGTGACGTAGGCGAAGATGCCGAGCGCGCCGCCGACCAGGACCGAGGGCAGGATCGCGAGCCCGTCCGCACCATCGGTGAGGTTGACCGCGTTGCTGGTGCCGACGATCACCAGGTAGGTCAGCCCGATGAAGCCGAACACGCCGAGCGGGTACGACACCGTCTTGAAGAACGGCACGATCAGGTCGGCGCGCGGCGGCAGGCTCATCTCGAAGCCGGACGCGAACCAGCCGATCACCAGCTGGATCGCCTCGTAGTTCGACGCCGCCGGCACCGCGAACGCGAGATAGACCGCCGCGACCACGCCGATCAGCGACTGCCAGAAGAACTTGTCGCGCGCGGACATGCCCTTCGGATTCTTGTGCACCACCTTGCGGTAGTCGTCGATCCAGCCGATGGCGCCGAAGCCGAGCGTCACGATCAGCACCGCCCAGACGAAGCGGTTCGCGAGGTCGGCCCACAGCACGGTGGCCGCACCGATGCCGATCAGGATCAGCGCGCCGCCCATCGTCGGGGTGCCGGACTTGGTCAGGTGGGTCTGCGGCCCGTCGGTCCGCACGGCCTGGCCGATCTTGAGCTGGGCGAGCTTGCGGATCAGCCACGGCCCGGCGAGCAGGCCGATCAGGAGCGCGGTCAGCGTCGCGAGCACCGCGCGCAGCGTGATGTAGTTGAAGACCGTAAAGAACCGATAGTCCTTCGACAGCCACTGGGCGAGTTCCAGCAGCATCAGTGGTGCCCTCCGTCGTCCGCGGCCGCGCCGGCGAGCGCCTGCACCACCCGTTCCATCCGCATCGATCGCGATCCCTTCACCAGCACGGTGGTGCCGGCCTGCCCGAGCTCGCGCGCCCGGGCGCATGCCGCCTCGATCGAGGTGAAGTGCTCGCCCCCGTCGCCGAACGCCTCGACCGTCGTGCGGGTGGCCGTGCCGAACGCGAGGAGCCGCTCGAGGCCGCGCGCCTTCGCGTACGCGCCGACCTCCGCGTGGAACTGCGGCCCCTCTTCGCCGACCTCGGCCATGTCGCCGAGCACCATCAGCCGCGGGCCGCCGAACGCCGCCAGCACGTCGACCGCCGCGCGCACCGAGTCGGGGTTCGCGTTATAGCTGTCGTCGATCACCGTCGCGCCGGATTCGGCCTGCAGGCGGCGCAGACGGCCGGCAGCCGGACGGAACGCGGCGAGGCCGGCGGCGATGGTCGCGGGCGGCACGCCGATCGCGTGGCAGCAGGCGGCCGCGGCCAGCGCATTGCGCACGTTGTGGGCGCCGTCGATGGCGATCGACACGGCGAGCGGCACGCCCTCGATCGACAGCTCGAAGCCCCGGGTGCTCGCATCGGGGGCGGCGTGCACCGCGCAGCGCGGGTCGGTGCCGAATTCGAGCGTGCGGCGACCGGCCGCGAGCGCGCGCCAGATCGGCGCATGCACGTCGTCGCCCGGATACACCGCCACGCCTTCGGGGGGCAGCGCGGCGATGGCGGCGCCGTTCTCGTGGGCGGTCGCCTCGACCGTGCCCAGGAACTCCTGATGCTCGCGCTGCGCGTTGTTGACCAGGGCGACGCCGGCCTGCGCGATCGCCGCGAGCCAGGCGATCTCGCCCGGCTGGTTCATGCCGAGCTCGATCACCGCCGCGCGGTGGCGAGACTCGAGCCGCAGCACGGTCAGGGGCACGCCGACGTCGTTGTTCAGGTTGCCGCGCGTCGAGAGTCGCGCCGTCTCCCCGACGTGCGCGGCCAGGATCGCGGCGATCATCTCCTTGACCGTCGTCTTGCCGTTGCTGCCGGTCACTGCGATCACCGGCAGCGCGAAGCGACTGCGCCAGCCGGCCGCGATCTCGCCGAGGGCGCGTCGGGTGTCGGCGACCCACAGCGCGGGCGCGCGGCAGCCGTCGGTCCAGCGCTCGACGAGCAGCGCCGAGGCGCCCGCGGCCAGGGCCTGGCCGACGAAGTCGTGCGCGTCGTGGCGCTCGCCGCGCAGTGCGACGAAGAGCTCGCCGGGACGCACCGCGCGCGTGTCGGTCGACACGCCCGTCAGCACGAGCGACGGCTCGCCCGGATCGGCCGCGACCAGGCGCCCGCCGGACAGGTAGCCGAAGGCCTGCCGCAGTTCAAGCACCGGCGGCCTCCGTGCGCATGCGGCGCTCGAGCGCGCGCGCGGCGTGCTCGGCGTCGAGGAACGGATGGCGCACGCCGGCGATCTCCTGATAGGGCTCGTGGCCCTTGCCCGCGATCAGCACGACGTCGGCGGGCGCCGCGCGCGCCAGGCTCTCGGCGATCGCGCGGGCGCGGTCGGACTCGCGCAGCGCGCAGCGCGCCGACAGGCCGGCCTCGACGGCGTCGAGGATCGCCTCGGGCGATTCGCCGCGCGGGTTGTCGCTGGTCAGCACGACACGGTCGGCGCCGCGCTCGGCCGCCGCGGCCATCAGCGGGCGCTTGCCCGGATCGCGGTCGCCGCCGGCGCCGAACACGCACCACAGCACGCCGCCGCGGGCGGCGGCCACCGGCCGGAGCGCGGCCAGCGCGTTGTCGAGCGCATCGGGCGTGTGGGCGTAGTCGACCACCGCGAGCGGCACGCCGTCGCCGGCGCCGACCGCCTGCAGCCGGCCGGGCACCGGGCGGAGCGCCGCGAGCCGCGCCGTCACGTCCTCGAAGCGCGCACCGAGCGCGAGCCACGCGCCGGCGACCGCGAGCAGATTCGCGGCGTTGAAGCGACCGAGCAGCGGGGTCTCGAGGGTCGCCCGGCCCCAGTCGCCGTCGATGACGATGCGCGTGCCGGCGGCCGTCGGCGCGACCTCCGTCGCCACCAGCACGCGGTCGACCTCGCCAGGGGCCAGGTGACAGGCCGGGCTGCCGCCCGCATCGACGGCCGCAGCCTGGGCGTCGGCGCCGATCCGGTAGCCGACCCGCTGCACGCCGGGCGCGACGTCGGCGAGCATGCGCGCGTGCGCGGCGTCGTCGAGGTTCACCACCGCCGCGCGCAGCCCGGGCCAGCCGAACAGCGCCGCCTTGGCCTCGCCGTAGGCCTGCATGCTGCCGTGGTAATCGAGGTGGTCGCGCGTCAGGTTGGTGAAGACCGCGACCGCGATCCGCGTGCCGGCGAGACGGTGCTGGTGCAGGCCGATCGACGAGGCCTCGATGGCGACCGCATCGACGCCCGCCTGCGCGAACCGCGCGAAGAGGGCCTGCATCGCGAGCGCGTCCGGCGTGGTCAGGCCGGTGTCGTCCAGGGTCGTGGCACCGTCGTCGCCGAGCACGCCCGCGCCGATCGTGCCGACCACTGCGGCCCGGCGGCCGCTCGCCTGCAGCCCCTGCGCGATCCACTGGCTGCAGCTGGTCTTGCCGTTGGTGCCGGTGACCGCGACGACGTCCATGCGCGCGGTCGGCTCGCCGTGATAGGCGTCCGCGATCGGGCCGGCCAGGCGCTTGAGGCCGTCCACCGACCGCAGCGGCACGCCGTGCCCGGACAGGAGGCGTTCGTCGCCCGTCACGTTGCCCGTCACGTCGCCCGTCGCGTCGCCCGTTTCGGCGACGACGGCCGCCGCCCCGAGCGCGATCGCCTGCGCGACATGGCGGCGTCCGTCGGCACGCTCGCCCGGATAGGCGAAGAACGCATCGCCCCGCGAGACGCGACGGCTGTCCGAGACCAGCGCCGCGCCGGGCGGCAGCACGCCGCGCAGCCAGTGCGCGAGCGCCGCGGCCTGCCCCTGGACGGCCGTCACAGGCTCTCCTTGACCGGCTCGGCCGGCTGGATCAGCGTGGTGAACGGCGCGTCGGGCGCCACCCTCAGCGCGCGCAGCGTCTCGCCGGTGATCCGGGCGAAGATCGGCGCCGCGACCACGCCGCCGTAGTACTTGCCCGCCGTCGGCTCGTCGACCATCACCGCGACGACCACCCTCGGGTTCGAGACCGGCGCGAAGCCGACGAACGAGGCGATGTACTTGTTCTGGTAAGCGCCGTTCTCCTGCTTGTGAGCGGTGCCGGTCTTGCCGCCGACGCGGTAGCCCTGGATCTGCGCGAGCGGCGCGGTGCCCTGCGGGCCGGCTGCCATCTCGAGCATCTTGCGCACCTGCTGCGCGACCTCGGGCCGATAGACCTGCGCGCCCACCGCCGGCGCATCCGACTTGAGCATCGTCAGCGGGATCATCTCGCCGTCCCGCGCGAAGACCGTGTAGGCCCGCGCCATCTGCAGCAGCGAGACCGAGATGCCGTGGCCGTAGGACATCGTCGCCTGCTCGATCGGCTTCCACGACTTGTACGGCCGCACGCGCCCCGGGACCGCCCCGGGAAAGCCGATGTGCGGAGGCTGGCCGAATCCGAGCGCCGTGAAGCCCTCCCACATGCGCTGCGGCGGGAGCTGCAGCGCCATCTTCACCGTGCCGACGTTCGACGACTTCTGCAGGATCTGCTCGACGGTGAGGACGCCGTAGCGATGCGCGTCGCCGATCGTCGCACTGCCGATCGTCATCTTGCCGGGCGCGGTGTCGATGGAGGTGGTCGGGCGGACCTTCCCGGCCTCGAGCGCCATCGCCACCGAGAACGGCTTCATCGTCGAGCCCGGCTCGTAGGTGTCGGTGATCGCGCGGTTGCGCAGCTGCGCGCCGTTGAGCGCCGCCCGGTTGTTCGGGTCGTAGGTCGGCAGGTTCACCAGCGCGAGGATCTCGCCGGTGCGCACGTCGACGACGATCGCGGCGGCCGCCTTCGCGCGGTGCTCGCGCACCGCGTCGCGGATCGCGTTGAAGGCGAGGAACTGGATCCGCGTGTCGACCGACAGCGCGAGGTCGTCGCCGTCCTGCGGCTCGGTGCCGGAGCCGACCTGCTCGATCACGCGCCCGAGGTTGTCCTTGATCACGCGGCGGCTGCCGGGCCGGCCGGCGAGGCGCTGCTGCTGCGACAGCTCGAAGCCTTCCTGGCCGATGTCCTCGACGCTGGTGAAGCCGACCACGTGCGCGACGGAGTCGCCCTCGGGGTAGTGGCGCTTGCGCTCGTCGCGCTGGTGCACGCCCGGGATCTTCAGCTCGGCGACCTTCCTGGCGACGTCGGCGTCGACCTGGCGCTTGAGGTAGACGTAGTTCTTGCCCTCGGCCAGCTTGCGGTCGAGCTCGCGCGGCTCCACACCGAGCAGCCGCGCGAGCTGCGTGCGCTGCTGCACGGTGGCGTGGACGTCGTCCGGATCGGCCCAGACCGCCTTGGCCGGCAGGCTCGAGGCGAGGACCACGCCCCCGCGGTCGACGATCTTGCCGCGGTCGGCCGGGATCTCGAGCGTGCGCTCGTAGCGCACCGCACCCTGCTTCTGCAGATAGTCGTTGCTCAGCGCCTGCAGCCAGAAGGCGCGCACCGAGAGCGCGACGAAGGCGACCGCGACCATCCCGAGCACGAAGCGCGAGCGCCATGCGGGCAGCTTGGTGGTCAGCAGCGCGTTGCGGCCGAGCTTGACCGGGCGGCCCATCAGCGCACCTCCCGCACGGCGGCGACCGGCGGATGCGACGGCGTCGGCGCGGACGCCGGCGTCGAGGCCACGGACCCCGGGGCCGCGCCCGAGGCCGACGGCGAACCCGCCGGCGCGTTCACGTAGAGCGTGCGCTCGGGCGTGACCGGCTGCATCTTGAGGTCACGGCGCGCGACCGCGTCGATGCGCGAATGCTTGGCGAGCTGCGTCTGCTCGAGCTGCAGCTGGTTCCACTCGACCTCGTGCTTGCGCGCCATCGACTGCGCCCGCTCGAGCTCGATGAAGGCCTTGCGGGCACGGTGCTGCGAGGTGACGAGCAGCAGCGCGCAGGTCATCAGGACCGCGATCAGCACCGCATTGACCTTGGCCATCGTGCTCAGATCCTTTCGGCCACGCGCAGCACCGCCGAGCGCGAGCGCGGGTTGGCGAAGACCTCGGCGTCGTCCGGCAGCGTGCGCCCGATGCTCGCCAGTCGCGGCGGCGTGTCGTGCACGGGCACGCCGGTGACCGGGTCGCGGCGGGCCATGCGGCCCGCCTCGCGCGCGATGAACTGCTTGACCATCCGATCCTCGAGTGAGTGGAAGGAGAGGACGACCATCCGCCCGCCGACGTTCAGACGGCCGACGAGTCGCTCGAGGACGAGCGCGAGCTCCTCAAGCTCTTGATTGACGAGAAGCCGTAGAGCCTGAAAGGTGCGTGTTGCCGGGTCCTTCCCCACTTCCGGCCTCTTCTGCCGGCCGCGGACGACGCCCGCCACGAGAGCGGCAAGCTCCCCGGTGGTGCGGAACGCGGTGTCGCCGGCATCCCGGCAGCGAGCAGCAATCGCCTTTGCAACCGGAACAGCAAACCGTTCTTCCCCATAATCCCTCAGTGCCTCCGCGATATCCCGTTCAGACGCCTGAACCAGCCATTGCCTCGCCGACATGCCCTGCGTCGGGTCCATCCGCATGTCGAGCGGACCGTCGGCCCTGAAGCTGAACCCGCGGGACGGATCGTCGAGCTGGGGAGACGAGACGCCGAGATCGAGCAGCACGCCGTCGACCCCGCCGATGCCCCGCGCGTCGAGCACGGCCCCGAGATCGGAGAACCGCGCGTGATCGATCGAGAAGCGCCCATCCGTCCACCCCCGCCCGACCTCGACCGCCTCGGGGTCCCGATCGATCGCCACCAGTCGCCCCGCCGGCCCCAGCCCGGCCAGGATCCGGGCGGAATGGCCGCCCCGGCCGAACGTGCCGTCCACATAGACACCGTCAGGACGGATCGCCAGCCCTTCGATGCACGCCTGCGGCATCACCGACCGGTGAACCCCGGGGACCGCCGTATCGATCAAGGGCGCCGCCTAGATCGACAGACCGGACAGGGCCTCGGGGATACCGCCAGCGATCGCCTCGTTTTCCTTCGTCGTCAGCCTGGACTCGTCCCACAGCTCGAAGTGGGCACCCATGCCGAGCAGCACGATGTCCTTCACGAAACCCGCCGCCTCGCGCAGCTCGGGCGAGATCAGCACGCGTCCGGTGCCGTCGAGCTCGACGTCGATCGCGTTGCCGAGGAAGAACCGCTTCCACGCGCTCGCGCTGATCGGCAGCGCCGAGATGCGCTCGCGGACCGTCTCCCAGACGGGGCGGGGGTAGAGGAGCAGGCATCCGTCGGGGTGCCGGGTCAGCGTGAGCCGCCCCTCGCACTGACTCATCAGCGCGTCGCGATGCCGCGTAGGGACCGACATGCGGCCCTTCGCGTCCAGCGCCAGCGCGGATCGCCCTTGGAACATTCCCTACCTTGTCCGTTTGGTCGTAGGACACGTCGATCAGCACCTAAACAGCACTGATCTACCACTCTCAACCACATTTCTGCACCTTTTCCCACTGTACGGAAAAGCGGAATGTCGGTCAAGTTGACAGCGGTTTTCTTCAATCGGGACAAGCACTTAGGCGCGCTTTCTGAGAACTGGATCGATATCCAGTACTTGGCGCGAAAGCGAACCGAATCAGTCCCTTAACGGGAACTGCTCAGGTCGCGCATGAGGAGTGGAGCGGGTCTGTAGGCCGGATTCTGTACGCCGGTCTCCCGGCGGACGGTCATTCGTCTAGGCCCCCGGTTACCCGGGGGCTCGAGCCACCAACCCGCACGCTCGGAGGGGCGTCCTCCACGGTCTGCACCGAGCGCGTGCCTATTTGGTGTTGCTCCGGGTGGGGTTTGGCGTGCCGCCCCTGTCGCCAGGGACGCGGTGGGCTCTTACCCCACCGTTTCACCCTTGCCTGCGACCGCTTGCGCGGCCACATCGGCGGTCTGTTCTCTGTGCCACTGTCCGTCGCCTTGGGCGCGCCTTTCGGACACGCTCGCTGCGCCTGGCCGTTAGCCAGCACCCTGCCCTCTGGAGTCCGGACCTTCCTCCCGGGCATCGCTGCCCCGGCGACCGTCCGACCCGCTCCGACACGGATTCTATCCGCTCGCGGGGCGCCGACGGCCGGCGGGCGGCGGCGCCTCGTCCGCGCGCGGCGCCTCCCCTAAGCTGGTTTCCATCGATTGCGGCCCGTGCCGCCCCCCGACGGAGACCCCCGCATGACGTTCCACCCGATCCGCCTCGTGAAGGGCCCGCTGCTGGCCACGGCGCTGCTGGCCGCGTTCGCGGGGCCCGTCGGCGCCGCGGCGTCGGCCGGGCAGCCGATGCTCGACCTCGGGGCGCCGAGCGTGCATTCGCAGCAGGGCCAGCGCCTGAAGCTGCTGATGCCCTTCGGTTCGGCCCCGGGCGAGCCGGTGTCGGTCACCCGATTCGAGGTGGTGTCGGTGCAGGCCCCGGCCGGCTTCGCCGCCCCCGATGCGGCGGGGTTCACGATCTCGAAGCCGCCGAGCCGCAATCTGGTCCTGCTGCAGTCGCGCGAGCCGATCGAGGCGCCCGAACTGACCGTGACGGTCCGCGTCGCGGACCAGCCCGAGGGCATGCAGACCTGGAAGATCGGCGTGCCGCCCGCGCTGGCGTCGATGGCGCCCGCGCAGACCGGTGCGACACCGCTCGCGTCGGGCGCCGAGCGCCCTGTCCGCCGCGGTCCTACGCGGCGCGCGCGCGCCCCGCGCTAGCCTCTTCGCGGCTCTCCGTCGCCCGACGAGGGCGCACACAGGAGGCTGCATGGCGAAGCAGGACCGGCGTTACCAGGACGTCGTCGAGCAGATCGAGGCCATCCGGGTCGCGATGATGACCACCACCGAAGACGACGGCCGGCTGCGCAGCCGGCCGATGCACGTGATGCGCGTCGACGGCGACGGCACGCTGTGGTTCCTCACGAACGACGGCTCGCACAAGCTCGAGAACCTGGCGCACGTGAACCTGTCGTTCGCCGATGCCGACGACGCGGATTGGCTGTCGGTGTGCGGCTCGGGCGAGGTCGTGCGCGATCGCGCGACGATCGCGGGGCTCTGGTCGCCGATGGCCAGGCCCTGGTTCCCGAGGGGTGCGGACGACCCGGACCTGGTGGCGCTGCGGGTGAGGGCGGACGAGATCGAGTACTGGGACGCGTCGTCGAGCCGGATGATGCGGCTGCTGGAGATGGCGCGCGCCGCGGTCACGGGCACCCGATACGACGAGGGCGGGCACGGGACGGTCGACCCGCGCGCCTGATCGGGCACGGGGGTCGCCGCGACACGCGACGGCCCCGCGCTCAGCCGGCCTGGCCGCGCAGCGCCTGCGGATTGTCTTCCATGTAGGCCCGCACGATCGACGCGAAGTCGGCATCGGCGGTGAAGCCCATCGCGCTGGCGCGCGCGGTGTCGAAGCGCGCCGCCCAGGTCCGCACCAGCCGCATCACGTTCTCGTCGAGGGCGGGCTTGACCCGCGCGGCGACCGCGTCGCCGGCGACGGCCCGCAGGGCCTCGAGTTCCTCGTGCATCGAGACGGTGAGCCCCGGCAGGTTCAGGCTGCGGTGCCAGCCCCAATCCTGCGGAGCCAGCTCGAGCGCGCGCAGCAGCATGCCGACCACGGTCCGCGGCGAGGCGACCCACATCTCCGTCTCGGGCGGCACCGGGAGCGGTGCGTCGACCCCCGACAGCGGCTCGCGGATGATCCCCGAGGCGAACCCGGATGCCGCGCCGTTCGGACGGCCCGGCCGCACGACGACCGTCGGCACGCGCACCGCGCGCCCGTCGATGAAGCCCTTGCGGGTGTAGTCCTGGACCAGCAGCTCGCCGACCAGCTTCTGGATCCCGTAGGAGCCCTGCGGCGTCGGCGTGGTGGCATCGGTGACGACCGGCGGCAGCGCGCCGCCGAACACCGCGATCGAGCTGGAGAACAGCAGTCGCGGCGCGGTGCCGAGCGCACGGCAGGCCTCGAGCAGATGACGGGTGCCATCGAGATTGACCCGCATGCCGAGATCGAAGTCGGCCTCGGCGGTGCCGCTCACGACGGCCGCGAGATGCACGACCGCGCCGGTGTCCTTCGAGACCAGCGCGCGCACCTGGGCGGGGTCGGAGATGTCGCCGGCGACGTTCTTCACGCGCGGGTCGCGGATCGCGCCCTCGCCGACGTCGAAGCAGACGATGCGCGTGACCGGTTCGTCGCGGCCGCCCCCCGCATCGGCCAGTCGCAGCGCGCCTTTCGCGAGCACGCGGGCGATCAGCTGCTGGCCGAGGAAGCCGGCGCCGCCGGTGACGAGGATCTCCATGGTGCGTCTCCTGTGTGTATGCGTGTGTATGACGGATGCGCGGCCCGCGCCGCGTCGCGCTCAGCGGACGGCCGCGAGCGCCTTGTCGAAGAAGTCGTCGGCGCCGAAGTTGCCCGACTTGAGCGCGAGCCCGACCGGCACGTCGGTGCCGGCGAGCGCGGGCACGCCCGGATCGATCTCGGGGCCGATCGCGAGCAGGCGCACGCCGAGCGCCTGCACCACGGCGCCTGATGTCTCGCCTCCGGCGATCACCTGGCGGCGCACGCCGCGCGCGTACAGCGCGGCCGACAGCTCGCCGAAGCAGTGCTCGATCGCCGAGGACGCGCGCTGCGCACCGTGCTTCGCCTGCGAGGCGCGCACCGCCTCGGGGTCGGCGGAGCTGTAGACCAGCGGCGCCGCGCCCGGCGCCTGGGCGAGCACCCAGTCGGCGAGCGCGCTCGCGGTCTCGCGGCCGTCGAGCACCGCATCGACATCGACGCGACGCGCCGGCGCGTGGCCCGCGTAGCGCTCGACCTGGCGCCGGGTCGCCGCCGAGCAGCTGCCCGAGATGACCACCGCGGGGCCGCCGATCGCGGCGAGCGCGCCGGAGTGCGGTCGCAGCAGGCCCGCACGGCGGAAGTTGTCCGGCAGCCCGAGCGCGATGCCCGAGCCGCCGGTGATCAGCGCCGCATCGGCGCAGGCCTCGCCGAGCGTGCGCAGGTCCGCGTCCGCGATCGCGTCGGCGACCGCGAGCCGCACGCCGTCGGCAGCCAGCGCCGCGAGCGCCTCGCGGGTGGCGGCCGCGCCCCGCGCGACGCTCGGATGCGCGAGCAGCCCGACCTTGTGCGCCGTCTGCCGCTGGAGCCAGCGAGCGAGATCGGGATCGGTCATCGGCGTCAGGGGATGGTGCTGCATGCCGCTCTCGCTCAGCAGCCGGTCGCCGACGAACAGGTGCCCCATGTAGATCGTGCGCCGGTTCGTCGGGAACGCCGGGCAGACGATCGCGATCGGTGCGCCGAGCGCGTCGAGCAGCGCCTGCGCGACCGGGCCGATGTTGCCGGCGGGCGTCGAGTCGAAGGTCGAGCAGTACTTGAACAGGATCTGACGCGCCCCCTGCGCGCGCAGCCAGCGCAATGCGTCGAGGCTCTGCGCGACGGCGTCGGCGGCGTCGATGCTGCGCGACTTGAGCGCCACGACGACCGCATCGGCGTCTGGCGCGGGGCCCTCGCCCGGCACGCCGATGGCCTGCACGGTGCGCATGCCGCCGGCCGTCAGGGTGTTCGCGAGGTCGGAGGCGCCGGTGAAGTCGTCGGCGATGCAGCCCAGCAGCATGGCGAAGGTGTCTCCTGTCGTGGATGGGCGGTGACCGGCACGCCCCGCGCGGTGCGGGGGAGCTCAGGCCGGCGGCGGACGCCGGCGACCGGACCGGAACACGGCGGCGTCATTGTAGAACGCGGGGTCCCGGTTCGCGTCGCACCAGCCCGGAACGCCCATCACCGGCAGCGGGCAGAACGCGCGCGACCCGAGCCGGCCCGGCTCGAGCGAGCGCGCCAGCGCGCGGTCGACATCGGCCAGCGGCGTGTCGGCCGCGAGTCGCAGCGGCCAGGCATGGGCGGTGATCGCCTTGAAGGGTGCGTCGAGCTTCTCGAGCAGGGCGTGGCCGAAGGCGTGCACGCGCACCGACCGCTCGACGCGGGCCCGACCCGCGACGAACAGCGCGTTCCAGTCGAAGGCGCGCAGCGCGTCCTCCAGCGACGTGTCGAGACCGATCCACAGCGCTGCGTTCTCGTCGAAGAGCGTGGCCGCATCGCGCAGCGGGCCGCGCGCGGCGCCGGTTGCGGCGGTTGCGGCGGTTGCGGCGGTCTCGGCGGTCGCATCCGTGGCGCCCGTCGGGGACGCCGCGGCCGCCAGGACCGCCGCATGCAGCGCGTTGAGCCGGGCCTTGGCGTGCGGCCACACGAGCCAGGCGAGCGCGTTGAAGAGGTCGTGCCGGGCGCCCTCGGGATCGGTGCGCGTGGCGACCTCGCCCGCCTCGAAGATCCGGGCCTCGTAGGCCGGGCGCACGGACGCCGCCTGCCGCGGCCCGTCGGCCGTGTCCGCGACGAAGCGAAGCGGCCGGCCGGACTCCGTGCGCAGCCCGCCCTCGCGGGCCCACGCGTCGAGCACTCGGACCCGCGCCATCGGGTCCAGCGGCGCCAGTTCGGCGAGCCGCGTCGCGTGGGGGGCCAGCCAGGGCGACGTCATGGCATTCATGGCGGCGTTCGTGGCGGCCTCTCGGTCGACAGGTCGGCCGAAGCGGCCGCGGCGGCGATCAGGCCGCGGCGAGCCGCCACGCCAGTGCCTCGCCGGCCGCCAGCGGCACGATCGAATCGTCGCCGAAAGGCAGCGCCTCGGGCACCGTCCACGACTCGCGTCGCAGGGTGACCCGGGCCGTGTTGCGCGGCAGACCGTAGAAGTCGGGCCCGTGCAGGCTCGCGAACCCCTCGAGCCGGTCGAGCGCCCCGACCGACTCGAACGCGGCCGCATAGAGCTCGAGCGCGTGCGGCGCGGTGTAGCAGCCGGCGCAGCCGCAGGCATGCTCCTTGAGGTGCTTCGCGTGCGGGGCGCTGTCGGTGCCCAGGAAGAAGCGCGGACTGCCCGAGGTGGCGGCGTCGAGCAGCGCTCGCCGGTGGGTCTCGCGCTTGAGGATCGGCAGGCAGTACCAGTGCGGCCGCATGCCGCCCTTGAAGAGCGCATTGCGCTCGTACAGCAGGTGGTGCGGCGTGATGGTCGCGGCGATCGGCCCCGAGGCCCCGGCGACGTACTGCGCGGCCTCGCGGGTGGTGATGTGCTCGAAGACCACGCGCAGCCCGGGGAAGTCGCGACGCAGCGGCTCGAGCACCTGGTCGATGAAGATGCGCTCGCGATCGAAGACGTCGACCGAGGGGTCGGTCACCTCGCCGTGGATCAGCAGCGGCAGCCCGACCGCCTGCATCGCCTCGAGCGCGGCGCGCACGGCGCCCATCGAGGTGACGCCCGCATCGGAGTTCGTCGTCGCGCCGGCCGGGTAGAGCTTGACCGCATGCACGAACCCGGACTCGCGGGCCCGGCGGATCTCGTCGGGGGGCGTGCGGTCGGTCAGGTAGAGCGTCATCAGCGGCTCGAACCCGACGCAGGCCGGGTCGTCGCCGGCCGTCTCGCGCAGCGCCGCCAGGATGCGCTCGCGGTACTCGGCGGCCTGCGCGACGGTGGTGACCGGCGGCTTGAGGTTCGGCATCACGATGGCACGGGCGAACTGCCGGGCGGTGGCGGCCACCACCGCGTGCAATGCGTCGCCGTCGCGCAGGTGGAGGTGCCAGTCGTCGGGGCGGATGAGCGTCAGGGTGTCCATCGGGCACGCAGGGTCGGCGGGGAGCGGGAACCGGATTCTCCCATGCCGGACTCCGGGCCACCCGGACCACCTGGTACGACCCGTCCGCCCGGCCCGCGCCATTACCGCCCCGTTCCCGTCGATTCGCGCCGATTCGACGGCGCTCCGTCGCAACCGGCTGGCGGGCCCGCTCGCACGGAACGACGATGCGCTCATCCCCTGCACCGACCCGATACCGACATGACCCCGCTCCAGGCCCGCCTCCTCGAACCCGCGATCGCCGCCCACGTGCTCGCCGCCGTCCTCGCCCTGGCCATCGGCGCCTACGTGGTGGCGGGTCGAAAGGGCACCCCGGCCCACCGGCTCGCCGGGCGGTTCTGGGTGGTGGCGATGGTCGTCACCGCGCTCGGCTCGTTCTTCATCGAGGCGCAGCGCTTTCCGCTGCACACGCCGCTCGGCACCTTCGGACCGATCCATCTGCTGTCGGCCTTCACGCTGTGGAACCTGTGGCGCGCCATCGCCGCGATCCGCCGGGGCGCGGTGATCGCGCACCGCCGGGCGATGGTCGGCGCATTCGCGGGCCTCGTGATCGCCGGCATGTTCACGCTCGTGCCCGGGCGCACGCTCGGCTCGTGGCTGATCGCGATCGCGGCCTGACCGGCGTGCAGGCGATAATCGGGGCCCGAGCGCCCGCTGCGATGACCCGACGCATCCTCCTGATCCTGCTGGCCACGATCGCCCTGAACGCCGCGATCGGGATGCTGCTCGTCGTCAACGGGCCCGACCACCACGCGTTCTGGTCGACCCACGTGCAGTCGCAGGTGATCGGCCTGTCGATCGCGGCGATGTGCTGGGCGGTGGTGCCGCGCGTCGAGCGCAGCGAGGGGGATCCGAAGGTCGCCGTGCCGCTGTTCGGCGCGGCGATCGTGGGTGGTGCGCTGGGCGGCATCCAGCTCGCCGAGCTGGCGACCCGGGCGCTGTTCGACGAGCCGACGCAGGTCGCGGCCGGTCACGGCGTGATGTCGCTGCGCACCGTGCTGCTGTCGCTCACCGTCGGCGCCATCGGCACCGTCGTCTTCTACAGCCGCGAGCGGCTGCGGCATGCGCGCACGCGCGCGGAATCGGAGGGCTGGCGGGCGATCGCCGCGGAGCGGACCGCGGCGCAGGCGCAGCTGCAGGCGCTGCGCGCGCAGGTCGAGCCGCACTTCCTGTTCAACACGCTGGCCAACGTGTCGGCCCTGATCGATCGCGATCCGGCGGCCGCCCGGGGGCTGATCGACGACCTCGCGCGACACCTGCGGGCCACGCTGAGCCACGCCCGCGCCGAGTCGACGTCGCTGGGCGAGGAGCTCGACGTGACGGCGTCCCTCCTGGGCATCATGAAGCGCCGGCTGGGCGAGCGGCTGCAGTGGCGCTTCGACGTGCCCGAAGCGCTGCGCGCGGTCTCGGTGGCACCGATGCTGGTGCAGCCACTGGTGGAGAACGCGGTCAAGCACGGCATCGAGCCGCTGTCGGCGGGCGGCACGATCGAGGTTCGGGCGCGCAGGGAGCCCGACGGCACGCTCGTGGTCGAGGTCGCCGACACCGGTCGCGGTCTGCCCGGCACCGGCGATCCGGCGTCCGCGCCGGACCCGACGCCGCAGGACGGCTCGGGCACCGGCCTGGTCAATCTGGCCGCGCGGCTGCGAGCGATCTACGGACCGGCCGCCCGACTGGCGCTGCGCGAGAACGCGCCGCGCGGCACGGTCGCACGGCTGACGCTGCCGCCCCGACCGGCGGGCGCCGCGTGAAGCCCGTCGCGGGCGCCGCCCCGCGCGCCGTCGTCGCCGACGACGAGCCGCTCCTGCGCGACGCGCTGATCGACGCCCTCGCGCAGGCCTGGCCGGAGCTGCAGGTGGTCGCCGTCTGCGGCGACGGCGACGCCGCGCTCGAGGCGATCGGCCGCGAGCGACCCGACGTCGCGTTCCTCGACATCCGCATGCCCGGGCGCACCGGTCTGCAGGTCGCCCAGCAGGCGGCCGCCGCGCCGCACGCGCCGCTGTGGGTCTTCGTGACCGCCTACGACGAGCATGCCCTCGACGCCTTCGAGCGCGAGGCGGTCGACTACCTGCTCAAGCCCCTCGAGCCCGCCCGTCTCGCGCGCGCCGTGGAGCGGCTGCGCACCCGCCTCGCCGAGCGCGCGACCGGTTCCGCCGCGCCGGGTGCGGCGCCGGTTCTCGACGCCGAGGTCCTGCGCCGGCTGGTCGAGCTCGCCAGCGGTGCCGCGCCCGGCACGACCGGCACGACCGGGTCGGCGACGCCGCTGCGCTGGCTGCGGGCCTCGCTGCGCGACGAGGTCCGCCTGATCGCGATCGACGACGTCATCGTGTTCGAGGCCGCGGACAAGTACCTGCGCGTGCTCACCCGCGACGACGAGGCGCTGATCCGGATGCCGCTCAAGGAGGTCCTCGAGCGGCTGCCCGTCGACGAGTTCTGGCAGATCCATCGCGGAACGGTCGTGCGGACCCGCGAGATCGCCCGCACCACCCGCACGCTGTCCGGCAAGCTCGTCGTGCACCTGCGCTCGCGGCCCGAGCGCTTCGAGGTCAGCCGCCCGTTCGCCCACCTCTTCAAGGCGGACTGACGCGTCTCCGGGTCAGCGGGCCGCGTCCTGCGGCCGCGTCTCCCGGCCCGGTGCCGGCGGCGCGACGCCCAGGCGCGCCGCGATCGCCTCGGCGAGGGTCGCGGCGCCGTCCCCGGTGGCCGGCGCGCGAACCGGGCGGCCCCGGACCGCGGCGATGGCCGCTTCGAAGCGACCGGCGCGCACCGCCTCGAGCCCGACCGGTTCGAGCCGCGCATGCCGTGCGAGCCAGGCGCTCAGGTAGGGGGTCTCGGGCCAGTCGTCGCGGGGGACCGCCAGCGTGTCGCGGCCGGCGAATCCGGCCTCGGCGAAGGTGCCGTAGCCGGGCTTGGCGACCAGCAGGTCGCAGGAAGCGAGCAGGTCGGGGTACGACCAGCCGAGCGAATCGCCCCGCCGGACCGACGGGCCGTCGACCGCGTCGGCCGTCAGCACCACCGCGATCCAGTCCGTGGGCAGGCGCCACGAGGCGGTATCGAGCGCGAGCGGCATGCCGCCGAACGCGACCTGCATCACGCGGGTGTCCGGTGCCACGCCCAGTGCGGCCCGCAGCGCGCCGCGGCGCTCGGTCCCGCGCCGCGCGATCGGGGGCACGGGCACGCGGTTGGCGAACCGATCGAACGGCATGCCCGGCTCGAGCACGAACAGTGCATCGGCACGCGCATAGGCTTCGCGCATCCAGTCGGCGATCGCGGCGACATCGGCGCGCTCGGGGTGGCGGGCCTGCAGGACATCCGCCCAGTTCAGCGAGCAGGCCCCGAACGCGGGCAGCCCGAGCGAAGCCGCCGCCGCGATCGGCACCCAGCCGATGTTGGCCAGCACCAGGTCGGCGCGCAGCGCGCGCAGCGCATCGCGCTCGCCGGCCAGCAGCGCGTCGCGTGCGGCGAGTTGCGCGCGATACCGCTCGAGACTGGCGTCGTCGTCCACGCGCAGCGCGTCGTGCATCTCGAAACCGAACTCGGTGTCGTCGAACACCACGTCCGGCTCGGGCAGGCCGACGGCCTGGAAGCGCGCGCGGACCATCACCGCGGGCAGGGCCGTACGGACGGTCGTGCGCAGTCCGGGCAGCCGGGCGCGCAGCGCCGCCACCATCGGAATGGTCTGCGCCAGGTGGCCCCAGCCGTGCGACGCGACGCAGGCGACCAGGTGGATCGGGACGGTCAACGCGGGTTCCGCTCAGGCGACCAGGATCGCGCGGTAGTCGTTGACGTTGGTCCGGGTCGGACCGGTCACCACGAGGTCGCCGAGCCGGGAGAAGAAGCCCCAGCCGTCGTTGTCGTCGAGGCTGCGACGCGCGTCGAGCCCGAGCGCGGCGGCACGGGCGGCGCTGTCGTCGAGCATCAGCGCGCCGGCGTTCGATTCGACGCCGTCGATGCCGTCGGTGTCGGCCGCGATCGCCGACACGCCCCGCTGGTCGCCGAGCTCCTTGAGCAGGGCGAGCAGGAACTCCGAGCAGCGCCCGCCCCGCCCCGAGCCGCGCAGCGTCACCGTGCATTCGCCCCCCGAGATCAGTGCGACCGGCGGCGCGAAGGGCCCGCCATGCATGCGGATCTCGCGGACGAGCGCGGCCATCACCTGCGCCACGTCGCGCGCCTCGCCGGTCACGGTGTCGCCGAGGATGACGGCGCGCACGCCGGCCCGCTCGAAGACGCGGGCACCGGCCTCGAGGCTGCCGTGGGCGGTCGCGATGATCCGGTTGTCGACCCGCCCGAACAGCGGATCACCGGGCTTGGGCGTGTCGCCCACCTCGCCGCGGGCGCCGCGTTCGAGATGCGCGGCGACGCTGGCCGGCGGCGTCACGCCCCAGCGGGCGAGCACGTCGATCGCATCGGCATGGGTGCTCGGATCCGGTGCGCACGGGCCCGAGGCGATCGCGGACAGGTCGTCACCGGCCACGTCCGAGACCAGCAGCGCATGCACCCTCGCCCGCGTGGCCTGCGCCAGCCGCCCGCCCTGGATCCGCGAGAGGTGCTTGCGCACGACGTTCATCTCCTGGATCGGCGCGCCGGAGGCCAGCAGTGCGCGCGTCACCGCCTTGAGGTCGGCCATCGGCACGCCCTCGACGGGCAGCGACAGCAGGCTCGAGCCGCCACCGGACACGAGCGCCAGCAGCAGGTCGTCGGGCCCGAGCGCCGCGGCGCGTTCGAGGATCTCCGCCGCCGCCCCCTCGCCGGCCTCGTCGGGCACCGGGTGGCCGGCCTCGACGACGCGCAGCCGTTCGGTGGGCAGGCCGTGCGCGTAGCGCGTCACCACGAGCCCGTCCAGCGGCGCGCCCGCCGGCCAGGCCAGCTCGACGGCCCGCGCCATCGAAGCCGCCGCCTTGCCGGCTCCCACGACGAGCGTCCGCCCGCGGGACGGGTCCGGCGGCGCCGGCAGGTGGGCCGCGACCACGCGCAGCGGATCGGCCGCCGCGACGGCGGCCTCGAAGCTCTCGACGAGCAGGCGTCTGGGATCCATGGACGCGGACTCTAGCCCAGAATGCGACGCGGCCGCACTCGGCGGCCGCGTCGGTCATGCACGGGGGGCGGTCAGTCCGCGTAGATCCCGGCCTTCTTGATGATCGGCGCCCACTTGTCGATCTCGGACTTCAGGTGCTTGCCGAGCGCGTCCGGCGTCTGGCGGTCGGGGGTGACCGTCGTCGCGCCGAGGTCGGCGAAGCGCTTGTTCAGCGCCGGATCCTTCAGGGCGACCTGCAGCGCCGCGACCAGCTTGTCGAGCACCGGCTTGGGCGTGTTCTTCGGCGCGTACATGCCGTGCCAGATCGACAGCTCGAACCCGGGCAGGCCGGCCTCGGCCGAGGTCGGCAGGTCCTTGAGCGAGTCCAGGCGCTTGGGCGCGGTCAGCGCGAGCGCCTTGACCTTGCCGGCCTTGATCTGCTCGGTGGTGTTCGTCGTCTGGTCGCACAGGATGTCGACCTGGCCGCCGATCAGGTCCGTGATCGCCGGCGCCGTGCCCTTGTACGGAACGGTCGTCAGGTCGGTCTCGATCGCCTGCTGGAACAGCAGGCCGCACAGGTGCGAGGCCGCGCCGATGCCGGCATTCGCCAGCGTGGTCTTGTCCTTGTTCTGCTTGGCGTACGCGGCGAGTTCCTTGACGTTGTTGACCGGCAGCGTGGAGCGAACCAGCAAGGTCATCGGCACGTCGTTGATCAGGCCCACGTAGTCGAGGTCCTTGAGCGGGTCGAACGGCAGCTTGCGGTACAGCGACGGGGCGGTCGCCATGCCGATGTGGTGAACAAGGACCCGGTAACCGTCGGCGGGGGAGCGCGCGATGTCGGCGATGGCGATCGTGCCGCCGGCACCCGGCTTGTTCTCGATGATGACGTTGGCGCCGAGCGACTTCTCCATCGCCTGGCCGACCGAGCGGGCCACGGTGTCGGTCGGACCGCCGGCCGCGAACGGGACGACGATGGTGACCGGCTTGGTGGGGTACTGGGCTGCGGCCGCGGTGGCGACCAGGGCGAGCGCGAGGCCGCCGATGAGCTTGGACGGGTTCATGAGTCTGTGTCCCCTAGTGACTCGCCGCCGGACGGGTGCCGGTCGGTCGGATGGGTGTTAGGAAGCGGCCGCGACTGTATCGCAAAGTGACCCTCAGAGGTTGACGGAATGTGTCTCCCATGGGGGCTTCGGAGGGGACGCCGCGCCGGGAGCCCGGCGCCCGCCCCCCTCGCACAAGCGGTCGGGCGACCCCGGCTCAGCCGCCCAGGGCATCGGCGATCGCCCGGCCGATATCGGTGGTGGTCGCGGTGCCGCCCATGTCGGGCGTTCGCGGGCCGTTCGCGGTGACGGTCTCGATGGCCCGCACGATCGCGTCGTGCGCCTCGGCATGGCCGAGGTGATCGAGCATCATCGCGCCCGACCAGATCTGGCCGATCGGGTTGGCGATGCCCTGGCCGTAGATGTCCGGCGCCGAGCCGTGCACCGGCTCGAACAGCGACGGGAAGGTGCGCTCGGGGTTGATGTTCGCGCTCGGCGCGATCGCGATCGTGCCGGTGCACGCCGGCCCGAGGTCGGACAGGATGTCGCCGAACAGGTTGCTCGCCACCACCACGTCGAACCAGTGCGGATTGCGCACGAAGTGCGCGGTCAGGATGTCGATGTGGAACTTCTTGACGGCGACGTCGGTGTAGAGCTTGGACACCGCCTCGACGCGTTCGTCCCAGTACGGCATCGAGATGAAGATGCCGTTCGACTTGGTCGCCGAGGTCAGCTGCTTCTTGCGCTTGCGGGCGAGCTCGAACGCGTACTTGATGATGCGGTCGGTGCCGTGCCGCGTGAAGATCGACTCCTGGATCACGACCTCGCGGTCGGTGCCCGGGAACGCGCGGCCGCCGAGCGAGCTGTACTCGCCCTCGGTGTTCTCGCGCACGACGTAGAAGTCGATGTCGCCGGGCTTGCGGTTCGCGAGCGGGCACGGGATGCCCGGCATCAGCCGCACCGGCCGCAGGTTCACGTACTGGTCGAACTCGCGCCGGAACAGCAGCAGCGAGCCCCAGAGCGAGATGTGGTCCGGCACCGTGTCGGGCCAGCCGACCGCGCCGTAGAAGATCGCGTCGTGGCCGCCGATCCGGTCCTTCCAGTCGTCCGGCATCATCTTGCCGTGCCGGGCGTAGTAGTCGCAGCAGGCGAAGTCGAAGTGGTCGAGCTGCAGCGGGATGCCGAACTTGCGGGCGGCGGCGTCGAGCACGCGCAGGCCTTCGGGCATCACTTCCTTGCCGATGCCGTCGCCGGGGATCACGGCGATGCGATGGGGGGTGGTCATGGGGACGTCCAGTCGGGTCGGGGGGGACGGCGCGCGCGGCGCCGCCGGATCAGTCGAACCAGGCCTCGAAGCCGGTCTCGGGGCGGAAGCGGTTCTTCTCGAAGAGCAGGCGGGTCGGGCCGGGCATCGCGCGATCGGGGACCGGATGCGACGGGTCGCCCGGGTAGCAGATGATCCGGCCGGTCGCCGTCTCGAGCGGCTCGGGGCGGATCACCGGCGGGCGCCGGGTCGCGGCGTCGCGCATGGCCGCGTCGACGTCGGCGAACCGGGACAGGTGCGCCAGGGTCATGATCTGCGGGGCGGCCATGTCGATCTCGCCGGCCCAGTAGCGCTCGAGCGCGTCGCGCGGACCCATCCAGCGCGCGGCGACCGCTTCGCGCGGATCGGGCTCCGGCACCTGGCCCTCGGGCAGCCTCGCGATGAAGAACCGGGTGTCGAAGCGCTTGCGCATCATCGTCGGCACCTTGGGCGTGACCCAGCGCGACCACGGCCGCATCAGCGTGACGTCGAGGCGCAGATCGAGCGCCTCCATCAGCTCGCCCCAGCCATGGCCCTCGCGGTGCAGCGCGCGGGCCCGCGCGACCATCGAGGCGTCGACGCCGCACGCCATCAGGACGCCGGTCTCCTCGAAGGCCTCGCGCAGCGCGGCGACGTGCAGGGCAGCGGCCTCGCGGGCATCGAGCTCGGGCTCGCCGAGCTGGGCGTGCAGGCGGGCCGGATCGGCATCGAGGCGGGCGATCACCTCGTCGTCGGCGTCCTCGCGATCGAGCTTGCCGCCGGGGAACACATGGGCGCCGGCCAGGACCGTGTCGTCCACGGAGCGCTCCAGCAGCAGGACCTCGATGCCGCCGGCGTCGCGCAGCAGCACCAGGCTGGCCGCGGGACGGGGCGGGGGAGCGTCTCCGGAGTCCGTCGTGCGCAAGGCGTCGGTCATGCGCCGGATGTTACCAGCGCGCCGTCGCCGCCCGGACGGCAGGTGGACCCGCCTCGGAACGCGCCGCGCCGCTCAGGGACGGTCGCCGAGCTTGAAGCGGGCGACCAGCGCGTGCAGTTCGCGCCCGCTGGTGTCGAGCGACGAGGTGGCCGCGGCGACCTCCTCGACCAGCGCCGCGTTGCTCTGCGTGTCGGTGGTGAGCCGGGTCAGCATCGAGTGCACCTCGCTGACCCGGGTGCGCTGCTCGCGCGAGCCGTCCAGCACCCGGTGCATGATGTCGGCGACCGCACCGGCCGTGCCGACGGTGTCGGCGACCCGCTGGCCCGCCTGCGACGCGAGCGAGGAGCCGGCCTCGATCTCGCCGGTCGAACGGGTCACGATGCCCTTGATCTCGCGCGCGGCCTCGGCGCTGCGCTGCGCGAGCGTGCGCACCTCCGCCGCGACGACCGCGAAGCCGCGGCCCTGCTCGCCCGCCCGTGCGGCCTCGACCGCGGCGTTCAGCGCCAGGATGTTGGTCTGGAACGCGATGCCGTCGATCAGGCCGACGATCTCGACGATCTGACGGCTCTGGGCATGGAGCGACGTCATGCGGTCGACGAGGCCGCCGACGGTGCCTTCGCTCTCGCGGACGGCGCGCAGCAGTTCGTTCATCGCCGTGTCGGCCTCGCCGAGCGCCTCGACGTTGTCGCCGACCTGACGCGACACCGCGTCCATGTTGTTCGCCACCGCCTCGATCGACGCGGCACTCTGCTCGGTGCGTGCCGACAGGTCGGAGTTGCCGGTCGAGATCTCCTGCGCGGAGGTCGAGACCTGCTCGGCGCGCTCGTAGACCGCGCGCATCGCACCGCTCATCGACTGCAGCGACTCGCGCAGGCGGTTCAGCGCGGAGGCGACCTCGTCCTGGCCCCACGGATACGGCCGCGCGCTGAAGTCGCCGCCGGACAGGCGCACGATGTGGTCGGACAGCGTGCGCAGGCCACCCTGCAGCACGGTGTACATCGCCAGCAGCAGATAGAACGCCAGGCTCACGCAGGCGAACGAGAAGCCGAGCTTCTGGAGCCGGTCGGCCGACAGCCGTTCGATGCGGGCGGTCAGCAGTCCGTCGAGCAGGTTCATCGACGCGGCGTTGAGGGCGTACGAGGCCTGCAGGCCCTCGGAGGCGGTCGTCCACCAGACGTCCGCCTTGGGCGCCGCGCCTTGGGTCACCATCGCATCGACGGCATCCAGCGCAGTCCCGACGACAGCGAGCTTGGCCGTCGCGCCGAGCGGCTTCTCGAGGTCGGCGTTGCTCGCCGTGGCTCGACCCAGACCGGTCTTCTGGCGGTCGGCGCCGACGCGCGCCACGCTCGCGGCCGCGGCGAGCGCACGCAGCGGCGCCGCCTTCGCCTCGGCGGCCGCTGCCGCGAGCAACAGGCCCGCGTCGCGGGACCGCGCCAGTGCATCGACGAGGCCGGGCCCCTCGATGACCGAGGTCTGCATCAGATAGAACGCGTCGAGGTCGGGATCGAGCACGAGGTTCGAGGAGTCGCCGACCGCGGCGCCGGCCGCGAGCAGCGCGGCGATCGCCTCGTCGTGAGCGGCCGTGCCGTTCTTCGTGCCGGACGCGGTGGCGGCCTGCATCGTCCGACGCAGCTCGCCCATCCGGGTTCCGGTGGAGAGCTCGGCGCCCAGTTGCTTGTCGACCACCTCGAGCGCGTCGAGCGCGGTCTTCCACGCTCCGGCCGCGGCCTCGGTCCCCGGCGCCGCGGAGCCGTCGCCGGTCGCTGCGCGGACGGTCAGCGAGCGATGGTCCTGCGCCGCCGCCAGCGCGGGCGTCCAGGCCTTGAGCCATTCGACGCCGCGACGCTCCTGCTGCGCGAACTCGATCTGCGAGCCGGCGTTCGTCCAGTAGAACCAGGCGAGCATCAGCAGCGGCACGAGGAACGCGGTGACCACGAGGGTCGCCTTGACCGGCATCGTGAGCGTTCTCATGATCCGCACGCCCGGTGCCATGGGGCCGTGGAATGCGAAGAAGCCTCTGGAGGCCGATGCCGATTGCTGATCGCTGGACATGACTGATTCCGCAGGATGGGGCGGTCGAAGGTGATGCAGCTTTGCAGCCGCCTGCGCGACCCATGATCGGAATAGCGGCGATTCCGCGGGCCGTTTCCGATCCGTCGGATCCGAGACGGGCCGACCCCTCCGAACTCGCACCGCCACGGGGCGGGCGGGGCGGTTGCGGGACGGGTCGGGCGCCGCACGCGGCGCGTCCGCGACCGCTCGTCCGGATCTGCACGGAACGGGTGCGGCGCGCCCCGTCGCGGGCCGCATCGCGCGCGGCATGCGCCGCGTCGGGGCGGGTGTCTGCAAGGCACCACGCCGAGCCTCGCGACACCCCAGGGGAGGTCATCGCCATTCCCTTGTATTGGCCATTCCCATGCGCGTAGACTCCGTCGCCACGCTGCCCGCACCGACCGTCCGTCGGCCGCAGGGCTCGACCACGAACCCTACAGTGGAACCCACATGACCAAGACCGCCTGGTTCAAACGACTCGCGATCGCCGCTGCGATCGCCGTGCCCGCGATGGCCCCGCTCAGCGCTTCCGCCGGCCCGACGCTCGATGCGATCAAATCCAAGGGAATGCTGCGCTGCGGCGTGAACACCGGCCTGCTCGGCTTCTCGGCCCCCGACTCGCAGGGCAAGTGGACCGGCATCGACGCCGACTTCTGCAAGGCCGTCGCCGCCGTCATCCTCGGCGATCCGAACAAGGTCCAGTTCGTCCCGACGAACGCGCAGAACCGCTTCACCGCGCTGCAGTCCGGCGAGGTCGACATGCTGTCGCGCAACACCACCTGGACCTCGTCGCGCGACGCGACGCTCGGCTCGGTGTTCGCCGGCACGCTGTTCTACGACGGCCAGGGCTTCATGGTGAAGAAGTCGGCGAACATCAAGCGCGCCGCACAGCTCAACGGCGCCACGGTCTGCGTGCAGCCGGGCACCACCACCGAGCTGAACCTGAGCGACTACTTCCGCTCGAAGAAGATGACCTTCAAGCCGGTCGTCATCGCCGAGCTGAACCAGATCGAGCAGGCGTTCTTCGCCGGCCGCTGCGACGTCTACACGACCGACATCTCGGGCCTGGCCGCCACGCGCCTGAAGGCGCCGAACAAGGACGACTACGTCGTGCTGCCCGATGCGATCTCGAAGGAGCCGCTGGGCCCGATGATCCGCCGCGGCGACTGGGAGTTCTTCACGATCGTGCGCTGGACGCTGTTCGGCCTGATCGAGGCCGAGGAGTACGGCATCACGGCGGCGAACGCCGACAAGCTCAAGGCCGAGAGCAAGGAGCCGCAGATCCAGCGTCTGGTCGGCACCTCGGGCGACGTGGGCAAGGGCCTGGGCCTCGACAACGACTGGCTGGTCCGCGCGCTGAAGTCGGTGGGCAACTACGGCGAGATGTACGTCCGCAACATCGGCCCGCTGGGCATCGAGCGTGGCCAGAACGCGCTGTGGAAGGACGATGGCCTGATGTACGCGCCGCCGATTCGGTGATCGATCGGAACTGAAGTGGCAATCGGGTCCGCGGCGCGCACGTGCCGCGGACCTCGCGGAACGACTCCCCGGGGCAGGCCATGTTTCGCAGCGAACGCGTCCGCAGCATCCTCTACCAGGCCCTGCTCCTCGCAGGCGTGATCGGCCTCGGCTGGTACCTGGTCTCCAACACGCTCCACAATCTCGAGACCCGGCAGATCCAGGTCGGCTTCGCGTTCCTCTCGCGCGAGGCGGGTTTCGAGATCGCGGAGAAGCACATCGCATACGAGGCCTCGGACTCGTACCTGCGCGCCTTCCTCGTGGGACTGGCCAACACGCTGGTGGTGGCCGCGCTCGGCATCTTCTTCGCGACCATCATCGGCACCCTGATCGGCATCGCCCGGCTGTCGTCGAACTGGCTGCTCGCGAAGCTCGCCTCGGCCTACGTCGAGGTGATGCGCAACGTGCCGCTGCTGCTGCAGCTCTTCGTCTGGTACGGCATCTTCACGGAGCTGCTGCCCCCGGTGAAGGAATCAATCGAGGTCGGCGGCTGGCTGTTCGTCAGCCAGCGGGGATTCCGCTTCGCGTGGCCGGCCGAGCACGTCGCCTGGTCGGCCGCCGGCTGGGCGTTCCTCGCGGGAATCGTGCTCGCCTGGCTCTGGCGCGGCCACGCCCGCCGCACGCAGATCGCCACCGGCCGCCAGCTGCCGGTCGGCTGGCCCTCGCTCGCCCTGGTGCTCGGGCTGCCGATCGCCGCGTGGGCGGTGCTCGGCGCCCCCACCCAGTTCGACGTGCCCGAGCTCTCGGGCTTCGACTTCCAGGGCGGCCGCGTGATCTCGCCCGAGTTCACCGCGCTGCTGCTCGGTCTGTCGACCTACACCGCGGCGTTCATCGCCGAGGTCGTGCGCGCCGGCATCCTGGCGGTGGACAAGGGCCAGGGCGAGGCCGCGATGGCGCTCGGCCTCACCCCGGGCCAGCGCCTGCGCCTCATCACGCTGCCGCAGGCGCTGCGCGTGATCATCCCGCCGATGACCAGCCAGTACCTGAACCTCGCCAAGAATTCCTCGCTCGCCGTCGCGATCGGCTACCCCGACCTGGTGGCCGTGGCGAACACGACGATGAACCAGACCGGCCAGGCGATCGAGGCGATCGCCATCCTGATGGCGGTCTACCTGTCCATCAGCCTGTCGATCTCGCTGTTCATGAACTGGTACAACGACCGCGTGCGGCTCGTGGAGCGCTAGGAGACCGCCATGGCGAACGGCACCCTGTCCACCCTTCCCGACGCGGCCCTTCCCGCCGCAGCGGAACGTCCGCCCTCCGGCGGCGGCGGCGGCCCGATCGGCTGGATCCGCGACAACCTCTTCTCGAGCGCCTCGAACACCATCGTCACGCTGCTGACGCTGGCGGTGCTCGCCTACATCGTGCCGCCGGCGCTGAACTGGCTGGTCTTCAGCGCGGTCTGGGGCAATCAGCCGCTCGCCGCCTGCGACGCGGTGCGGGGCCAGGGCGCGTGCTGGGCCGTGGTCTGGGAGAAGTTCCGCTTCATGATGTTCGGGGTCTACCCGTTCGATCAGCAGTGGCGTCCCGCCATCGCGATCGTGATCCTGTGCGGACTGCTCGTCGTCTCCGGCATCAAGCTGTTCTGGCGGCCGAGCCTGGCGGCGATCTGGATCGCCGGCATCGCGGCCACCTTCTGGCTGATGGGCGGTGGCCTGGGGCTCGCGCCGGTGCGCAGCGAGCAGTGGGGCGGCCTGCCGGTCACGCTGATCCTCGCCATCTTCGGCATCGCCTTCGCGTTCCCGCTCGGCGTGCTGCTGGCGCTCGGCCGTCGCAGCAAGCTGCCGATCATCCGCTCGTTCTCGGTGATCTACATCGAGGTCGTGCGCGGCGTGCCGCTGATCACGGTGCTGTTCATGGCGAGCGTGATGTTCGCGCTCTTCCTGCCCGAGGGCGTGCGGATCGACCAGATGCTGCGCGCCCAGGTGGCGATCATCCTGTTCATCGCCGCCTACCTGGCGGAGGCCGTGCGGGGCGGCCTGCAGGCGGTCCCGAAGGGCCAGTACGAGGCCGCCGAGGCGCTCGGCCTGCCCTACTGGAAGATGATGCTGCTGGTGATCCTGCCGCAGGGTCTGAAGATCTCGATCCCGCCGATCGTCAACAGCTTCATCTCGGTGTTCAAGGACACCTCGCTGGTGGTGATCATCGCGATCTACGACTTCGCCTACGCGGTGAAGAAATCGGTCGAGACCGATTTCGCCTGGAAGAAGTACTTCATCGAGGCGTTCCTGTTCTCGATCGTCGTCTACTGGATCTTCTGCTTCGCGATGTCGAAGTACAGCCAGTGGCTCGAGCGCGACCTGGCCCGCGGCCACCGCTGACACACCCCGAACCGAGGATCGACCGATGAGCGCCGTCGCCCAGTCCGCAGCCCCCACCGCCGCCGCCACGGACGGCAAGCCCGCGATCCGCATCGCCGGCCTGAACAAGTGGTACGGCGAGTTCCACGTGCTGAAGAACATCGACCTGACGGTCGCCCGCGGCGAGAAGATCGTCATCTGCGGGCCATCGGGCTCGGGCAAGTCCACGCTGATCCGCTGCATCAACCGGCTCGAGCAGCACCAGAAGGGCAGCATCGTCGTCAACGGGATCGAGCTCACCGACGACATCAAGAACATCGACACCATCCGCTCCGACGTCGGCATGGTGTTCCAGCACTTCAACCTGTTCCCTCACCTGTCGGTGCTCGACAACTGCACCCTCGCCCCGATGTGGGTGAAGAAGCAGAGCAAGGCGCAGGCCGAGGCGACGGCGATGAAGTACCTGGAGCGGGTCCGCATCAAGGAGCAGGCGCCCAAGTATCCGGGCCAGCTCTCGGGCGGCCAGCAGCAGCGGGTCGCGATCGCGCGCGCGCTGTGCATGAACCCGTCGATCATGCTGTTCGACGAGCCGACCTCGGCCCTCGACCCCGAGATGGTCAAGGAGGTGCTCGACACCATGATCGACCTGGCGCGCGAGGGCATGACGATGCTGTGCGTGACCCACGAGATGGGGTTCGCGCGCGCGGTGGCCGACCGGGTGATCTTCATGGACCGCGGGGAGATCGTCGAGCAGAACACCCCCGACGCGTTCTTCAGCAACCCGCAGAACGAGCGCAGCAAGCAGTTCCTCAGCCAGATCCTGGACCGCTGACACCGGACGTCCGGGCCGCCCCGGCCCGGGTCGATCCGCGAACGGACGGCCGCCCTCGGGCGGCCGTCGTCGCTTCAGCGGGTGGATCGGCTGCGACGCGCGCCGCTGCCCGCCTTGGTGCCCGCGCGGCCGCCCTTGGCCGCTCTCTTGCTGCCTGCGCTCGCGGTGGCACGGCCGCCGCCGCTTGCAGCCGCGGCGCGGCTGCCGGCCGCCTTGCGCGCGCCGCCGGCGCGCCCGCCCGTGCCCGTGCCCGTGCCCGTGCCCGTGCCCGTGCCCGAGCCGGCCGCGGCCCGTGCGCCCGACTTCGCCGCGGCGCGCCCGCCCGTGGTGGCGGCCC
>RPRK01000041.1 GCA_003818495.1 Burkholderiales bacterium
CCGACGAACTGATCGGCACCGGCATCGACGTGCTGCTGCCGGACGCGGCCGGCGACGTGCACGCGGCACTGCGCGCCGATTCGCCGCGTACCGATTCGCCGCGCGCCGATTCGCCGCGTGCCCCGGACCGCCGACCGATGAGCCCCGGGCGCGACCTGCGGGGCCGGCGCCGCGACGGCACCGACGTGCCCCTGGAGATCGGACTGTCCGCGATCAGGCACGACGGCACGACATCGGTTCTGGCGACGGTCGTCGACGTCGCGGAACGCCAGGCCGAGCAGCGACAGCTCGAATCGATGCTGCGCGAGAAGACCGTGCTGCTCGACGAGGTCCATCACCGGGTGAAGAACAACCTGCAGGTGATCACCAGCCTGCTGTCGCTGCAGGCCCGCGGCGCATCGCCCGAGGCACGCGAGGCGCTCGCCGCCTGCCGCAACCGCGTGCACGCGATGGCGCTGACCCATCAGCTGCTGCACGAGAACTCGAACATCGCGCAACTGCACGTCGGCGAGTACCTCGAGCGGCTCGCGCGCATGCTCGCCGATGGACAGCGCTCGAACGCCACCGGCGTGATGCTGCGCGTCGAGGGCGCCGATGCGCCGCTGCACCTGGAGCTGCCGCGTGCGATTCCCTGCGGCCTGCTGGTCAACGAGCTGGTGACGAACGCCTACCGGCACGCGTTCCCGGACGGCCGCGCAGGCACGATCACCGTCGGCCTCGACGTCGTCGGCGACACCGCCCGGATCCGGATCGAGGACGACGGCATCGGCCTGCCGCCCGACCTGGACACCGACGCGGCGACCTCGCTCGGATTCCAGCTGGTGCCGCTGCTGGTCGACCAGCTCGGCGGGACGCTCGAGCGCCTCGCCGCGCCGGGCACCCGCTTCGAGATCCGCTTCCCCGTCGTCGCGGAGCGGCGGCGATGAGCGCCCTCGCCGGCAGCGCGCTGCGTCCGCGCCTGCGCCCGGCCTCCATCGTGGTCGTCGAGGACGAGCGGATCGTCGCGCTCGACCTGTCGCAGCGGCTCCAGGAAATGGGCTATCGCGTGATGCGGACGGTGGCCCGAGGCGAGGATGCGCTGCACGCCGTCGACGCCCTGCGGCCCGACCTGGTCCTGATGGACATCAACATCGAGGGCGCGCTCGACGGCATCGAGGCCGCCTGCCGGATCCGGGAGACCTCGCGCACGCCGGTCGTCTTCATGACCGCCTATGCCGAGGACGAGACCCTCGCCCGCGCGCAGTCGAGCCGCCCCTACGGCTACCTGATCAAGCCCTACGAGAGCCGCGAGCTGCACGCGACGATCCAGGTCGCGCTCGCGCGTCACGACGCGGATGCGGCGGTCGAGCGCAGCGAGGAGCGGCTGCGGCTCGCGATGGACGTGGCCGGCCTGGTCGTCTGGGACTGGGATCCGCGCACCGACCGGGGCACGCTCGCGCAGCCGGGCGCGGTGCCGGGGGACCTCTCGACCCTGCTCGCGGGATTCGCCGCGGCGGACCGGGCGTCGATCCGGACGACGCTCCTGCGGGGTCAGCCGGTCACCGGGGTCTGGCCGGTCGCGGGGCCGGTGGACGGGCCGGACGCCGGCGGGCGCTGGATGGAGCTGCACGCCAAGCCGCTCGCGGGCACGCGCCTCGGCGAGCTGCGCGGCAGCGTCGAGTCCGGCACCGCGACCCGGGTCGTCGGCGTGCTGCGCGACGTGACCGGGCGCCGCCACGCCGAGGAGCGCCTGCGCCAGGCCGGCGTGGTGTACGAGCGGATCGCCGATGCGATCGTGATGGCCGACAGCCGACGCCGCATCGTGTCGGTCAACCCTGCGTTCGTCGCGCTCACCGGCTGGACCGAGGCCGAGGTGCTCGGGCGCGACACCGACGCGCTGCTGCACGAGCCGCCCCACCCGGACGGGTTCTGGGAGGCGCTTGGGAAGGAGCCGGACGGCCTGTGGCGCGGCGAGGTCGGTCTGCGCCGGCGCGACGGCCGGGTCCTGGTCGCGCTGCAGACCGCCAGCCGCGTGCCTGAGGCCGAGGACGACGAGGTCCGCTACGTGCTGACCTGCTCCGACCTGACCTCGATGCGACGCGCCCAGGAGGAGCTGTCCTACCTCGCGCATCACGACGTCCTGACCGGCCTGCCGAACCGCGCGCTCCTCGACGAGCGGCTCGACCACGAGCTGCAGCGCGCGCGACGGCTGGGGCACGGCGTGGCGCTGATGTTCATCGACCTGGACGGCTTCAAGACGATCAACGATTCGCTCGGCCATGCGGCGGGCGACCGCCTCCTCCAGGAGGTGGGCCGCCGGCTGCGTGCGTCGATCCGCGACGCCGACACCGCGGCGCGGCTGGGCGGCGACGAGTTCGTCGTCGTGATGACCGATCTCGCCCAACCCGAGGACGCGAGCCGTCTGGCGGACAAGCTGCTGTCGCTGCTGGCCGAACCGGTCGACGTCGGCGGCCGCAAGGTCAAGGGGTCGGCCAGCATCGGCGTCGCCGTGTTCCCGCAGGACGGCGGCGACCGCGGGTCCCTGATGATGGCGGCCGACTCGGCGATGTACGCCGCCAAGGCCAGCGGCCGCAATCACGTCTCCTTCTACACCCGAGCGCTGGCCCGGCGGGCCCGCAGGCGGCTGGACGTCGAACAGGGGCTGCGCCGCTCGCTCGAGCGCGGCGAGCTCGCCCTCCACTTCCAGCCGATCGTCGCGCTGAGCGACAACAGCCTCGTGGCGGCCGAGGCGCTGCTGCGCTGGGAGCGCGAGGACGGCGTGTCGGTGGCGCCGCAGCAGTTCGTGCCGGTCGCCGAGGACAGCGGGCTGATCGAGACGATCGGCGTCTTCGTGCTCGAGCGGATCTGCGAGCACGCCCGCGCGTGGACCGAGGCCGGTCTGATGCCGCCGCGTTTGTGCATGAACGTCTCGCCGCGCCAGCTCGAGCGCGGCGACTTCGCCGGCCGCCTGCACCGGATGCTGGACGCCTCGGGGCTCTCGCCCGACCGGCTGGAGATCGAGGTCACCGAGACCGCGCTGCGCTCCGGGGCCGCCTCGCTGCGCCAGCTCGACACCATCCGTGCGCTCGGCGTGCGCATCGCCATCGACGACTTCGGGACCGGCTATTCCTCGCTGTCGGCGCTCAAGCACCTGCCGCTCGACCGCCTCAAGATCGACCGCAGCTTCGTGCAGGACCTGCCCCACGACACCGGCGCGGTCGCGATCGTCGAGACCATCGTCGCCATGAGCCGCACGCTGGGGCTGTGCGTGACCGCCGAGGGCATCGAGACCGACGCCCAGCTCGCCGCGCTCAGGCGGATCGGCTGCGAGGACGGCCAGGGCTTCCTGCTCGGCAGGCCCCTCGACGCCGTGACCTTCGCCGAGCGGCTGCGCGCCTCGGCCGGCGGCCCGACCCGCCCCGTCAGGCCGCTGCGCGGCTGACGGGGGCACCCGCCGGGCGCCCCGCCGGCGCGTGTAGACTGGCCGATCCCAGCCTTCCTGCCGGGTCGTCCCTCGCGATCCGTCCACACCGACCGATGTCCGACTCCGCCATCGCCGACGCCCTGCGGGGCGTCACGACCGCCACCCTCACCACGCTGCTGCTCAAGCACGGGCTGCGCAACACCTGGCTGCGCGGCGCATCGCCGCTGCGTCCCGGCGGACCGCGGGTGGTCGGGCGCGCCTTCACGCTGCGTTTCGTCCCCGCCCGCGAGGACCTGGCCACGCCCGAGTCCTGGTCGTCGCCGATCTCCACCCGCGCCGCGATCGAGGCGATGCCCGCCGGCTGCGTGGCGGTGGTCGACGCCATGGGCGTGACCGACGCCGGCATCTTCGGCGACATCCTGTGCGCGCGGATGGCGAAGCGGCAGGTCGCGGCGCTGGTGACCGACGGCGTGGTGCGCGATGCCGCCGGTGTGCTCGGCACCGGTCTGCCGGTCTGGTGCAGCGGCGCGGCCGCCCCGCCCTCGGTCGCCGGCCTGACCTTCGTCGCCTGGCAGCAGCCGATCGGATGCGGCGGCGTCGCGGTGTTCCCGGACGACTGGATCGTCGCCGACGGCGACGGCGCGGTGCTGGTGCCCGCCGCCCTCGCGCAGACGATCGCGGACGCGGCGCCCGAGCAGGAGCGCCTGGAGGAATGGATCATGGGCGAGGTCGAGGCGGGCGGCGTCCTGCCCGGCCTGTACCCGCCGAACGCCGAGCAGCGCGCACGCTACGAGGCCTGGAAGAAGGCCCGGTCGTGACCATCGGCCGAGCCCAGCCACGCGCCGGCGCGGGCCCCGGCCCTGCGCCGATGGACGTGCGCACCCGCGTGCTGGCCAACGGCCTGACCATCGCCTCGGTCCGCCTGCCGGGCTTTCGCACCGCGGCGGTCGGCGCCTTCGTGCGGGTCGGCTCCCGCGACGAGCCGGCCCAGCTCAACGGCATCTCGCACTTCCTCGAGCACATGGCGTTCAAGGGCACCGAGACCCGCGACGCGCGCCGCATCTCGCTCGAGATCGAGCGGGTCGGCGCCTCGATGAACGCCTACACCGCCAAGGACCACACCGCGTACCACACGGTGCTGCTGGCCGAGCACATGGCGGTCGCCCTCGACGTGCTGGCCGACGTGATCCGCCGCTCGACCTTCCCGGTCGACGAGATCGAGCGCGAGCGCCAGGTGATCCTGCAGGAACTGGGCGACGCGGCCGACGATCCCGAGTCGATCGCCCAGGACGAGTTCGACCTGAAGGCGTGGCCGAAGCAGTCGTTCGGCCGGCCGATCCTGGGCAGCGCGCGCTTCGTCAAGCGCGTGACGCGCGACGACTTCCTCGGCTACCTGGGCACCCACTATCGGGCCGCGAACATGGTGGTCGCGGCCGCCGGCGACGTCGACCACGCGCGGTTCGCCGACGAGGTCGAACGCCGCTTCGGCGACCTGCCCGCGGGCACGCCGGTCGAGCGCGAGATCGCCCGCTACGCGGGCGGCTACCGCCACGTCGACGACGACTACGAGCAGACCTCGGTCGCCCTCGGCTGGCCGGTGCCCGCGCGCACCGACCCGAGCTACCCGGTCTACGAGCTGCTCGGCGAGCTGCTCGGCGGCGGCATGTCGTCGCCGCTCTTCCAGTCGGTGCGCGAGCAGCGCGGGCTGGCCTACCAGATCGACGCGTGGACCGAGGGGCACGACGACTGCGGCACGCTGCAGGTGACCGCGGGCGTCGCGCCGCGCAACCTGCGGGTGTTCTTCGACGTGGTCTGCGACGAGCTCTCGGCGCTCACCCGACGGATCGCCCCCGAGGACCTCGAACGCACCCGCAACCAGCAGGCCACCCACCTCGCCCGCAGCCTCGAGCGGCCGATGGAGCTGGCCGAGACGATCGCGCGCGACCTGCTCGTGCACGGTCGCGTGCTGTCGCCGGACGAACGCATCGCGACCACGATGTCGATCGGCGAGGACGCGCTGGTGGCGGCCGCGCGCGACCTGCTGTCGCGCACGCCCACGCTGGTGCTGGTCGGACGGGCCGGACGCGGCGATCACCACGAGGCCGTCCGGCGCCGCCTCGGCACGGCGGCCTGAGCCCCGATCGCGGCGCGCGGCTCGGCGCCGGCCGAACGGAACCGAGCCCCTGCGGCCGCGCCGGAGCGCGGCGTATGATCGCCGCGCCATGATCCGCTTCGACCCCACCGCCCGCGGCCCGCTCGACGGCATCCGCGTCGTCGACCTGTCCCGCCTCGTCGCCGGCAACATGCTGACGCTGCAGCTCGCCGACTTCGGCGCCGACGTCGTCAAGGTCGAGCGCCCCGGCGAGGGCGACGACCTGCGTCGCTGGGTCGAGGGCGGCCAGCCGATCTACTGGAAGGTCTACGGCCGCAACAAGCGTTCGATGACCCTCGACCTGCGCAGCGACGCCGGGCTCGCGACCCTGCGCAAGCTGCTGGCGACCGCACAGGTGATGGTCGAGAACTTCGTGCCCGGCGGGCTCGAGAAGATGGGCCTGGACCCCACCGACCTGCTCGCCGCCAACCCGGCGCTGGTGATCGTGAGGATCTCGGGCTGGGGCCAGACCGGCCCCTACGCGCACAAGCCGGGCTTCGGCACCCTGGTGGAGGCGATGAGCGGCTTCGCCCACCTGAACGGCTTCCCGGATCGCCCGCCCGCGCTGCCGCCGCTGGCGCTCGCCGACATGGTCGCCGGCATGCAGGGCGCGTTCGCGACGATGACCGCGCTGCGCGTGGCCGAACGCGAGGGCCGCGGCCAGGTGATCGACCTGTCGCTGTTCGAGCCGATCTTCTCCACCATCGCCTCCGAGGCCGCCAAGACCCGGCTCACCGGCGAGGCGACGATGCGTGCGGGCAACCAGTCGACGCACGCCGCGCCGCGCAACGTCTACCGCTGCCGAGACGGCGGCTTCGTCGCGCTGTCGGGCTCGATGCAGTCGATGGCGATGCGGATCTTCGACACCCTCGGCCGGCCCGAGCTCAAGACCGATCCGCGCTTCGTCGACAACACCGCCCGGGTCGCGAATCGCGACGCGCTCGACGCGATCATCGGCGGCTTCATCGGCGAGCGCGACACGACGGAGAACCTCGCGCTCTTCGAGGCCGCGGGGGTCACCGTCGGGCCGGTCTGCGACATGGCGGAGCTGCTGGAACACCCGTACACCCTCGGCCGCGAGGCGATCGTGGAGGTCGAGGACCGCGAGCTCGGCTCGCTGCCGATGCACAACGTCGTGCCGAGGCTGGGCGCGAGTCCCGGCGGATTCCGCCGCCCGGCCCCCGGCCTCGGCGAGCACACCGACGAGATCCTCGCCGAGCTCGCCCGCCTGCCCTGACCCCGAGGACACTATCGTGCACGTCTCCACCGATGTCCGCGAGCTGCCGGTCTGGCGCTCGATCCTGTTCGTTCCCGCGGTCAGCGACCGGTTCGTCGAGAGCGCGCTCAAGGGCTCTGCCGACGCGCTGCAGATCGACCTCGAGGACAGCGTGGGCCCCGCGCAGAAGGACGAGGCGCGCACCCGCGTCGCCGCGATCGCGGACCGCTTCGCCGCCGCCGGCCGCGACGTCACGGTCCGCGTGAACCGGCCCTGGCGCATGCTGGTCCGCGACCTCGAGGCCACCGTGCGCGGCTCGGTGAAGGCGATCGCGATGCCGAAGGTGCCCGATGCCTCGTTCGTGCGCGAGCTCGCCGAGGTGCTCGCCGGTCTCGAGCGCGAGCGCGGCCTGCCTGTCGGGCACACGCGGATCATCACGATGGTCGAGGACGCGCAGGGCCTCGCGCACCTCGACGACATCGCCGCCGCCCACTCGCGCGTGGTCGGCCAGATCATCGGCGGCGAGGACCTCGCGGCGTCGCTCGGTTCGACCGTCGACGACGATGCGATGTACGTGCCCAACGTCCAGAACGTGCGCGCCGCCCGGCGCGCAGGCGTGCTGCCGATCGGGTTCATCGGCTCGGTGGCCGACTACCGCGACCCGGACGCGTTCCGCGCGCGGATCGTGCGCGCGCGCCGCCTCGGCTTCGAGGGCGCCTTCTGCATCCACCCCTCGCAGGTCGTGATCTGCAATGCGGGCTTCGCGCCCGACCCGGCCGAGGTCGTCGCCGCGCGCGAGATGCTCGAGGCGTTCGAACGCGAGGTCGGTGCAGGCCGCGCGGCCTTCGAATGGAAGGGGCGGATGGTCGACCTGCCGATCGTCGAGCGCGCGCGTGCGGTGCTGCGCCGCCAGCAGGCGATCGACACGAAGACGGCTCGCGTCGGCTGAGAGGCCCGGCGAAGGCGGGCGCACGACATCCGGGCGCCCCGGACCCGCAGCGTCAGTGCCGGTCCGGCCGGACCGTGATCACGCCGCGATCGCAGCCGCCGTCCGACCCGTCCGCATCGTCGCCCGGATCAGGTCGACCGCCTTCTCCGCGATCATGATCGTCGGTGCGTTGGTGTTGCCCCCGACGATGCGCGGCATGATCGATGCATCGACCACGCGCAGCGCCTCGATGCCGTGCACGCGCAGCGACGCGTCGACGACCGCATCCGGCCCCGGCCCCATCGCACAGCTGCCCACCGGGTGGTAGATCGTGTCCGCGCGTTCCCGCAGGAACGCCTCGATCTGCGGATCGGTGCGCGCGCCGGCCGAGGCCGGCAGCTCGACACCGCCGAAGCGCGCGAGCGCGGGCTGGCCGAGGATGCCGCGCATCAGCCGGAAGCCCCGGACCATCGCGTCGACGTCCTCGCGCTCGGCGAGGAACGCCGGATCGATCGCCGGCGCGGCCAGCGGGTCGGCGCTCGCCAGCCGGACGCTGCCGCGGCTCTTCGGCCGCAGCAGGCACACGTGGCACGAGTAGCCGTGACCGAACACCGTCTTGCGTCCATGGTCGACCAGCTTGCCGATCACGAAGTGCAGCTGCAGGTCGGGCAGCGCCTCCTCGGGGCGCGAGCGCAGGAACGCCCCCGCCTCGGCGAAGTTGGTCGTCAGCGGCCCGGTGCGCTGGTTCCGCCATGCCACGACACCGCGCAGCAGCCGCCCGACGCCCGCCACCGACAGGCCGAACAGATCGGTGCGGCCCGGCGCGTTCACCACCTGCACCACGTCCGGATGGTCGTGCAGGGCCTGCCCGACGCCGCGCAGGTCGTGCACGACCGGAATGCCGTGCTCCCGCAGGTGGGCACCGGGCCCGATGCCGGACAGCATCAGCAGCTGGGGCGAGCCGAACGCGCCCGAGGACAGCAGCACCTCGCATCGCGCGAGCGCGCGCCCGCTCGAGCCGTCGGCGAGCCGGTACTCGACGCCCGTGGCGCGCCGCCCGTCGAGCAGCAGCCGCGTGGCCTGGGCGCCGGTGATCACCCGCAGGTTCGGGCGCGCGAGCGCGGGCAGCAGGTAGGCCTTGGCGGCGCTGAAGCGCTCGCCGTTGCGATGGGTGACCTGGTACCAGCCCACGCCTTCCTGCGAGGGGCCGTTGAAGTCCGCGTTCTCGGTCAGGCCGGCCTGCACGCCGGCGTCGATGAACGCCCGCGCGAACGGATTGGGCGAGCGCAGGTCGGCGACGTTGAGCGGTCCGCCGGTGCCGTGCAGCGCGTCGGCGCCGCGCTCGTTGTGCTCGGCACGGCGGAACAGCGGCAGCACCTCGTCCCAGCCCCAGCCCGGGTTGCCGAGCGACGCCCAGTGGTCGTAGTCGGCCGGCACCCCGCGGGCATAGATCATCGCGTTGACCGAGCTCGACCCGCCGAGCACCTTGCCGCGGGGCTGGTAGCCGCGCCGACCGCCCAGCCCGGCCTGCGGCACGGTGTCGAACGCCCAGTTGGCCTGGCCGGTCTTGGCGAGCAGCGCCAGTCCGGCGGGGCAGTGGATCAGCACGCTCGAATCGGGCGGTCCGGCCTCGAGCAGCGCGACCGTGACCGTCGGGTCCTCCGACAGGCGCGCGGCCAGCACGCAGCCGGCGGAGCCGGCGCCGATGATGACGTAGTCGAACGTGGCGGGGGTGGCGGCGGTGGGCGTGTCCATGCCGCGTTTGTACCCGATCCTGCGGGACGGCGCACGATGCGCCGCCGCAGCCGCGCGGTGCTTCAGCCGATCGTCACCACCAGGGATAGAACGCCGGCATCCCGTCCGACACCCGGCCCTCGAACTGCGGCGGGCGCTTGCCGACGAACGAGGCCACGCCTTCGCGCCCGTCGTTGCGGCTGGTGTGCAGCATGGCCAGCGACTCGATCGCATGGGCGTCGGCCGGATGCGGCAGCGCCGGGTTGCGCATCAGCATCTGGCGCATCAGCGCGATCGAGACCGGGCTGCGCCGGTCGATGTAGCGGCGGGCGAGCGCGTGCGCCTCGGCGAGCAGCTGCTCGTGGGGCACGACCGCCTTCAGCAGGCCGCCCTGCAGCGCCTGCTCCGCCGTGAGGATGTCCGCCGAATAGACCCAGTCGAGCGCCTGCTGCAGGCCGACCAGCTTCGGCAGGAACCAGGTCGAGCACGCTTCGGGCACCACGCCGATCCGACCGAACACGAAGCCGATCCGGGCCCGGTCCGAGGCGAGCCGGATGTCCATCGGCAGCGTCATCGTCGCGCCGATGCCCACCGCAGCCCCGTTGATCGCGCCGATCACCGGCTTGGCGCACTCGTAGACCGCCAGCGAGACGCGCCCGCCGGTGTCGCGCACGCCCGCGACGATCGCCGGATCGTCCCAGCCCGCGCGCAGCGCCTCGAGGCTCGGGTCGAGGGTCTCGTCGAGGCCGAACACGTTGCCGCCGACCGACAGGTCCATGCCCGCGCAGAAGGCGCGACCGGCGCCGGTGACCACGATGGCGCCGACGGCGTCGTCCGCGCTCGCCCGCCGGTAGGCGTCGACGAGCTCGTCGGCCATGGTCACCGTGAACGCATTGAGCTGCTCCGGGCGGTTCAGCGTCAGCGTCAGCACGCGGTCGTCGATCTGCCAGCCGAGGGTGGTGTAGCTCACGGTCGCGCTCCCGGGATGCAAAAAGGCCAGGGACGGAGCCCTGGCCTTTCTGTGGTTGTTCTTGGTGGACCGAAGGAGGATCGAACTCCCGACCTCCGCATTGCGAACGCGGCGCTCTCCCAGCTGAGCTATCGGCCCTGAGAAGCCCTCAACTATATCCAATCAGTCTGGCTCGTGCAAATCCGCGGACGGACGGTCAGAGCCCCAGCGTCTTCGGCAGCCAGAGGGTGATGACGGGGAAGGCGATCAGGATCGAGATGCGCACGACGTCGGCCGCCACGAAGGGCATCACCCCGCGCCACATGGCGTTGGTCGGCACCTCGGGCAGCACGCTGCGGAGCACGAACACGTTCATGCCGACCGGTGGCGTGATCAGGCCGATCTCGACCACGCAGACGATCAGCACGCCGAACCAGATCGGGTCGAAGCCGAGCGCGACGATGACCGGGAAGAAGATCGGCACGGTCAGCAGGATCATCGACAGCGTCTCCATCGCGCACCCGAGCACCACGTAGATGGCGCAGATCGCGATCACCACGGCGATCGGATGCACGTCGAAGCCGATCACGAAGTCCTTCAGGTCGACCGGCATCGTCGTGTAGTTGATGAAGGTCGAGAAGATCGTGGCGCCGATCAGGATCACGAACAGCATGGCCGTGGTGCTCGCCGAGTCGCGCAGCACCTCGACGAAGGTCCTGAAGGTGAGCGCGCGGCGGCCGAGCGCGAACAGGAAGCCGCCCATGGCGCCGACGCCGGCGGCCTCGGTCGGCGTGAACAGGCCGCCGTACATCCCGCCGATGACGATCGCGAACAGCACCAGCACGCCCCAGATGTTGCGCAGCGCGCGCCAGCGTCCGGACCACGACGTGCGCTCGCCCGGAGGCCCCAGGCTGGGATCGCGGCGGGTCACGATCGAGGCGGCGGCCATGTAGAGCAGCGTCGCGACGATGCCGGGGATGATGCCGGCCGCGAAGAGCGCACCGATGCTCTGCTCGGTCATGATTCCGTAGATGACGAGGATCACCGACGGCGGGATCAGGATCCCGAGCGTGCCGCCGGCCGCGATCGCGCCGGCCGCGAACGAGTCGGCGTAGCCGAAGCGGCGCATCTCGGGCATCGCGACCCGGGCCATGGTCGCGGCGGTCGCCAGCGACGAGCCGCAGATCGCGCCGAACCCCGCGCACGCAGCGATCGTCGACAGCGCGAGCCCGGCGCGGCGATGGCCGATGAACGCGTAGGCGGCCTGGAAGAGCTCGCGCGACAGGCCCGCCTTCGTCACGAAGTTGCCCATCAGGATGAAGAGCGGCACCACGGACAGCGTGTACTTCGCGATGTCCAGGATCTCGGTGGTCGTCGACGCCAGGGCCGCGGGCCACGAGCGCATCAGCCCGATGCCCACGAGACCGATGGCGGCCATCGCGATCGCGATCGGCACGCGCAGCGCCATCAGCGCGAACATCGCGGCGAATCCCAGCAGCGCTTCGGTCATCGTCGGTCGGGGATCGGCAGGTCGGGAGGAAGGGACAGGATGTGCTCGCCGCGGCGGGCCGGCGCGGGTGCGGAGTCAGGCGTCGGCCGCGCCGGGCTTCGGAGCCTCGATCGGCTCGCGCGTCATCAGGTAGAGGTGCACCAGCCCGGTGAGGACCAGCAGGACGGCCGCCATGTACTGGAACGGCGCGACCGGCAGGCCGAGCTGCGCGGTGATGTCGCCCTGTTCCGCCGTGCGCCCGGCACGTCCGTACACGAGCCAGCCTCCGCCCAGCAGCAGCGCCGCGCAGATGCCGTTCGCCAGCATCGCCTGGTAGCGGCGCAGCCAGGCCGGCAGCAGGTGGTCGAGCAGGTCGAAGAAGACGTGCTCTCCCTTGAGCGAGGCGAGCGGCAGCCCGACGAAGATCACGACGAGCATCAGCAGCTCGGTGACCTCCAGGCTGCCGGGGATCGATGCGACGAACTTGCGTCCGACGACGTCGACGAAGGTCAGCACCATCATCGCGAACAGCGCGGCTGCCGCGACGTAGCCGAGCAGGCGTTCGAAGGCCTGACGCATGGTGTGCGCTCCGTCGACGTCGAGAGGCTCAGTTCTTCGCGATCTCGGCGCGGAACTCCTTGAGCACCTGCTCGGCGTTCGTCAGGCCCTTGGCCTTCGCGTCGGCGATCCACTTCTGCTCGAGCGGCGCCGTCTTGCCGCGGATCTCGTCGACGAAGGCCTTGGAGGCCAGCGTGTTGACGACGCCCGCGGACTGCATGAACGCGTTCGCGCGACGGTCGACCGCGTCCCAGCCCCGGCCGAAGAGGCGCGCACCGGCCTCGCCCGACAGCTTCTCGATCGCGGCCTGGTCGGCCTTGGAGATCTTGTTCCAGGTGCCCTCGTTCATCACGAACGCGAAGCTCGTGTTGTAGAGGCCGCCCGGGAAGGTCGTCTTGTGCTTGATGACCTTGTCGATCTTGAAGGACTCGACCGACTCGGCCGGGAACCAGGTGCCGTCCATCACGCCGGAGGACAGCAGCTCGTACGACTCCGGGGCCGGCTTGAGCGTGATGTTCGCGCCCAGCGCCTTGCCGATCTCGTTGACCATGCCGCCGCCGACGCGGAACTTCAGGCCCTGCAGGTCGGCCAGCGAGTTGAGCGGCTTCTTGGTGTTGAACACGATGCCCGGGCCGTGGGTGAACACGGTCAGCACCTTCAGGCCCTTGTGCTCGTTGCCCGCCTTCGACAGGTGCTTGTCGTACATGCGCTGGTAGGCGACCGAGTTCGCCTCGGCGGAGTCGCCAAGGAACGGCAGCTCGGCCATCTGCGTCAGCACGTAGCGGCCCGGCGTGTAGCCGTGGACGCTGTAGGACAGGTCGGCGAGGCCGTCGCGGACCGCGTCGAAGGTGCCGGGCGGGGCGACCACGGCCTTCGGCAGGATGTTGCACTTGACGCGGCTCTGGGTGGCCTGCGCCACCTCCTCGCACCACTTCGCCTGCGACTGCGACAGCGTGTGCGTGGGCGGCAGCCAGCTCGAGGCGGTCAGGACGACCTGCGCGGACGCAGTGCCGGCGGCGAACAGGCCGGTCCCGACGAGGGCAGCGGCGATCTTGGTGAGGTGCATGTCTCCGACTCCTTGCGCTGGCGCCCGTGCTCGGCGCGGGCTCGAACGATGAAACGGCAATTGTTTAGGGTTAAACCATTTTCCGCAAGGGGGCATCGGATCGACCGGCGCCTCCCACGAAGCCGCGCGACGGTATCACAGCCCGGAGGCGGGACGCTCACTCTCCCGGAGCGGGGACGGCGCGGGATGTCCGTGCCGCCTCGTGGTGCGCGAAAAGCGCCGCTGGAAAAGAAAAAGGCGCACGTCGCCGTGCGCCTTGAAATGGCAGCGTCGCTGCCTCTCCTCCTCCTCGATACGCGGTTCTCGAAGTGCCTCGCGGTGCACCGAGATTGAGCGGGATGCTAACTAAACGGTCATGAGGCGTCCATCATTTTTTCGCGCCCTGCGCCTCTCGCACTGCAGCATCGGGCAGCTCGACCGCCGGGACCGACAGCGTGTCGAGACAGTGACGCGCCATCGCGTCGATGACCGCGGGCAGGCTGCCGAGCGCCGGCTCCACCCGGACCGCGAGGCCCGGATGGCGCGTCGCGATCGAGGCGAGCCGTTCGGGCAGATCACGCAGCACATGGCCGCCGGCCGCGAGGAACACCGGCGCGACGACGATCGCGTCGACGCCGCGCGCGACCAGCGTGTCGACGGCGGCGGCGAGGTCGGGCGTCATGAACTCGAGGAAGGCGGGCTCGACCGGCGTATCGGGCGACAGCTCGGCGACCCGGGCCGCGAGCGCCCTGATCGTGTCGGCCCAGCGCGGATCGCGCGCGCCGTGGCCGAACAGCACGATGCCGGTCGTCATCGCATCCTCCCGACCCAGCCGAGCATGCCGAAGGCCACCGCCAGCGCGACCATGCTGGGGATGCTGACCGACAGCCACGCCGGCCAGGTGTTGAGCAGGCCGAGGTGCGAGAACAGCCCGTTGAGGAAGTGGAAGGCGACGCCGAGCATGATGCCGGCGAACACCTTGTAGCCGATGCTCCCGGCGCGCACCTGCAGGTACCCGAACGGCAGCGCGAGCGTCATCATCACGATGACCGCGAGCGGATAGACGATCTTCTTCCACAGGGCGATCTCGTAGCGCTCGGCGTTCTGGCGGTTCTCGCGCAGGTGTCGCGTGTACTGCACCAGGCCGAGCAGCGACATCCGGTCGGGCTCGAGCATCGCGACGCGGACGATGTCCGGACCGAGCTCCGACGGCCAGGAACGCTCGGCCTGCCGGACCACGCGCGAACTCAGGGTCGGCAGCCGGTCGAGGGTGCGGCCCGAGACGAACTCGGTCTCCTCGATGTCGGTCAGCCGCCAGTGCCCGTCGCCCGCGAACACCGCATGCTTGGCGCGGATCACGGAGCGCAGCGTGAACTCGGTGTCGAACTCGAAGATCTGCACGTTGTCGAGCGACGCATCGGGCTGCAGCACCCCGATGTTCACGAAGCGCAGCCGCAGCGGCCTGCCGTCCACGTCGCGCAGGGTGTCCTTGATCCACATGCCCGACCGGAACTGACCACCCACCGCCGTGCCGAGCGCCGTCAGGCGAAGGCTCTGCGCCAGCCGCTCGGCCGGCGGCGCGACCGCCTCGCCGATCAGGGCGGTGAGCACCGCGAACACCGCGCCCACCCCCAGCACACCGCGCAGCGCGAGCGTGCGACCCATGCCCGCCGCGCGCATCGCGGTGAACTCCGAATGCGACGCGAACTGCGCGAGCGCGTAGATCGCGCCGATCAGCGCGGCGATCGGCATCAGTTCGTAGACGTGGCTCGGCAGCGAGAGCGCGACGTAGCCGATCGCATGCTGGATCCGGTACGCCCCGCGCCCGAGGTCGTCGAGCTCGTTGACGAGGTCGAAGAACGCGAACAGCCCGAGGAAGCCGAACAGCACGAAGATCACCCCGAAGGCGATCTCGCGCGTCAGGTAGCGGCCGATGAGGGTCATCGCGACGCGCCTCAGGCAGCGGCCGGGGCGGCCGGCGGCGCGGCACGGCGGCGCCAGGGCGGCCACAGTCGCACGAGCGACGTGCGACGCCAGAACAGCCATGCGGCGACGACGAGCACGACCGCATGGGTGGCCACCAGTCCGGTGACGAACGACACCTTGCCCTGCGACACCCAGGCCTGCATCACGCCGGTCAGGTTGTTGTAGGTCACGTAGATGAGCACCGCGATGATGAGGTTGATCGACTGGCCCGCGCGCGGATTGACGAAGGCCAGCGGGATCGCGAGCAGCGCGACCACGACGCCGGAGATCGGCAGGCCGGCGCGCCAGACCAGCTCGCCGAGGTTGGCGCCGGCCGGCTCCGAGATCAGCTCCCAGGTGGTCTTCAGGCGCGACGACGGGTTGGCGATCGACGACGCCTTCGACTGCAGGCGCACGCCGTAGCGCTCGAACTCCATCAGCCGGTAGGCGTTGCCGCCCCACTCGCCGTCCCAGCGCCGGCCGTCCTCGAGCACCAGGAACCGGTCACCGACCGCATCGGTCGTGATCCGCCCCCCGGTGGAGGCGACCACGGTCAGCTTCGAGCCCTGCACCTGGGTCACGAACACGTTGCGGACCTCGGACTGGTCCTCGCTGATCGATTCGACGAAGAAGACGCGGTTGGCGCCTGCGGATTCGCGGAACTGTCCGGCGGAGACCTGCGACACGTCCTCGCGCTGCTCGAAGCGCTGGCGGTACTCGGCGGCCTGCCGGTTGGCCCAGGGCCCGACCACGAAGGCGACCAGCCCGATCACCGCGATGAAGGGCGCGGCGAACCCCAGCACCGGACGGATCCAGGCGCCCAGGCCCTGCCCGCTCGCGAACCAGATGACCATCTCGGAGTCCCGATAGGCGCGCGACAGCGTCATCAGCACCGTCACGTAGACGGTGAGCACGAGCAGCACGGGGATGTAGTTGATCGACGCGAAGGCGATCAGCGGCAGCACGTCGGCGGTGGAGACCCGGTTCGAGGCGGCGCGCCCGAGCAGGCGGATCAGGGTCGTGGTGACCATGATCGTGAAGAGCGTCGCGAAGACGGCGCCGGCGAGGTTGGTGAGGTCGCGCCGCAGCGCCCGCTTGAACAGCATCGTGGGGGCCGGTTGGCTCGCTGTGGCTCGCTTATAATCGGCCCCGCCCGGAACCGAGCCCCAGGACCTGCCGCGATGCAATTTAGCACAAAGACCTCCGCACCCGAGAAGACCAAGACGGGCTGCGCGATCCTCGCGGTCCAGGGCGGCAAGCCCGGAGCGGCCGCCCGCGCCATCGATGCGCAGTCCGGCGGCGCGATCGCCGCCGCGCTGGCTCGCGGCGATCTGCCGACCAAGTCGGGCGCCACGCTGCTCGTCGGCCTCGCCGGCCCGATCGAGCGCGCGCTGCTGGTGTCGGTCGGCGACGACGCGGCGCCGTCCGAGAAGACCTTCACCGAAGCGGCTCGCGCCGCGCTGCGCGCGCTCGCGACCACCGGCGCCAAGGACGCGGTGTCCTGGCTCGGGGACGTCCCGGTCGCCGGGCGCGACGCCGGCTGGCGTGCCCGCGCGCAGGCGCTGGCCGCCCGCGAACTCGGCTACCGCTTCGATCGGATGAAGAGCAAGCGGGACACCTCGCCGCGCGGTCCGGGCACGCTCGCCTTCGGATGCGAGCGCGCCCAGGCCGCCGCCATCACGGCCGAGCTGAAGACCGCGACCGCCCTGGCCGACGGCATGGACCTCGCCCGCGATCTGGGCAACCTGCCGGGCAATGTCTGCACGCCGGCCTATCTCGCGGACGAGGCGAAGAAGCTCGGCCGGGAGTTCGGCATGAAGGTCGAGGTGCTCGAACGCAAGCAGATGGAGGCGCTGAAGATGGGCGCGCTGCTGGCGGTCGCACAGGGCTCGGCGCTGCCGCCCAAGTTCATCGTGGTGCGCTACGAGGGCGCGGGCGCGAAGCAGGCGCCGGTGGTGCTGGTCGGCAAGGGCATCACCTTCGACACCGGCGGCATCTCGATCAAGCCCGCCGGCGAGATGGACGAGATGAAGTTCGACATGTGCGGCGCCGCCTCGGTGCTGGGCACGCTGCGCGCGGTCGCCGCGCTCGCGCCCAAGGTCAACCTGATCGGCCTGATCCCGACCTGCGAGAACATGCCCTCGGGCACCGCCACGCGTCCGGGTGACGTCGTCACCAGCATGTCGGGCCAGACGATCGAGATCCTGAACACCGACGCCGAAGGCCGGCTCATCCTGTGCGACGCGCTCACCTACGCCGAGCGATTCAAGCCGGCCGCGGTCGTCGACATCGCGACGCTGACCGGCGCCTGCGTCGTGGCGCTCGGCCACCATCACAGCGGACTGTTCACGAAGAGCGACGCCCTCGCCGCCGAACTGACCGGCGTCGGCCGCGACATGGCCGACCCGTGCTGGCGCATGCCGCTCGACGACGAGTACCAGGACGCGCTGAAGTCGAACTTCGCCGACATGGGCAACGTCGGCGGTCGGGCGGGCGGCGCGATCACCGCGGCCTGCTTCCTCGCGCGCTACACGAAGGCCTACGAGTGGGCGCACCTGGACATCGCCGGCACCGCCTGGAAATCGGGGGCGGCCAAGGGATCGAGCGCTCGCCCGGTCCCGCTGCTGACGGGCTTCGTGCTCGGCCGGGCCGGCTGAGCCGGGCCGATCCGGGCCGCCGGTCGGGTCCGTCGCGATGACGCGCATCGACTTCCACGTCAACGCGCCCGACCCGATCGGCTATGGCTGCCGCCTGGTCCGCAAGATCTACCGCGCCGGTCAGCACGTCGTCGTCTGCTGCGACGACCCCGCTCGCCTCAAGGCGTTCGACGAGGCGCTCTGGACCTTCGCGCCGCACGACTTCGTGCCGCACGTGATGGCGGGCGACGCGCTGGCGCCCGAGACGCCGGTGCTGCTGACCGCCTCGCCCGATGGCCTGCCCTGGCACGACGTGCTGGTGAACCTCGGCGACGCGACCCCCGAGGGCTTCGCCCGCTTCGAGCGCCTGGTCGAGGTGGTCGGTGCCGAGGCCGTCGAGCGCGGGCGCGAGCGCTTCCGGTTCTACCGCGACCGCGGCTATCCGCTGTCGCCGACGCACGACGTCGCCGCCGCCGAGCGGCGCTGAGTCCGGACATGGCCGACTCCCAGCCGCCCTCGCCGGCGCCCGCAGCGGCCGGGTCGCCCCCCGCGCGCGACGAGGCGATCCCCATGCTGACCGAGATCGTCCAGGTCCCCCGCTACCAGCCGGAGGAACTGCCGCGCGCGCTCGAAGAGGTCGACTGGTCGGTCCTCTCGGAGCGGGTCCGCGAGAACGTCACCGAGCGCCTCGCGCGGCGCTCGCAGGCGCTCCTCGACGCGGCGCTGCGGGACTCCCTGCAGGCGGTCGTCGACCGCGCGGCCGAGTCGCTGGCCACCGACCTTCGCGAGTCGGTGATGCGCACGGTCCGCGACCTCGTCGCCCAGGCGGTCAACGAGGAGATCACCCGCGTGCATGCCGAGATCGCCCGGCGGCCGCGCACCTGATTCCGAGCCCCTCCGGCCTATAATCGCCGGTTTTCCCCACGCGGTTCCCATCCGAACATGAACGCCCCGCAACCGCAGGGCGCGGCAGACGCTGCGCTCGCCAAGAGTTTCGAGCCCGCCGCGATCGAGGCGCGCTGGTATCCGCTGTGGGAGTCGCGCGGACTGTTCGGCCAGGCGCAGGCCGGCGCTCCCGCCGCCGGCGAAGGCCTGTCGACCCGCGCCTCCGGCTACTGCATCCAGCTGCCGCCGCCGAACGTCACCGGCACGCTGCACATGGGCCACGCGTTCCAGCAGACGCTGATGGACACCCTGGTGCGCTGGCAGCGGATGAAGGGCTCGGACGTGAACTGGGTCGTCGGCACCGACCACGCCGGCATCGCGACGCAGGTGGTCGTCGAGCGCCAGCTCCAGGCGCAGGGCCTGACCCGCCACGACCTCGGCCGCGAGAAGTTCCTCGAGCGTGTCTGGGAATGGAAGCAGCAGTCGGGCGCGACGATCATCGGCCAGATGCGCCGTCTCGGCGCGTCGGGCAACTGGGACTACGCGGACACCGACGGCGCGCGCGCCGGCTACTTCACGATGGACGCCTCGATGAGCGCGGCCGTCCTCGAGGTGTTCGTCTCCCTGCACGAGCAGGGCCTGATCTACCGCGGCAAGCGGCTGGTCAACTGGGATCCGACGCTGCAGACCGCGGTGTCCGACCTCGAGGTCGACAGCGAGGAGGAGGACGGCCGGATCTGGGAGATCCGCTATCCGCTCGCCGGCGGCGCGGTCGAGGTCGCGCTGCCGGCGACCGACACCGAGCCCGCGCGCACCGTGACCGTCGACGCGCTGGTGGTCGCCACCACCCGCCCCGAGACGATGCTCGGCGACACCGCGGTCGCGGTGAACCCGGCCGACGCGCGCTGGGCGCCGCTGGTGGGCCGCACGCTGCGCCTGCCGCTGTCGGCCGCCGATCCTGCCGCGTGGCGCGAGATCCCGATCGTCGCCGACGACTACGTCGACGCCAAGTTCGGTACCGGCTGCGTGAAGATCACGCCCGCCCACGACTTCAACGACTGGAAGCTCGGCGAGCGCCACGCGCTGCCGGTCATCAGCATCCTCACCCGCACCGCCACCGTCTCCGAGGACGCGCCCGAGGCCTATCGCGGCCTCGACCGCTACGACGCGCGCAAGAAGGTGCTCGAGGACCTGACCGCGCTCGGCCTGCTGGTCTCCGAGAAGCCGCACAAGCTGACCGTGCCGCGCTCGGCGCGCACCGGCGTCGTCGTCGAGCCGATGCTCACCGACCAGTGGTTCGTCGCGATGAGCGAGCGCGGCCACGCCAACGGCTTCTTCCCCGGCAAGTCGATCGCCGACGTGTGCCTGCAGGTGGTCGCCGACGGCCAGGTGCGCTTCGTGCCCGAGCACTGGCGGACCACCTACGACCACTGGATGGAGAACATCCAGGACTGGTGCATCTCGCGCCAGCTCTGGTGGGGCCATCAGATCCCGGCCTGGTACAAGGCCGACGCCGAGGGCGCCGCGATCCACGACGGCACGGTGTTCGTCGCCCGCGACGAGGCCGCCGCGCGTGCCCAGGCCGCGGCCGCCGGCTGGTCCGGCGCGCTGGTGCGCGACCCCGACGTGCTCGACACCTGGTTCTCGTCGGCGCTGGTGCCGTTCTCCTCGCTCGGCTGGCCGCGCGCCACCGCCGACCTCGACCGCTACCTGCCCTCGGCGGTGCTCGTCACCGGCTTCGACATCATCTTCTTCTGGGTCGCCCGGATGGTGATGATGACCACCTTCTTCACCGGCCGGGTGCCGTTCCGCGACGTCTACATCAACGCGATCGTGCGGGACGCCGAAGGCCAGAAGATGTCGAAGTCGAAGGGCAACACCATCGACCCGCTCGACCTCATCGACGGCGTGACGCTCGAGACCCTGGTCGAGAAGTCCACCGTGGGCCTGCTGCGCGCCGACCACAAGGCTCGGATCGAGAAGCAGCTGCGCAAGTCGTATCCGGAGGGCATCCCGGCCTACGGCGCGGACGCGGTGCGCTTCACCTTCGCGTCGCTCGCGACCTTCGCACGCACGCTGAACTTCGACCTGAACCGCTGCGAGGGCTACCGCAACTTCTGCAACAAGCTCTGGAACGCGACGCGCTTCGTGCTGATGCAGACCGAGGGGCGCGACTGCGGCTTCGCGCCGCACACGGCGGATCAGTGCGTGCCCGGCGGCTACATGCACTTCACGCCGGTCTCGCGCTGGATCACCTCCCGGCTGCAGCGCACCGAGGCCAGCATCGAGCAGGCGCTCGCCGACTACCGCTTCGACGTCGCCGCGCGCGAGCTGTACGAGTTCGCGTGGAACGAGTACTGCGACTGGTACCTCGAGCTCGCCAAGGTCGACCTCGCCTCGCCCGACGAGGCGGTCCAGCGGGGCACGCGGCGCACGCTGCTGCGCACGCTCGAGACGATCCTGCGCCTGGCGCATCCGATGATCCCGTTCATCACCGAGGAGCTGTGGCAGAAGGTCGCGCCGCTCGCGCACCGCTACGGCGAGCGCGGCGTGCAGTCCCTGACGGGCGAGGCGCTCGCGGCCGCGATCGCGGAACAGCGCCACTCGATCTCCACGCAGCGCTTCCCGGTCGCGGAGCTCGGGAAGATCGATGCTTCGAGCGAGGCGGCGGTCGCCGAGCTGCGCACGATGGTCGACGCCTGCCGTGCGCTGCGGGGCGAGATGAACGTCTCGCCGGCGCAGAAGCTGCCGCTGGTGGTCGCCGGTCCGCGCGAGCGCGCGGCCGCGCACGCGCCCTACCTGCAGGTGCTGGCGAAGCTGTCGGGCGTGGAGCTGCTCGACACCCTGCCCGCGGACTCGATCGCGCCGGTGCAGATCGTCGGCGACTTCCGGCTGATGCTGAAGGTCGAGATCGACGTCGCGGCCGAGCGCGAGCGGCTCGACAAGGAGATCGCGCGCATCGACGGCGAAGTCCGCAAGGCGACGGGCAAGCTGACGAACGCGAGCTTCGTCGACCGAGCGCCCCCTGCGGTGGTCGCTCAGGAGCGCGAGCGGCTAGCCGGCTTCGAGAGCACCGTCGCGCGGCTGCGCGAGCAGCGCGCGAAGCTGGGGTGAACGGCGCGGGCAGGGCCGGACCCCGCCCCGCTCAGCGGCGCTGGAGGAAGAAGGTCCAGACCTTGTCGGCTTCCGACTGGCCGATCATCTGGTTGCCGGTCTGACGGGCGAAGGCCTGGAAGTCGCGCAGCGAGCCCGGGTCGGTCGAGACGACCTTGAGCACCTGGCCGCTGCCGAGCTCGGCCAGGGCCTTCTTGGCCTTGAGGATCGGCAGCGGGCAGTTCAGCCCGCGGGCGTCGACTTCACGATCGAATGCGGTGGCGTCTGACATCGTCGGTATCGGCCGCCCGGAAGGCGGCCCGGTCGAGGCTGGGGGACCGCGATTCTACCCGTGCCGGCCGCCCGACCGGCGGCGCCCCGCCGAGGCGAGGGGCCGCGGCCGCACGGCGCTCAGGCCTCGCGCTGCGGCGCGGCGCCGCGTGCCGGCACGTTCAGGTGCACCGCATGCGCCGCCGGCACCGCGTAGCCCGCGCGCGAGAACTCCTCGCGGATCACCCGGTTGGTGTCGAACCAGACCTGCCAGAAGTGGTCGGTGTGGCAGTACGGCCGGACCGCGAGCTGCGCGCCCATCGGGTTGAAGTCGAGGATCTCCACGTCGGGCGCGGGCTCGGCGAGCACGTTCGGGATCGTCGACAGGCGGGCCTTCAGGCGCGCGATCGCATCCGCCGGATCGACGCCGTGGTCGATCTGCGCGAGCCGGTCGACGCGACGGTACGGCGCGGCCGAATAGTTCTTGAGCGTGTCGCCGAGCAGCTTGCCGTTGCCCACCAGCGTGACCACGTTGTCCGGCGCGATGATGGTGGTGGAGAACAGGCCGAGCTCGCGCACCGTGCCTTCGACGCCGCCGCCGGAGATGTAGTCGCCGACCTTGAACGGGCGCAGCACCATCAGGAACGCGCCGGCCGCGAAGTTCGACAGCAGCCCCGACCAGGCCGCGCCGATCGCGACGCCGGCGGCCGCGAGCAATGCGGCGAACGAGGTGGTCTCGAAGCCGAAGAAGCCGAGGATGCCGATCACCAGCACGATGTTCAGCACCACGCCGATGATCGAGGCGAGGTAGCGCTGCAGCGTCGGGTCGACCTGGCGCACGGTCAGCGCAGTCTGGATCAGGCGCACCGCCATGCCGATCAGCCAGCGGCCGGCCCACCACAGCGCGAAGGCGCCGAGCAGCTTGAGGCCGAAGTTGACGATGATCTGCTGGGCGGTATCGAGGGTCTCGGTGAACTGCATCGTTGCGGCTCCTGGAGGATGCGGACGCGCGGACGCGCGTCGACGGGTGGAGTCTATGTCGCCAGCTCGGCCGCTGTCGTGTCGACATGTGGCGCCGATGGCGCAGTGCGCACGGATCGTGTCGGCCCGCGCCCGAATCGGTCCGCATGGCCGGACGAGCGCCCGCCGGTCCGCCTCACGGCGCCCGCCGCACCGCCCGCCCCACCCCCACCAGCCCTGCACCGAGCAGCAGCGCCATGCCCCAGAACAGCCCGCCGATCCCGATCACGCCGCCCACCGCGCCGAACGCCGAGGGCAGCACCGTCTGCGTGCCGTTGACCAGCATCAGCCGCAGCCCCGTCGCCTCCCCGAGCCGGCTCGCCGGCGCCGAGCGCGCCATGATCGACAGCGTCATCGGCTGCGACACGCCCAGCCCCAGCCCCAGCACGAAGGACAGTGCCAGCAGCGCCTCGAGCGAGGTGAACATCGGGTACACCGCGTAGACGACGCCGGCGATCGCCATCGCGACCAGGATCGCCGTCCACTCCGAGACGTCCATCAGGAACAGCGGAATCACCATCCGCACCACCATCGTCGCGATCGCGAAGGACCCGAGGATCAGCCCGATGCCGGAGGCCGACAGTCCGATGCGCGCGCCGTAGAGCGGCACGAGGAACTGGTGGACGTCCCAGGCCGAGGAGATCAGCGCCACCACGATGTACAGGCGGCGCAGCTCGGGGGTGGCGAGCAGATCGCCGATGCGCATCTTCTGCGAGGTCGCGGGCGGGGCGATGCGCCCGCCGGGCAGCCGCTCGCGCAGGCGCCGCAGCCACAGCAGCGCGCCCAGCGGCAGCAGCGCCAGCACGCCGAACGCGAAGCGGTGGCCGAGCCCGTCGATCAGGAAGCCGGCGCTGGTGGGCCCCAGGAAGGCCGACACCGAGAAGCCGATCGCCATCAGGCTCAGGTTGTGACGACGGTCCTCGGGCGTGCCGAGCTCGCTGATCAGCTTCTGGATACCGAGGTGGAACGGCAGGAAACCCAGGCCGACCAGCACCGCTGTCGCGAACAGCGTGGTCATCGACAGCCAGACGAAGGGCAGCACGACGCCGACGGCGATCACCGCGGTGCCCGCGATCATCGGCCAGCGCGCGCCGATGCGGTCGATCCAGCGGCCACCGGGGATGGCGAGCAGCATCGGCAGCAGGCTGAAGAACGACAGCAGCATGCCGACCTGGAAGGTCGGTGCGTGCAGATGGAGCGCGGACAGCGTGAGCGACACTCGCACGCCGGCGAACGCGATGTGATTGAGGATCGACAGCGCGATCAGCGTGCGGACGCCGAGCGGCTGCGCCGGAGGCAGCCACCCGGGGTCGGCGCCCGCGGCGCCCTCCCCCGGGGTCGAGCCGGCCACGCTCACACGCGCTCGGCCACCCAGCCCTGGACCGAGGCCAGCGCCTTCGGCAGCGCCGCGGCGTCGGTGCCGCCGGCCATCGCCATGTCGGGCTTGCCGCCGCCCTTGCCGCCGACCTGCTGGGCGACGAAGTTGACCAGCTCCCCGGCCTTGATGCGACCGACCGCCTCGGGCGTGACGCCCGCGGCGAGCTGCACCTTGCCGTCGACGACCGCGGCCAGCACGATCGCGGCCGGACGCAGCTTGTCCTTGAGCTTGTCCATCGTCTCGCGCAGCGCCTTGGCGTCGGCACCGTCGAGCGCGGCCACCAGCACCTTCAGGCCCTTGACGTCGACCGCCTTCGACAGCAGCTCGTCGCCCTGGCTGGCCGCGAGCTTGGACTTGAGCCGAGCGAGCTCGCGCTCGGTGGCGCGGGCCGACTCGATGAGCTGCTCGATCTTGCCGCGCAGCTCGACGACCGGCACCTTGAACGCGCCGGCGGCATCGTGGAGCACGTTCTCCACACCCTGCACCCAGGCGAGCGCGACGTCGCCGGTGACGGCCTCGACGCGGCGGATGCCGGCGGCCACGCCGCCCTCGGAGACGATCTTGAACAGGCCGATGTCGCCGGTGCGCGCGACGTGCGTGCCGCCGCACAGCTCGCGCGACGAGCCGATGTCGAGCACGCGCACGGTGTCGCCGTACTTCTCGCCGAAGAGCGCCATCGCGCCGCCGGCGACCGCGTCGTCGAAGGACAGCAGCTGCGAGCGGGTCGACTCGTTGGCGAGGATCTCGGCGTTCACCAGCGCCTCGACCTCGCGCACCTGCGCGGCGGTCATCGGCGAATGGTGCGAGAAGTCGAAGCGGGTCTTGTCGGCGTCGACCAGCGAGCCCTTCTGCTGGACGTGTCCGCCGAGCACCTGACGCAGCGCCTTGTGCATCAGGTGGGTGGCCGAATGATGGCGCTGGGTGCGGGCGCGGCGCACGACGTCCACGCGCGCACTGACCTCGTCGCCGACCTGCAACGCACCCGACTCGAGCCGGCCGTGGTGACCGAACACCTCGGCCTGCACCTTGAGGGTGTCGTCGACCGCGAAGCGCGCGCCGTGCGCGCCCTCGAGCAGGCCCTGGTCGCCGGCCTGGCCGCCCGACTCGGCGTAGAACGGCGTGCGGTCGAGCACGACCACCGCGGCCTGGCCGGCGGCGACCTGCTGCACCGCAGTCCCGTCGACGTAGAGCGCGGCGATCCGCGCGCCGTCGACCTCGAGCTGCTCGTAGCCGTGGAAGTGGGTGACGATGCCCGAGTACTCGAGCGAGCCGCCCATGCGGAACTTGCCGGCGGCGCGCGCGGTCTCGCGCTGGCGCGTCATCGCGGCATCGAAGCCCGCCTCGTCGACCGCGACGTCGCGCTCGCGGCAGACGTCGGCGGTCAGGTCGAGCGGGAAGCCGTAGGTGTCGTACAGCTTGAACGCGGTCTCGCCGTCGAGCGTCTTCGTGCCCGAGGCCAGCGCCGCGTTCAGGATCTGCATGCCGTTCTCGAGGGTCTCGCCGAAGCGCTCCTCCTCCTGGCGCAGCACGTCGACGACGCGCGGCGCCGCCTCGACCAGCTCGGGATAGGCGTCGCCCATCGCGGCCACCAGGTCCGGCACCAGCTTGTGGAAGAACGGCTTCGTCTGGCCGAGCTTGTGGCCGTGGCGCAGCGCGCGGCGCGCGATGCGGCGCAGCACGTAGCCGCGGCCCTCGCTGCCCGGGATGATCCCGTCGACGATCAGGAACGCGCAGGCGCGGATGTGGTCGGCGATCACGCGCAGCGAGGGCGTGGCGAGGTCGGCGATGCCGGTCTCGCGCGCGGCCGCTGCGATCAGCGCCTGGAACAGGTCGATCTCGTAGTTGCTGTGGACGTGCTGCAGCACGGCCGCGATCCGCTCCAGGCCCATGCCGGTGTCGACGCAGGGCTTGGGCAGCGGCGTGAGCGTGCCCGAGGCGTCCCGGTCGTACTGCATGAACACGAGATTCCAGATCTCGATGTAGCGGTCGCCGTCCTGCTCGGGGCTGCCGGGCGGGCCGCCCGCGACCTCGGGGCCGTGGTCGTAGAACAGTTCGGAGCACGGACCGCAGGGGCCGGTGTCCGCCATCTGCCAGAAGTTGTCCGAGGCGTACCGGGCGCCCTTGTTGTCGCCGATCCGCACGATCCGTTCGGCGGGTACGCCGATCTCGTTCGCCCAGATGCCGTAGGCCTCGTCGTCCTCGCTGTAGACGGTGACCCACAGCCGTTCGGGCGGCAGCGCGTAGACCTTCGTCAGCAGGTCCCAGGCGAAGCGGATCGCGTCGCGCTTGAAGTAGTCGCCGAACGAGAAGTTGCCGAGCATCTCGAAGAACGTGTGGTGCCGGGCGGTGTAGCCCACGTTCTCGAGGTCGTTGTGCTTGCCGCCGGCGCGCACGCTGCGCTGCGCGGTGGTCGCGCGGCGGTACGGGCGAGGATCCTTGCCGAGGAAGACGTCCTTGAACTGGACCATGCCGCTGTTCGTGAACAGCAGCGTCGGGTCGTTGGCCGGCACCAGCGACGACGAACGCACGATGGCGTGGCCCTGCGATTCGAAGTACTCGAGGAACTTCCTGCGGATGTCGGCCGACTTCATGTCTTTGATTCGACTAGGTTTTCAGGTCAACCCGAGAGGGTATCACAGGGGCCGGCGCCCGGTTCGCGAGGCCATCGTCCGGACGAGGCCGCCCGGCCGCTCCCACCGGGCCGGACGAGGCCGCCCGGCGGGCGCGGCGGCGCGGGACGGGCGCCCTTCGAAAGGCGCTACCATCGACCGATCCCGACCCTGTTCTCCAGCCCAGCTCCATGCCCGCTGCCCTCGAAGGAATCCGTGTCCTCGACCTGTCCCGCGTGCTCGCCGGGCCGTGGTGTTCCCAGGCCCTCGCCGACCTGGGGGCGGACGTCATCAAGGTCGAGCGGCCCGAGGCCGGCGACGACACCCGGGGCTGGGGGCCGCCTTTCCTGAAGGATCGCGACGGCGACGACACCGGCGACTCGGCCTACTACCTCGCCGCCAACCGCAACAAGCGCTCGATCGAGATCGACCTCGCCAGCGAAGCGGGCCGCGACATCGTGCTCGCGCTGGCGCGGGTCAGCGACGTGGTGGTGGAGAACTACAAGGTCGGTGCGCTCAAGAAGTACGGCCTCGACTACGACAGCCTGCGTGCCGTCAATCCCAGGCTCGTGTACTGCTCGATCACGGGCTTCGGCCAGACCGGGCCCTGGGCGCATCGCGCCGGCTACGACTTCATCATCCAGGGGATCGGCGGCCTGATGTCCGTGACCGGCGAGGCCGACGACCGGCCCGGCGGCGGGCCGCAGAAGGTCGGCGTGGCCGTCGCCGACCTGTTCACCGGGATGTACGCCACCCAGGCGGTCCTGGCCGCGCTCTTCCATCGGGAGCGCACGGGGACCGGCCAGCACCTCGACCTGGCGCTGCTGGACGTGCAGGTCGCGATGACCGCGAACATGTCGTCGAACTTCCTGCACAGCGGCACGCCGCCCAAGCGCTGGGGCAACGCGCATCCGAACCTCGTGCCCTACCAGACCTTCAAGGCCTCCGACGGCTGGATCATCGTCGCGGTCGGCAACGACGGCCAGTTCCGCCGCTTCGTGGAGCTCGGCGGCGAACCGGCGCTGGCCGACGATGCCCGCTTCCTGCGCGTGCAGGATCGGGTCCGCAACCGCGACGCGCTGGTGCCGCTGCTGGCCGACATGGTGTCCCGGCAGAGCCAGGACGCCTGGATCGACGGCATGGAGCGCGCGGGCGTGCCCTGCGGCCCGATCAACGATCTGCGGCAGGTCTTCGAGAATCCCCAGGTCAAGGCCCGCGGCATGCGCATCGAGATCGAGCGGCCCGATGCCGGACCGGTCGCGCTGGTGGCCAACCCGGTGAAGGCGTCGGTCACGCCGCCGTCTTACCGGCTGCCGCCGCCGCGGCTCGGCGAGCACACCGACTCGGTGCTGTCGGGCGTGCTCGGGTGGGACGCCGCGCGCATCGCCGCCGCCCGCGCCGCCGGCGCGATCGGCCACGGCGGCGCCACGGGTGGCGTTGCCTGAACCGGGCGCCGACCGGCGCACGCTCGACGCCGACCGCGCCACCGCGGTCCCGACGATGCGCTCGGCGGCCCCCCTGCTGAAGACCTCCACGGCCGGCGCGCTGCTGGCCATCGCGGTGATGGTGGCGGCGACCGTCGGCGCCGCGATCTGGCTGTCGATCATCGACCAGCGTCGCCAGGCCCAGGAGCAGCTGACCCGCCAGGCGCATGCGGCGGCGCTGCAGATCCGGGCGCGCCTCATCGAGACCGAGCAGCTGCTGCTGCTCGAGGGCTCGGGCTACGCGGCCTCGGCGGACCGCTTCCGGCGCGACATGGAAGAACTGCTCGACGCCAATCCCGCGCTGCTGCGCGTCGAGCTGCGCGGTCGCGACGGCCAGTCGCTGGTCGGCGTCGACGCCGCGGCCCCCCGGCCCACCGTGGCGGCGGCGACGCGCACGGCGCTGTCCCCCGAAGCCGCCGCGGCGTTCGACAGCGCCGCACGCATGAACCGGCTGACCTACTCGCGGCCGTACTACGTCACCTTCGGCGCCACCGGATTCGACCTGATGGAGCTGGTCGTGCCGACCGGTGCGGTCGACGGCCCGATGATCGTCGCGGTCTACGCACCGCAGCGCATCCTCGACCATTTCCTGCCGAGCGACCAGG